>NZ_JAMYKZ010000007.1:0-354983 GCF_040317735.1 Mesorhizobium sp. M1399
GGCGTCCAGTCGTGAGCCCGTATTTCATCTTATCGGGGAACAGCCACCCTCCAAGGCTATGATCGGTTCCAGGGCGCGTCGCTCCCGCGATTACCCCATGTGGACGCCCCCTCGACGGCATCGATGTGCCAGAATGGTGGTGTTTGACAGCCACCGTAAGAGAGGGAGCGTCCACAATGGAAGTTAACACGATCGGGTTGGACCTAGCGAAGAATGTGTTTCAGGCGCATGGAGCCGATGCGGCGGGCGCCATTGTTTTCCGCAAGCAACTGCGACGCGACAAGGTGCTTGCGTTTCTCGCTGGGCAGCCGGCCTGCTTGGTCGCCATGGAGGCCTGTTCTGGGGCGCATCACTGGGCGCGCGAGATCGGCAAGCTCGGGCACACCGTTCGTCTGATCCCGCCATCCTATGTGAAGCCTTTCGTGAAGCGGCAGAAGAACGACGCCGCCGATGCCGAGGCGATCTGCGAGGCCGCGCAGCGGCCGACCATGCGCTTTGTCGCCGTGAAGAGTGAGGAGGAGCAGGCGAGTGCGGCCGTATTCCGGGCTCGTGATCTGCTGGTGCGGCAGCGCACTCAGACGATCAACGCCTTGCGCGGCCATCTCGCAGAATATGGACTGGTCGTTGCCCAGGGCCCTTCTCACACCGCCAAGCTGATGGAAAAGGTAGAGGATCCTGAGGGCGATCTGCGAGAAGCAGCCCGCCTGGCCCTCACCATGCTGGTCGATACGCTGAGATCGCTGGAGGAAAGGATCAAGCAGCTCGATGCCGAGATTGCACGGCGTGCCCGAGAGGATGAAGACGTGCGGCGGTTGGCAACAATCCCCGGCGTTGGTCCGATAACGGCAACGGCTCTGGTTGCACTGGCGCCTTGCGCCGCAATCTTCCGAAAGGGGCGCGACTTCGCCGCTTGGCTGGGCCTGACGCCGCTGCAACGCTCAACCGGCGGTAAACAGAAGCTCGGTGCAACATCGAAGATGGGCGAGCGTACTTTGCGGCGCCTGCTTATCATCGGAGCGAGCGCTGTCGTGCGGCATGCTCGTCGGCGAGGCATTCGGGAAGGATCGTGGCTTGGGCGCATGCTCGCCCGCAAGCCGCCAATGCTTGTGGTCGTCGCTCTTGCCAACAAGATGGCCCGCATCGTCTGGGCGCTCATGGCAAGAGGTGGGACCTACAGGGCTCCGGCCGTGGCAGCATAGCAGCTCGGTCTGAGGTCGTCGCAGGTGTAGGAAGGTCACACGGAGAGGTATGGCGCGACAGTCGATGAGAGACGGATCGGAAAAACCAGTTCAGCACAGAGCGCTTCGAGCGCGCGGTAGTGATATGGATCCGATCGGCGAACTCCCATACGGGCCGGCGGCAAATGGAAGGCCGCATCAGAGGCCGGACAGATGTCAGCACCCGACTACGCGCCGCTATACTGCCTTTTCGAAGATTCTTCTTGCGCTCACGGGGGCGTCCACAGATGTGCTGAAGGTTCTGCAAAAAGTTTTGGAGAGAGGACGGCGCTTGCTCTGAGGGGCGAGCGGCCATGGCACGGTGGTGACGTTGCGATCACCGATTCCCGTGGAAGGGGAAGTGCCATGACCAATCGAGACGTTAGACTGAGCAGAGGCGAGTTGAAAGCGTTGCTGTTGTCGGATGAGGACGGCTTTCGCCAGGCATTGCAGAGTGTCGTGCAGGAGGTTCTTGAAGCCGAGATGACGGAGGCGATCGGGGCCGAGAAAGGCGAGCGGACGGCGGAGCGGACGAGTTACCGGTCCGGCTATTACGAGCGCAAGCTGGTGACGCGGGTCGGGGTGCTGGAGCTTCGCGTTTCGCAGGATCGGGCTGGCCGGTTCTCGACGGAGTTGTTTGAGCGCTACCAGCGTTCGGAGAAGGCATTGGTGTCGGCGCTGGTCGAGATGTACGTGCAGGGCGTCTCGACCCGCAAGGTGAAGGCGGTGACGGAGGAATTGTGCGGCCACTCTTTCTCGGCCTCGACGGTGAGCGAGGCGACGATGCGGCTGGATGAGGCGACCGCTAACCCCAAGGTTCGTGGAATTTTGCGAGCCACTTTCTTTGACAAGTGGCTCACGCCCAGAACCTGGCGCCGGCCCTCCCAATCCACGCCGATCGCCACCAGCACCGCCTGGCTGGCGATCACGCCCGCCTCGCGAGCCCGTCCATAGCGCGCGTCCAAGATGAGATACGGATAGCTTTCCTCGAGCCGCCGTCTGAAGAACGCCTTGAGCGCAATGCGCCTGCCCTCTCCATCCCCATAAAGACAGTTTCGAAAGTGATGCCTGCAAGAATCAGGAGGAAGACCAAGATTATGGGCTTCCAGAGCCAAGACGCGCTGAAAAGCAGTGTAGCTATCGGTATCTTGGTGAGCTCCGCGATTGCCACCATGAGAAAGGGTGCACTGGCGAGCGTCAAGTCCATTGCAGTGACAGACTCGCTTGCAGAAAACGCTTGTACACCTAATGCTACACCTGTCGTAAGACCAATCGCTGCGGCCGCAATCTCTAGGGCCCAGGCACCACGGTAGGTCCACTGGCCATAGCTTGCCAGCTTTTGACTCATCACAGTCTGCATTTTACTCGCCCCCCGACAGGGCAACATCACGCCTTGATCGCCTGTCAGCATACACTGAAAAATAACTATGTTAACGATTTTGAAAGTCTTAGTTAAGGCGTCTTCTCTCTATTGCCGCAACAACTTTTTCTGCCCTTCAGATATAGAATACCTCGTCAAAAAATGGGTCTAGCAGACCGCGCCGCCCATGCATGGTCTTCGTTGGATCGGTGTAAGCGGAAAGCCGAACAGGCCGTAGCGCGCTTACTCCGTTACATTTTAGCTAGCAGAGTGTTTCGCATGCGATCCCATCCTTGTCGCGATCGAGTTTTCCGCCCCATGAGCAGTTTTGCAGGTACCAGTTGGCTTCGTCGCAGGAACCGATCTGCTTGCACGTTCTCCGCGGCTCGCAAGAATAGCCGCTCTGCGCGACCAGCTTACGGCTGATGATGCCCAGCGGGCGACTCGACGGCGCCGCGGCGTCGGCGTGCGCAGCGCGCCATTCCCAGGGTGCCTGAAACGTCCCGGCCCACAGGCCGATCTTTGAGGCTTGGGCTTGCGCCTGCTGCCCCGCATAGGCGCCCTGGCTGTAGTTAGGCCAATCCAGCGCCTGGCCGTGCTTGACCATCCAGGCGGCCACGCCCGCGCCGTCGGCGCGCCGACAATCGCCGACAAAGCGGTGGTAGCGGTCCCACGTCACGAATGTGCATTCGAGCGGCCTCGACGCGGCCAGGAAAGTGTCCAGCGCTTCGGCCGATCGCCGGCCGCAAGGATACTCGGCGCCATTCGCATCGCGGCACAGCTGCCGGCTCTCTGGCGCGTCGATGCCGTTGAAGCGGACGCGCTGGCCGTGGATTTCGATCGTATCGCCGTCAATGACGGAAGCGACACCGGTAAGCGAGGCGGGCGCCGCCCTTCGTGGGCTGGCCTTTGATGCATCGTCGCTACGTTGCGCGCCCGACGGCGCCAGGAAGGCGGCCACCGCCGCCGCTGCCGTAAGACCGAGCATTGCCGGCACGCTCGCAAGTTGGCGCCGCCACAGCTTGGCACCGGTGGGTCTCTGCCACCGATTGGATCGATATTTGCGGTATGGCCTGCTCATCCGCTACGCCGACCAGCCCGGCCATGCGCTGTCGACCATGGGCAGGCCGGCGCAATAGTAATCGTCAAGGAACCGCCCGGTGGACCGGTCGCGGCAGCGCCAGATAACGCTGTAGTTCTGGCCATAGAATTGGTCCCACGCGACGCCATAGGTTTGTGGTGGCGGTGGCCGGTAATATGTTCCGCCTCCATAGCCGTTGTTGGCAGCGACACCCACAGCTGCGCCGCCGACAGCCGCGATCGCTATGCCTGTCGCGACAGCATTGTCGGTTTGCACAAGCCTGGTGCACCTCTCTGCTGTTGCGCCCCTGCGCACTAGAAGGGCCGCTACCCTGCTACGATACTGTTCGTCCGTGCTGCTGGCGAGAACGTGACATAGCGCAACGGTATTCATTGCCGTGAGATCGCTGTCCGACACGACAGCGCTCGTAGAGCAGCCGCTGACGCACAGGGCTGCACTTGCGATGAGTGCTCCAATTTTCATGTGAATCCCCCAAACAAATATTGGGGCGAGTCCGACCTAGAAGTCCAGAGTTTTGTTTTTCACTTTGCTACGATTCACAGCATGCTGCGGCTAGCTGGCATCCACTGCAACCAACCCTTCCGCCGGTCGTTGACTGATGCTGGGTTGATCTCAGCCACTCCAGAACTTGCCCGCTGGCTCAAACCGGCGGGCTTTTTTTCCGCGACGCCGGAAGGCTCTATCTCGCCGTATGTTGTGGTACATCGGCACGCCGTCATCGGGCCGTGCCGTTGACCGAGGTGGTCCCTCCGCCATGGTCGGCCGGCGCAGCCTTGACCGTCCGCGCGGGCCATCCCAATCAAGCCCGCTGGCTCCGGCCCCCTTCGGGATGAACTCCTCAACGAGACGCGGTTCACGTCCCTGGCCCAGGCCCGCGCGAGGCTCAATGTATGGCGCGCCGATTACAACGGCGCGCGTCCGCACTCGCACATCGGATGGCAGACACCCAACGAATGTGCATCGACCTTCAACCCGCGACGGTCGCTCGCGCTGCGCAACGTGAAACGCTCCGCGCCAGCACCCGTCGCGTCCACCGGCCATCAGGGCAAATCCACCCCCGGAAACGAACTCACGACTGGATAAAATTGGGGGAAACGTCAGGGCGGCCATAACTTTGCAGTCTTCAGACGCGAGGCGGCCTACAACAGCGCTGCCCACCATGCTTGTGGCCCGCGACCCACACGGCTTTTCCCTTCAGATCGTACATTATGCTTCCTTCATGATTACCGATGTCTGCATGACCTTGAGGTCTTCCCGCACCATTTCCGCGGCGAGCTCGCGCACGGATGTCTCATGCACCCAGCCGAGCTTCTCCTTCGCCTTGGTGGCATCGCCCAGGAGAAGATCGACTTCCGTGGGGCGGAAGTAGCGTGGGTCTACCTGGACTAGGCATCTGCCGGTCTCGACATCATAGCCCTTTTCGTCGACTCCCTCACCACGCCATTCGAGCTCGACGCCAACATCTTCGAAAACCCATTCGACGAATTGGCGGACAGGGGTCGTCTTGCCCGTCGCCAGCACGTAATCATCCGGTTGATCCTGCTGCATCATCATCCACATACCACGCACGTACTCACGCGCATGGCCCCAATCGCGTTGAGCATCCAGATTGCCGAGATAAAGCTTGTCCTGCTTGCCGAGGTAGATAGCAGCGGCGGCGCGGGTGATCTTGCGCGTCACAAAAGTTTCGCCGCGCAGTGGGCTTTCATGATTGAAGAGAATGCCGTTGGAAGCATGGATACCATAGGCCTCGCGATAGTTGACCACGATCCAGTAGGCGTAGAGCTTGGCGGCGGCGTAAGGGCTGCGCGGATAAAAGGGCGTTGTTTCGTTCTGCGGTACGGATTGCACGAGGCCGTAGAGCTCTGAAGTCGAGGCCTGATAGAAGCGGGTCTTGTCCTTCAGACCGAGGAGGCGGATCGCCTCAAGAAGTCGCAATGTTCCGATACCGTCGGCGTTTGCTGTGTATTCCGGCGTTTCGAACGACACCTGGACATGGCTCTGAGCGGCCAAGTTGTAAATCTCGTCTGGCTGGGATTCCTGAACTACTCGGATGAGATTAGTCGCATCAGTGAGGTCACCGTAATGCAAAATTAGGCGCGGATCGGGATCGTGCGGGTCTTGGTAGATGTCTTCGATGCGACCCGTGTTGAAGGAAGAGGAACGTCGCTTAATCCCATGAACGACGTAGCCTTTTTCCAGCAGAAGACGGGTAAGATAGGCACCATCCTGTCCCGTTATGCCCGTAACCAGAGCAACTTTCCTGTTCTCGCCCATTTTCTTCCTGCTCTATTATAGTTGAAGTTTCGACTCCGGCTCGCCACACCGCCAGCAAACTGCGGCCCGCCCCATACCCTATGGTAGGATTTCGACAGATGCGGCGCGGAGCTCGTCATTGACAGTGTCAGCCAGCGAGCACACCTGCTCCTGCTTGGAGGCATAGCAAAACAGAGTCTCGCCGCTAACCTGCCTAAGTCGCACATGCGGCCTGAGTGCCGAACTCAGCTCACGGGGTGAGCGACATAGATTTCAGTCACGTCGCACCCGATTTGCTCATCAATCAGCGAGTGAGGACGCACGTCCGTTCTCAAGCACGCAGGTCGGTTGCATAGCCGCTCCGCTTCTTCCACGAAGTGGGTGGCCAGTAGAATCGTCTTGCCCTGCGCCACAGGGCACGTAGCCATTCCCAGATAAAATGGCGGGCATGTGGGTCCAAGCCGACAACTCCACCTTACCGCTCTCTTGCGCTAACCAAGTAATCTTAATCATTGCCGGCTTCAGCGTCTTCTAATGGAAATTGTTTTGATCAGTGAAATCGATTGTTTGGATGAGGTGCATCCATAAAATGGATTGTTTGACAGGGCAGCGCGGCACATCGGCGGCACAAAGTCGTGGGCGCGAGGTTTCGCTCCGCGCGAAGACAAAGTTCGTGGCAGTCGGGGGGCTTTGGGCGAACCGCACATTTGAGACGGCGGCGAAAAGCCGGGTAGGGCATTTCGTATTGACCTCCAAGGAATTTCGGGCGCGCTAGCCCGAAAACGGTAGCTGGGCTTCAACGATGGGGGGACGAGGCGACCATCAAACTGTGTTTCATACTGTAGGCGATCGCAGTGCGGCGAATTTGAACGGCCGCCTTTGCCAGCCCTCGCCATCGCATCCGGCTACAGGTGCCGAAGATCTTCTCGATCCGAGTACAAATTCTGTGGATCGGTTGGTTCCAGGCGTCGAGCTTTCGGCCTCGTCGCGCCCCCACAGCGGTTGCGACGATGCGCGGCCTTCCACCCTTGGCGCGCACCGCGTCGCCGAGATGATTGCCTCGGTAGGCGCTGTCGGCAAACACTTCGCCGGGATTGTCGGGCAGAGCATCAGGAACGGCGTTGCCGTCCTCGGTGTGGGCGCCGTGACGGCGATCTCCTCGACAAGGGCCGTATCGGCGTAGGCACCGACATGGGCTTTGAAGCATTGAAACGCTGGTCGGCCCTTGTGCTTGACCCAATCGCCCTCTTCATCGTCTTCGCTGGCCGAGGCGATGATCGCCGCATCGACAGGCGTGCCGGTCTTCACCTGGATCGCTGAGCTGGCGGGTGATCTCGGCGAACAACAGGGTCATGAACCTCAACGGCCTTGAAAACGGACGAAAGCGGGTTCGCACAGGTGTCGGCTCCGACACCGAGAACCCGCAGAACCGTCGGAACGATCCTCCACATGGCTGCAGACGCCAAAATTCCTCTCTCGGCCGTCGTCGCACAGCATCGCGTGCCAGTCGCTCAGTCCGGCCGGATCGAAAGCTATCCGGTCGACACGAGTTGCGCCATGTTGGCGCACTTGAAAGCGTCAGAGGGCGCCGTCGCATCTTTCGCTGGGACCGGAAGCGTGATGGCCATAAATGACGCGGATGGCCTGCGCCTCACATTCGACGGCTGGCGGGTTCTGCACATCCGTCCTTCAGGAAACGCCCCGCAAATGGCATGTTACGTTGAGGCAGTTAAGAATTGGACTTGAAAAAGGGAGTTTGTGGACTGCCTCGACCGGCTGTTTCGCTTAGCAAAGCGCGGCCCCACGTCAGTAGAGGCTCATGGTCAAGGAACGCCTTAGTATCCATCACATGGATGGGCCACATTCACGCAATCAATTTTACACATGTCGCCTGGCGCATTAGAGAACGCTGAATTTAAACCGGAAGCGAGTGTACCCGGCGTTAAGATTTGCGAGCGTCACAGAGATAAGGATAGGCAGTGCTGAGGGAGCTCTTCTGCCCCACGCGCAGCCTCTACCAAATCGCCCGGCGTAACGGTCGACTAGTATCGATTAAGAGATCCCAAGCCAGATGCAACCTCGTCTCTGAAACGAGATTTCCGAAAATGCAGGTCAGTGGATTGGTAAAGCGCAGGTTCGTCGTCTCTCAGAGGCGTACGGGGTTCGGTGATTGTCTGTGGTCGCTGGCGGCCGCTTGGCGCTACGCTCAGCGGTCGGGACGAACGCTAGCCGTCGACTGGCGCGGGTCCTGCTATCTCGACCAACCCTTCACAAACGCCTTTCCGGTGTTCTTCGAACCGATCAATGACATCGCTGGCGTACCGGCTATTTGCGACGACCGGATAAACGACTTTTCCTTCCCGGGTCCATTCTTCCCGGAGTGGTGGAATAGGCCAGCGATCGACTGCCTTTACCGCCCAGATGAGCAGATTTTCCAAGAGCGCGACGAGTTGGGCGAGCTCTTTCAGGCCGAACAGGATGTCGAAGCGAACACAGTAGTGTGTGACGCTTGCTTGATGTGGCGCTGCGATGAGGATGCCGAGCGGCAGGTCTTCCAGAGTGTCAAGCCTCGGTCTGAAATTCAAACACGCATAGATGCCATTTACCAAGAATGTTTTGAGGGGCACAGCATCATCGGGGTTCATGTTCGACATGGTAACGGTGAAGACATCATGGAGCATGCGCCCTACTGGGCCGATCCGGAGTTCGCCGTTCGACAAGTGTGCACTGCGGTTGATAAGGCTAAAGCGTTGCCGCACCCCAAGCCTGTGCGGCTGTTCTTGTGCACGGACAGCGCGCAAATCCTGGATCACCTGTCGGCCAGGTTTCCCGATCTTCTCACCGTCCCCAAGCATTTCCGATCCGATCAAGACGGCCCCTTACACACTGCAGCACTTGGAATGGACGGCGCAATTTCCGCCCTCGTTGAGATGTATCTTCTCGGGCGCTGCGATACCGTAATTCGGTTTCCTCCGACGAGCGCCTTTACACGATATGCACGCCTTTTCGTACCACGCGTAATTGAGTTCGATCTGAAGGAGCCAAGTCGTTTGATTTTGATAGAAGACAGCCAAAGAATTTCTGGTCTCAGTTAAGACCCGCCACCTGCACAATTCGGCGGATGCAACCAACAGGCATAGTTGAATGTCCATTTCTCATCGAGGCCATGGAAGCGTCGTACGATACCGATAGCGTCGTCATCTGAGGCCGTTCGGCAACGCGCCAGAACTTCGCTGTTACTCGGAGCCCCCAGACGAAGCCAGAGCGACGGCGATCGTGACGCTAACGCTCGAAAGGGCGCGGGCAATCACTCCAGAGACGAAATCGAGGTTGTTATATGAAAGTGGTTCCCGTCATCATCAGCGGCGGAGCCGGATCGCGGCTATGGCCCGCCTCAAGGCAATCGCACCCTAAACCTTTCCTCAAAGTGGCAGACGGGCATTCACTGATGCAGCACACTGTGTTGCGCGTCGGTTCGATAAACGGCGTAGTGGAACTCGTCGCCGTGACATCTGGGGAACACCTCTTCCTTACTAAGGACGAGTTCGACGAACTAGATTCCGTGGTCCTGCCACGCACCTTTCTGCTCGAGCCTGAAGGTCGGGATACGGCCGCAGCCGTTGCGGCAGCCGCCATCCATGCCAAGGCAACGCAAGGCCCTGACGCGATTCTATGCGTCTTCCCAGCCGATCACATGGTTGGCAACCTGCCTGCATTTTTAGACGTCATGTGCCGGGCCATCGAACATGCGAAGCTCGGGCGGATCGCCACATTGGGCATCACCCCAACCAGACCGGACACGGCATTCGGCTATATCGAAGCGGATGGTGAGAAAGTCGTCCGTTTCGTTGAAAAACCGGATCTGGACACAGCCAAAGCCTATGTCGCGTCCAAGCGCTTCTTCTGGAACGCCGGCATTTTCTGCTTTAGCGCACAAACCATGCTCGACGAGATGGCATCGCATTGCCCCGCGGTGATCCAGGCCGTCTCCGACAGCTACGAGAACGGCCGCTTCAGTCAAGGCGAAGGCTTTGCCAAAATCGAACTCGCGCCTGAGCATTTCGGCTCCGCCCCGCGAATCTCCCTCGACCACGCTGTCATGGAGAAGACGAACAAACTTGCCGTGGTTGCCTGCGACATGGATTGGAATGACATCGGATCCTGGAACGCAATGGCCGATTTGATCGCCCCCGACGAAAGCGGGAACAGGATACGCGGCGATGTGCATATGGTCGACACGACCGGCAGCTATGTGAGCTCCGACAAGCGCGTCATCGGCACGGTCGGTGTCAGCGATCTGGTAATCGTCGATTCCCCGGACGCTTTGCTTGTCGCATCCCGCGACCGCGTTCAGGACGTCAAGAAGCTGTTCGAGGGCCTCAAGGCTTCAGGACATGAAGCTCACCTGGTCCACAGCACGGTACACCGGCCGTGGGGTACCTACACGGTTCTTGAGGAAGGCGAGCGCTTCAAGATCAAACGCATCGAGGTGAAGCCCGGTCGGCGGCTGAGCCTGCAGATGCACTATCATCGTTCGGAGCACTGGGTCGTGGTCAGCGGCTCCGCGAAAATCGTCAATGGCGAGCAGGAGTTGTTCCTGGCGACAAACGAATCAGCCTACATCCCCTGCGGCCATAAGCATCGGCTGGAGAACCCAGGCAGAATTGACCTGGTGATCATTGAAGTGCAGAGCGGCGATTATCTCGGCGAGGATGATATCGTTCGCTTCGACGACGTATATGGTCGAACGTAGATTTCACCCGCGCATGACGAGAACGGTCAACGTGTCGCTGACTAATTACCACTAGGAAGGCCGTCTGCCCACTCAGGACCGGATGCTTGTGGAATCGGGAATTGACCAAGGCAGCGGCGAATGACCGCAATCGGCATCAGGGGTGGGACAAATCAACCGGAAAAGACCGGAGAGCATAGTAACGCAACACAGTACCACTGTCGAATAAGCCTTTGATATTTCTGACTTTCCAAGCAAGCTCAGGGCCCACCAAAATATATCAATGGCATATGGCCGACTTCGCTCTGAAGTGGGCCAAATCGACCTCGCTATCCCCGCAGCACTCAGTTTGATTGTTTTCGCATAAAAACGAGCAAGGACAGGGGGAGGGCGATCTTGTGCTGGCTTCTATGTCCAATCTTGCTCCTGTTCGTCGTCAGGTTGTGTGCAGCCACATAGCGCGGCTATCGCGAGGCTGGAAGGCCTTCGATCGATAGGTGCGGCGAACGGCGGCAACGAGGTGCGAATACGATGGCTGAGCGTATGATCGAGAATACCGCAGCTGCGGTCTAGCGCGAAATGCAGCGTCTGTGACTCATCGGTCATTGCAGCGGCGATGAACCGGAAATCATGACCCTAAGCCGCCCTTCATCAGCCCATTTCGCTGCCCGATAGGCGACGTTCACCGCAACCAGCGTTCCTGACCCTAGGCAGACATTCGCAGCCTGATTTTGCTCCCGGATAGCGGACGTTCGCCGGAACCGGTATTCATGACCCGCAGCAGACCTATGTTCCGCGTGTCGCCAATGCTCGCTTTGCGCCTCAATTCCAGCCGTTAGCTCGTCGCTCTCTGACTCCTGTAAGCTGACAGTCTGCTGGCCCGATAAGGAGGTCGGTGCCGAGGTAACATCAAGGACTACGGCAGGCGCTTCGGATGCCGCTTCGGCTACGAAGAAAAGGAGGACTTCATGGTCTCAGCCTCCGAATCGGAGTCGGGTTCGTCACGGTCTGCATCAGTGGCTCGATGGCGAAAGGCCGCGAGCGGATACCGGCAACGAGATTCAGACGATCTTCCCCGCTCCGGACAACGAGCCGCTGCCGCAAAAGAATCAGAGAAAGCTGCAGCGGCGTCCAATGGCTAACGGCCGCCATTTCCTAGCGTGGCCAATACGGCTCGCTAATCGCGGCCAGCTCCGGCAGAGAATCCCGCATCTGGTCGGCGCTGACGAAACCGCCATAGGGCGGAACACGCTTGAGCCTTTGAACCACAGCGCCCGTAAGCACGGACGCCTCCCCGCCCTCTACGACATGCCGAACTGACCAGGCTAGTAGGTCGGCCGCTTGAAGCGGAAGCTGGCGCTTGTCCGAGCCGAACGAAGGCTGCTGAACGAGAAGTTGCACCTGCTCAGGTGCGAGCGCCTGTTTCAGCACTTCCCACCAACTCACCGCATCCTCTCCGAGCAAGCCTTGGTCGTCGAAAATGAACTCGACGGTTGTTCCGCTGATATCCAGGGAGCGCTTACCCAATTCGCGGATGAAGTTGACCGTTAGAACGACTACCTGGTTGTAGAGCAGAAAGTAGGGGCTATCGAGTTCGCGCCACGGCGACGCCCCTTTGATATGAGCGTCGAAGTCCTGCTTGTAGACCATCGCCGATATACGCGCGACCGCGTGCTTTTCGGCAACTTCCGCCAGCTCGAAAACTTTCTGATCGCGCAGCGCAGCCGGCCAACGTTCGAACTGCCCGCGTAGCGATATGGCCTCGCTCATCTTGAAGTAGTCGATGGCAGGCTCTTTCGCGAGCGCCTGTTGCCACTCAGCGCTGAACCGCGCCCAGCTTACATCGGGCGCGAGAAAGCCACCGAGGACGTATAGGCCGTCTCCGCCGTGGCTTCCGCTGTCGTCAAAATAGCCTTGCAGCAACATTCTAGGCCTTGATGCGCTTAGGCTTACCCCGTCTGGCAACCAGGTCCCGGCCTCGCCTTGCGAGGTCTTTCTTGTAGTGACTGCCGTAAAGGTCCTGCAGCGCTAACTGCATCAGCTCAAACGCAGTCAGGACGTCATCCCTGGCAACCTCTCCGGAATGACTCCCATGGTTCCCGACCCAACGCAGGGCATCCAGAACCTCTTTGTGTCCGGCGTTGGTTTGCGAGTATAGCTCGATACGTTTGGCGAACGTCAGAGGAACCCGCTTGCCCGTTCGGTTGTACTGCTTAACCCCTTGATCGTTTAGCGCCCGCTCGGCCGCTACACGCAGTTTGTTGGCTGTGGCCCCCAAGTCGGCCCAGAACAGGCTGAAACTCTGCTGAAGCGCTTCTCTGACCGCTTCTGGGGTATTGTCGGGCACTTCGCAAAGGGAAGGACCCGGATACATGAAGGTCGGCCGGAGTCGCCTTTCTGCAAAAGTACCGTTCGGTTTGTGAACTTCCTCAGCCTGGTAGGTCCCAACCGCCGACACGATTTCACCGCAGGTTCGCACGCCGCACTTCAGCACAAGGGTGAACCGACCCCGGTCCTCGTCGGGCGAGTAACCCCCACCTTCCGGGGCAGCGTAAAGAGGTCTTATCGCGGTCAAGCCGTTTTCGATCATGTTAAGATTGCCGCGACCACACGTTGGGCAGTGAAAGGGAGGGATTTCGTCTTCGAGAAAACTCACGCGCCAAAGATTTCTTATTTCTGCCACCCGAACCTCCTAAAGCCGACGGCATTCATACCGCGACCGTCAGATCTGTGACAACTGCCCTCTCACTCGAAGAGACATGTCCGCGTGACTGCCCGCATTTCGCCTCCCACGCTCGCCTCGCGATGCGACGAAACTCCTCATGGCAGGCGAAGCAGAGCGGGATGACGGTGGTGTGCGGCGCCTTCAACTCCATATCGAGTCCCACGTGCTTACCCTGCGACTGTCTGAGGGCGCCGAGAATGATGTGCAGGTGGTATTCGGGATCGTATCCAAAGCACTGCAGAATATCGAAGACCTGCCCGTAATCCCCCGTGAAATCGAGGACATTCTGACGATCTCGACGGCCGAACGGCACCGCTGGCTGAAAGATGGTCGCTTGCAGAGCGCCGGGACGAAAACGGTGAAACTCCGCGGGCGGGCAAGGAACATCACCTTTCACGTGTTCGACCCGCAGCACGTGGAGGATGTGCGTGATCGCGACCTGGTTACGGTCTGGCGCGAACAGGACGCAGCGACAGCTGCAGACAATAGGCGGCGAGCCGCGGGAAAGGCCGCTATGAAACGTGCTCAAAGAAGCGGTCGCGGAACTGCAGCTTCAGTTGGCCATGGCCCCGATGAGAACTCGCACTCCAGTTTGCGCGGCTGGGAAGATTTTGAGAATGACGGACTCCTGCACTGATAGGCCGGGCGCACAATCAGGTTAGGACGTTTGCCTGCGCCGTGCGAGATGCGCAAGGAGGGTTCAAACGCATCGCGTTCAGGACCCTCCTCGCAGGCACACCGCCCTTGCGCGCCATCTCGACACCCCAATGCATGTGGTCGAGCTCGCGGATCGAATGAGCGTCCGGATTGATGCTGAAGATGCAGCCCTCGTTCGTTCGGGTTCGCGGCCTAGCCATCTCGGGACGGCTGATTGTGGGATTCGCCGGTCAGGCGGCTTACGCAGCCTCTTCGTCTCCAGTATCCTGCAGCACAGCGGCTTCCATCTCAGCAACGTCATCCGTGAAGTCGATGATCATCTGAATGGGCTCTTCGTCCGGATGCTCGTCATTGAAGTGGTCGACGTCCTGCTTGATTTGGAAACAGTCGTCCGCGATCGATTTACGACGCTGACCGAAAGACTTTTCTAAGAAGGAGCGTGGCGCCGTGTCGATATCAGCCCACAGGCTCAGCTGCTGGCCTTCGATCCAGGTACGGATCGAATGTTTGGCGCGATACTTGCGCCCTTTCTCATCGACACGCTTCTCCTGGCGCAGGCTGTCCGCCAAAGCGTCGCGACAGATTTTCACGATGTCGCGCGGGGCGGGCCTGTAAAGCCCGCGCTCGATCGCCCAGGCCGCGACCTCATCCAGCGAAACGGGGTCCGTACTTACTTCCTCGGTATAGCGTCCGAAGATCGCCTGCATCTGTTCGCTGAAGGTCGCCACGTGTAGATCCTATCCCTAAAGCTGTGCTTCGGCCACATTGCCCCAGCCATCGGCGATGGCCTCCTTGAGCAGATGCCTGCGGACCGAAACCTGATACTTGCGCAGATAATCGAAGCGTTTCATTCGCTTCTGGAGCTGGCCAACCACGATCGCGGGGTGGACGGCCATTAGCGCCGCGAAGCCGACAACGTCGCGCTCCGAGAAATAGGGATGCTTGCGGGCATAGAAGGATGACATCTTCGCTGACGGGACGCAGAAGTCGGCGGCCGCAGTGTTGGCAACAGTCTCTTCGTCCGCCGCTCCGTTTGCATCATTGGCGCTCTCGCCCGTCAGGTGATCGAGCATTCCGATCGATTGTTTGCCATGACCCTGCAGCACATGCTCGATCTCATGCCGTAGAACGAACCAGAAGTTGTCGAGCCTATCGTACAGCGTAGACATACCGATCACGGGGGACGCATCGTCAAGCCAGGTACAGACCCCATCAATCTTGGCGTTGGGCAGAACCTCGACGACGACAAAGCGTACTCCGCAGCCCGCCAAAAGGCTTGGCACCGAGGCGACCGCCTCGGGATCGACCATCAAGCTGCGCAATTTGGGCAGAAGTGCACGGAGCTCTTCGGTCGAAAAAGTTTCGACCTCCATCTGTCTGGCAAGCTGGCGTACTCGAAACACCCACGCGAGTTGATGCGGCGGCGCAGCATCATAATGCGTGCGCTTCGCAGCGAATGCGATGTCACCCAGCCTATCGTCATTGGCTGCTTCGAAGAAGCGAGACATTTGGAGCTGGAGCAGGGATGCTTCGCCGTCCTGAATCCAACCGCGCCGGATCATGTCGCGTACGGGGAAATGAGCCTGCAGCCCGGCCCGAGTCTTCACCGCCGGATCCGGCTCCTTGGAATTCTGCAGGTCATAACGTCCCTGAAGGCTCAAGAAGAACTCCGGCGACGTATTGAACGTGTCGCCGAGCAGGCGCGCCATATCGGGGGTGATGCCACGCTTGCCGGACAAGAGCGGATTGAGCTGCTGCTCGGTCTGGCCAAGAATGAAGGCGAGATCGCGCTGCGACCATCCACGCGCTTCCAGTTCCATCTTGATGAACGTGCCCGGTGGCTCGATGGCCACCTGATTGCTGTTCCCCGTCATGCCACCCCGCGCAGATGCTCTGCCATTGCTGTCACGACCACCGTCATGATGCTGTTCTTTTCTATGATTTTGACCACTATCGACCATTGCGGCGAGAGCACCACGAAGTGCTCCGCCGATCCAGCGCGTGGCTTCAATCCAAGACTCTTCCAGTTGTGCAGCGTGCGCGCGTCGGGCGCTGCTCGCATGATGCTAAGGCGTTGACGCGCGGTCTGGATGACGGCGACGGGCAAGCGGGTGTCCGCTGCGGCTTCCGTCTCAATCAGCGCCAGGCGCGGGTCTGCGAAGTCGATGTCCATTGGCCTATTACTTAGCCAATAATTCCGCCTTGTCAACGCGACTTAACGCAAGTAGTTAAGTTACACTCAGCTGGCTACCTGTTTATTGGCGCACGTAGATGGCGGCGCAATGGCGATGAAAACAGGCAGAACCCGCTGATGACATTCGAAGCCGCGATCGCCGACTCCGCGACATGGGCTAGGCGCCATTTGCTTCTGGGCAATGGCTTCAGCATCGCCTGCGCGGATGACGGCTTCGGAAATGATGAGGATGATCCCAACGCGGAATACGTGGTGCGGCAGGGTGAGGTCGGCGCGCATGACGCCCGCTCCACTTCCTCCATGCGCCTTGCACTTTTCGACCCAGGGTCTGAACTCAAGAAATACACTTGGGTGCGAAAGGGCGTCCCTCTTGTGGAGCAGGCGCGCGAGGCGATCAATGGCAACGCCTATCCGCTGTTCGTGGCGGAAGGGACCAGCGCCCAGAAGAAGGCGAAGATCCGTCACAATGCCTACCTGTACCAAGGCTTCAAGCAGTTCACCGCGAATGTGAAGACCGCCAGTCATTGCTTCTTCATTTTCGGCCATTCGCTCGCTACGAATGACGACCACATTCCTTAACCGCGTAGCGCGTGGCAAGTTTCGCAAGCTCTGTGTTGGCATCTATGGTGAACCAGCATCCGCGGATAACCAGCGGATCATGAACCACGCGAACGAGCTAGCGGTGCAGCGCAACGAAAAATCGCCGCTTGATGTCGTCTTTTATGATGCTGCTACAGTTCATCTCTGGGGTTTAGGCTTAGAAGCGGAATGACTGCCAACCAGGTCATCGAGCCGGAAACTGACCGGCCGGTCGGCCCAAAAATGACATTCAGTTGCCTCTAGCCTTTCGACACGAGCCACTTCACGATCTCGCGATTGCGAGCTAGCGGCTTGTTGCTCGAGCTGCGCGATCCTAGTCTGTGGTCGCTATGCCTCAGCAAGAAGAGTCCGGTTTCTAGCCGGGCGGAGGCGCAACGAGATAGCCAGCTCAGGACAAGGAGAGCAAGCCATGGTCGCTTTTACCCTCAATGGCGAGGCGCGAACACTCGACGTCGATCCAGAGATGCCGCTGCTCTGGGCGATCCGTGACGGCATCGGACTCACAGGAACGAAATTCGGTTGCGGCCTTGCCCAGTGCGGCGCTTGCACGGTTCACGTTAACGGCATGCCGACGCGCTCGTGCCAGACCGCAGTCGGCGACATCGAAGGAGCCTCGATCACCACCATTGAGGGCGTGTCGGGCAAGATCGGCGAAACGGTCCAGGCCGTGTGGGCCGAGTTCGACGTACCTCAATGCGGCTATTGCCAGTCTGGCCAGATCATGTCGGCCGTGGCCCTCCTGACAGAGACGCCGAAGCCGACGGACGATGATATTGATTCGGCGATGAGCGGCAATCTCTGCCGCTGCGCCACCTATCATCGCATCCGCGCGGCCATCCACGAGACCGCCAACCGGCTGGAGACTTGAGGCATGTTGCAGTTTCTCCCGAAGCATAATGCCGTGGGGCCCACGCGCCGCCAGTTCCTCCTCGGCACGGCCGTCACCACCGCGGGCCTCGCCGTGGGCTACCGGCTAATGATGGCCGCGCCCGCCAACGCACAAACGACGCCTGCAGCGGTCCAGGCGAACCCCTTCCAGACCTATGTCGAGATCACACCGGAGAACCGAATCGTCATCCACTCGTCGCAGTTCGAGATGGGACAAGGCTCCTATTTCGGCATCGCCACCCTGGTTATGGAAGAGCTCGACGGCGCCTGGGCGCAGGTCCACGTGGTCGGCGGATATGGCAATACCGCGCTCTACGGCAATCTCGCCTGGGGCGGGGCCGCGCAGGGAACCGGTGGCTCCACGTCGATGAGCTCGTCGTGGGAGCGCTATCGCAAGGCCGGTGCTGCCGCACGGGCCATGCTGGTGGCGGCCGCGGCGCAGCGGTGGGACGTGCCAGCCGGCGAGATCACAGTCGCTTCCGGGGTCGTGTCGCACGCCTCAGGGATGCAGGCGCGCTTCGGTGACCTGGCTGAAGCCGCAGCGGGAATGCCGGTTCCCGACGACGTGCCGCTAAAGCCGCGCGACAAGTGGGCCCAGATCGGATCGGACAGCCTCAAGCGCTACGATTCCGCCGGCAAGACCAATGGCGCGCAGACCTACACGATCGACCTCAAGATGGATGGACTCAATACGGCCGTTATGATCCATCCGCCGAAGTTCGGCGCTGAGATCGAGAGCTTCTACGCCTCCAAGGCCAAGGCACTCGACGGCATTGTCGATGTCGTCCAGACGCCGCGCGGCATTGCCGTGGTCGGCAGGGACATGTGGACGGCGCTCAAGGGCCGCGATCTCGTGGAGGTGACCTGGAACGAAGAGAAGGCCGAAAGGCGCGGCACGGCCGAGATCATGGCCGAATACACTAAGGCAGCAGACGATCCCGGCGCGGCCACCGCGCGGGACGACGGTAACACTCCCGCAGCGTTGGCCAGTGCTGAGAAAGTCATCCAAGGGCACTACGAATTCCCCTATCTTGTCCATGCTTCGATCGAGCCACTCAACGCGGCCGCCCGAATCAACGAAGACGGCACCATCGACGTCTGGGGCGGACACCAGATGCCCGACCTTTATCAGGCGGCTGCCGCTCAAGTAGGCGGCACCACGCCGGACAAGGTGAGGCTGCACGTGATGAAGACCGGCGGCAGCTTCGGCCGCCGAGCGGTCTCGGACGCAGATCTCATTATCGAAGCTGTTTCCACAGCGCGTGCACTGGGACCCGGCAAGCCAGTGAAGGTGCAGTGGACCCGCGAGAACGACATGCGGGGTGGGCGGTACCGGCCGGCCTATGTGCACGCAGTCGAGGCGGGGCTCGACAAGGAAGGCAATGTCGTCGCTCTCCATGACCACATCGTGGGCCAATCGATCGCGGGCGGTTCGCCCTTTGCGGCGATGATCGAGAACGGCATCGATCCGACCTCCGTAGAGGGCGCCACCAACCTGCCCTATGCGATCCCGAACCTGAAGGTCGAGCTGACCACCACGGACGTGAACATCCCAGTGCTGTGGTGGCGTTCGGTAGGCTCCACCCACACCGCTTACGCAATGGAAACCCTGATCGATGAGCTCGCCGCCGCTGCGAACCGTGATCCGGTCGACTTCCGCTTGTCGATGCTCGGTCACCATCCACGGCATGCCGGCGTGCTGAAATTGGCTGCTGAGAAGGCAGGCTGGGACAAGCCTCTGCCGGAAGGCCGTTTCCGCGGCGTGGCCCTGCATGAAAGCCTCTCGACTTATGTCGCCGAGGTGGTCGAGATCACCTTCAACGATGGAAATGATTTCAAAGTCGACCGCGTCGTCTGCGCGGTAGATTGCGGCACCGCGATAAATCCTGACCAGATCCGCGCTCAGATGGAGGGCGGTATCGGCTTCGGGCTAGGCGCGATCCTCCAGGAGGAGCTGACCCTAACGGGCGGTGTCGTAGACCAAGAGAACTACGACACCTATATGCCGCTCAGGATCGAGCAGATGCCGCGCGTAGAGGTGCACATTGTGCCGTCCGACGAGCCGCCCACGGGCGTTGGCGAGCCGGGTGTGCCGCCGATCGGCCCGGCCGTCGCCAACGCGCTACGGGCGGCGACGGGCAAGACGATCCGCAAGCTGCCGATCATAAAGAACTTGTCAGCATAGCCGGGAATGACACCATGAAAACGGCCGCGATGAAGATCGCGGTCGTAGGTCGTTTTTGAACGCCTCCTGACATGCGATCACCTCCATTCGATCAATTCCGGCGGCTGCCCGGTCCAATATCCGGTTTAGAGACGGTAACCCATGTTCTGAACGACCGCAGACGGTCGTTGGTGCTGGTAGCACTGAAGAACCGCTTTCGAGACGCAAATGCCGCACGCAAATGTCTCGAAAGGGTCACGCTAGAGACTTTTGTACCACCTAGTTGCATGTCTGCTATCGCTTTCTGGGCGCGAGAAGCGGCCGGTCCTCTGAGGGCCCCATAACAGGACATTGATGTCTTCGCGCTGAGCGTCAGCAGTTGGCTCTACCGCGACCTTTCTCAGGAAGGCTGCACACCGACGCGATCTTCCTTTCGCCTTGCGCAAACCTCCCTTCCGAGTGAGGCGTTCAGTGCGTCGGCTTGGTGGACTGAGGCACTTCTGAGTGGGACAACAACATTGAAAAACATTGGAAAAGATTTGAATGCTCTGAAGTCCCACTGATCTCTTACCAATTGATTTTTATGGCTTTCTGAATACCCTCCGGGCCCACCATAACCATTGATTTTATTGAGGAAAATACGCCTCGGCCCAAAACGTTTTGGGCCTATTATGGGCCCAAAAAAGGGCGGCCGATGTGCCACCCTCCGCTTGGTCGGGTTGATTCACTCATTTGATGACGCGCAGAGGTATCCGTTGCTTCATGGCGTCGCGTTTGGCTTCCCGCTCGTTGATGGGCGGGCGATATCGACAGCCATCCGTTTCTTATTGGCCTCTCGCACATAGTGGTCTGTTACCGTCATTGAAGAATGCCCCATCGCCTCCATGATAGCGCGGGCTTGGATGTTGCATTCGGCGAGATACGTGCCGAAGGTACGGCGCAGCCCGTGCAGGGTGTAGCCCTCCGGGATGCCGGCCTGCTTGTTCCAATGTGCCATCATGCCAGTGAGGCTCTTTTTGGAGAACGGACGCCCATAGGCGTGCTTCAATACCGTCCCACCCTTAGAGCGATCTAATGGCACTAAAGCTTGCGCCAGCTTGTCCACAACAGGGATGAACATCTCGCGCCCGCCATGACGGTTGCGATTTTTCTGCTGTCGGAAGTCGAAGGCTTCGATTGTTTCCAAGGAGCCATCGAACAATTCGATCTCCTCGAGGACCAAATCGTCCCATTCCAGTGAGGCGATATCGCCGCGTCGGTTCCCGAGCCAGAAACCGAGCGCATAGCAGGTGCGCGGCGCTGATCCGATTGGATGGTGCGCCTCGAACTTTTCACGAATGGCGATCGGCCAGGCGGGATTGGCAGTCGATTTTGGAATGCGGACACGGATCGACAGCGAGGGATCGTCCTGCGGCTTGATCCATTTCTCAACTTCGATCGCCACCCATAGGAGCTTCTTGATTGCCACCAGCAGGTGCTTGGCAACCGTCCGGTTGGTGGCAAAGACACTTTCGATAATCGCACGCAAATGGTCGGCATCGAGATGTTCCACCGGCGTGTTGCGCCAAGTCAGCGGATAGGCAGGATCGACCTGCATCCGAAGGAAGCGTTCAATAAGCCGGGCATTCTTCTGCTGCGTCGCTTCGTCGAAGTCCAGCCATTCCATCGTCGCTTCAAGTCGGCGCGCAGCATGACCAAATGTCTTTGGCAACGCCAGACCGGGCAAGTCAATGATGACGGCCTTTTGACCTTGGCCTTGCGTTGCCTGTTCATAGGCGGCTTCGAACTCAGGATCGCCTGGTCTGCCAGGAAGCCGAATTTCGGGCATTCCTTTGCCGCGATAGCGATAGACGAGCTTTCCGTTCTTGATGCGCGACGAAACGCCGGGGTAGCGGACATCTTTGAATGATCTGGCCATTAGATCTCACTTTGAGTTTTCCGCTGCCGTTGCTTCACAGGCGAGGAATCCTCCAGCATTGCCTGAAGCGAAAGGGTCTTGCTTTCTATAGCAACGCGCAGAAGTACCGGGTAAGGGAAGCCACGACCTTGCTCTATACCTTCAAGAGTGCGTTTCGGTATTCCCAAGACGTTGGCTGCACTCTCGGCGGTGAATCCTCCCTTCGCCCGCCAGGCTTTCACTTCTCGCGCGAGCTTTTCATTGTCGTTCACATCATCTCATCCGCTCAGGCGGTGACTGTACTACGCCTGCAGCGTATACGCAATGTGCGTAGTTGCTTATCTCCTTGTCGGCTCTCGTTTGCTCCGCTCCAATAGTTGTTGCAGACCATTGTCTTTGTCTGGCAGGGCGGAGAAAGCGATATCGAGCGCCACACGATCCCAGATCGCGCGACTGTTGACGTGCTTAGGCCTCGGCATGCGGCCGTCAGCAACCATATCGTCGAATAGTGTCGATCCGACACCGACATAGCGCGCTGCTTCCTCACGAGAGAGGCCGCGGGGTGGGTACGAAAGCGTGTCACTCTTCATAGACGCGGCCTCGACAACGTCGGCATCGAAACAGCACAACGATATCAAATCCAGACGGTTGACTGTTTCGACAAGCCTCAGTCCCGATAAACGGGGCCATATTGCAGTCGGCACAACAAATCCACATCCCGCACCATCCGGTAATGAAGAGATCGTGTTGCCCTAGATAAGAGATGTTGCGTGGTGCGGAAGCTGCCTCGCCGGCTCGTTCGGGAAAGGCGAGTAGCGACCTGCAAATCGGACAGGGTAAGATGCGGCAGAATGTTCCGGTGCAGATGTCGGGGGTTCAAGTCGCTAGACCGCTACATCGCGACACCCACTATCGAGGATGCCTTCTTCTACTATTGGCGTCACGCCACTTAGCCGCAAGTCCCGATTCTTGAGGACCAGGAGTTTTGGCCTAAGCCTGGTGCCTTTGAAGCGCTCACCCACGCAGAAAGCATATTGGAAAGTAGAGGTAAGTAATAAAGCTGATAATTTCACAAAAGTGATGCCAGGATTATATATTGTTTGCACTGATTGATAATGCAATGCTGGCATTCTGTCGAACCACAAAATGGCAGATACCTCGATCGAGGAATGGCGAAGGGTCAACATAGTCAACGTAGAAGCCGCATTCCTTCTCGCCCAGATATTTCTTCCAGGGATGCGCTCGAAACGGTGGGGTCGGGTGATCAATATCTCCTCCTATGCCGCCAAAAGCGGAGGCTTGACCGCAGGGACGGCGTATTCAGTTTCGAAGAGCGCGATGATCGGGCTGACCTTTTCAATTGCCCGCGAGACCGCTGGCCAGGGCGTGACCTCGAATGCAATTGCGCCCGCCTACGTAATGTCGCCGATGGTTTCCGAACAGCTCAACGACGAACAGCGCGCGGCCCAGCTTGCTCAAATCCCGGTCGGGAGATTTTGCGAACCTCAAGAAGTCGCCCACACCGTTTCATTCCTCGCGTCTCCTCTAGTCGGTTTCATCACGGGCGAGGTTATCGATATGAACGGTGGTCTCCATTTCGATTGAGCTGCATACAATGGAAAATCGTCTTTCTCACGCCAATTTGGCGCTCGCATCAGCCGGTGTCCAAATTCCTCGGTACGATCGACGGAGTGTGACGCCCGGAATCGTGCATCTCGGTATCGGCAACTGGCACAGGGCCCATCAGGCAATCTATACGGATGATTGCCTGGCCGCGGGACAACTCGATTGGGGCATGATTGCAGCCTGCTCCGGAGTTCGGACACGCGGGACGCGCTTGCTCCCCAAGATGGTTTGTACACAGTTGTCAGTCGTCAAGATGAACAGACGAGCCTTCGGATAGTCGGTTCTATCGGCCATATTCTTGTCGCACCGGCGGGCCCCGCTCAGCTGCTGGAGGCGCTTTTGGACCCGCGGATCAGGATCGTGACTTTGACAGTCACCGAGAAGGGCTACACGGTCATCTCGGGCGGCTCCGGCCACGAGCCGGCCCATGCCGGTTTTGACGGTACGACGGCTTCACTGTTGCCGGCAGCCGCCCGGTAGTTTGTTCGCGTCTGCTTGGCGGGCCTGCGTCACGCCCCGCCGTCCAGTGGGCTATCGAGTTCGTGCCTTCAAGACGCGTTAACTAGAAGCTGAACGTCTGCACGACGCGGGTCGCGTCCCCACAGGTGGTGTAGCTCGGCGGTAGCGAAGCCGCTCGCGGGCGCGCCCTCGATAGCGCTGTAGCGAGCGAGCGGCTTTGCGGTGGTCATCGACAGTTCGCCGGTAAGGTCGGGTTGCTGACACCAACCTGATTCGAAGGAACCATCGATGACCGACGACATGATGAACCTGCGCGCGCTCGTGGAGAAGACTCCGGATTCCGATCTCTTGCGCGAGATGATCGGCTTTGCCGCCGAGCGGCTGATGGAGCTGGAGGTTGGCGCCGCCACCGGCGCCGCCTATGGCGAGAAGAGCCCGTTGCGCACGGCCCAGCGCAACGGCTATCGCGAGCGCGACTGGGACACGCGCGCCGGCACCGTCGAGCTGCGCATCCCCAAGCTCAGGAAGGGCTCCTACTTCCCCGGTTTCCTCGAACCGCGCCGCATGGCCGAGAAGGCGCTGACCGCCGTCATCCAGGAGGCCTACGTCCAGGGGATCTCGACCCGCTCGGTCGACGACCTGGTCAAGGCCATGGGCATGAGCGGCATCTCCAAAAAGCCAGGTCAGCCGGCTGTGCGAAGAGATCGACGGCAAGGTCAAAGCGTTCCTTGAAAGTCCCATCGAGGGCGACTGGCCATATCTGTGGATCGACGCCACCTACCTGAAGGTGCGCCGCGGCGGCCGCATCGTCTCGGTCGTCGTCATCATCGCTGTCGGCGTCAACGCGGACGGCCAGCGCGAGGTGCTGGGCATGGAGGTCGGCACGTCTGAGGCCGAGCCGATCTGGACGGAGTTCCTGCGCAAGCTGACCCGCCGTGGCCTGCGCGGCGTCAAGCTCGTCGTCTCCGATGCCCATGAAGGTATCAAGGCGGCCGTCACCAAGGTGCTGTGCGCGACATGGCAGAGGTGCCGCGTCCACTTCATGAGGAACGTGCTGGCCCATGCCGGCAAGAGCGGGCGCCGCGTCGTCTCCGCTTTCATCGCCACCGCCTTCGCCCAGGAAACGCCCGGGGCCGCAAGCACGCAATGGCGCGCCGTCGCCGACCAGATCCGGCCGAAGGTGCCGAAGCTGGCGACAATCATGGACGACGCCGAGCCCGACGTGCTTGCCTACATGACTTTCCCCAAGGAGCACCGCGCCAAGCTGCACTCGACCAACCCGATCGAGCGCCTCAACGGCGAGATCAAGCGGCGCACCGAGGTCGTCGGCATCTTCCCAAATGATGACGCCATCGTCCGCCTGGTTGGCGCGATCCTGCTCGAACAGAACGACGAATGGGCCGTGCAGCGCGCCAGATACATGACGCTGGAAACCATCAGCCAAATGAGCGATGATCCTTCTGATCAGCCTGCCAGCCGTGGCAGGCTGATCAGCCCGGCCCCATGCCGGAGAGCGCGGCGACCAAGCCGTCAGCTACACCACTCCCTGGGACACGATCACGACGCGTGCCTGACATTTAGTCAAGGAACGAACACTGTCCGGTTCTGTGTAGGTTTTCGGATGCCGTTCGGCGATAGAGATAGCTCTCGGAAAGGCCGAGGCGGCGGCACGACTGGACGGCTGGTGATGAATGAAGCACGGTGCTGTCGCAGATTGCACCCGTCGTCTTCACAACAGCACGCTCCCACGGCTTCAAGGTCCAGCGGTCGCCGAGTTCCAACCGCTTGCGGACCCATTGGGGTACGATCTCGACGGCCGCCTTCAGAAGCGGCCGCTGAAGGGGTCGAGCAACTCCCGGCAAGGCGGGAACTTCTTCCATGATCTCCAGGAACTCCGACACGATCGGCGACGCGACGAGTCTTTGCCTCATCACGTCGAACAGCGCGTAAAGCTCGGCCTGAGACGTGGGCGCGCCGACCGCACCATAGAGAAGCGCCACGGGGCGAGCCTCAGCAAACATCGCGTCCCGTTCGAAAAAATGCAGACGATGCACATAGACGTGATAGGCCTCCATGAAACCAAACTCGGCCGTCGCTTGCACCCAGTCCAGCAGCTCCGGGTCGGTGGCGTGGTATGGCTCGCCTTCGCTGGTTCGACCCGAAACGCGCCCATGCATCCTGACCACATCTTCAATCATGGCCTTAGCCTTGGATCGGGGGCCGTAGACCGT
Source organism: Mesorhizobium sp. M1399 (assembly GCF_040317735.1). NCBI lineage: Bacteria > Pseudomonadati > Pseudomonadota > Alphaproteobacteria > Hyphomicrobiales > Phyllobacteriaceae > Mesorhizobium > Mesorhizobium sp. M1399. The sequence goes on from NZ_JAMYKZ010000007.1 coordinate 26,109, forward strand.
GACCAAAGCAGCGAGGCCCGTACGCTGCAATCGTCGGAGCGCGAGGGAGCGGAAGCTGCTGTGCTGCCAAATGGCGTCGCGAACCCGCGGCTCTGCCAATTCGAGCAGCACCGCCGTTACCCCGCCGATGAACAGCGCAACAGGGTTCTTAAAAATGCGCCAGGACACCGAGTTGGGTGGTAACAGCGCCGGCTCGCCTTCCGGAGTCGAGAAGTCCATCTGAGATCCGAGCCGCTGGCGCATGAACGACTGGGCAAGAGTGTCCACACGACGCTCAAGCGGGCGAGGCAGAGAAATGATGCCCGAGTTGCGAAACATGGTACGCCTCGAACTACTGAGAATAGCAAGCGTTAGACCTGTGGCTAGCGGATGCAATATGCACGAACGTCTTTGGTCTTCCCGTCGTTCCAAATCATCCTCGCGCGAAGCCGATGAACCCTGCTTGATCTGCCCTGTTGCCAATGATGATGGAGCAAGGCTCGGGCGTGGTCATCCATGTCACCTCGATCCAGCGCGAGCTTCCGCCGCAGTCGGGCCTCGTCTGCCGATAGGAGAAGGCAAGATCTTGTGGCTTGACGACACCGGCATCGAGCATGAATCCGGCGATCGCGCCGCCCAGCCAGCCCGCTCCGATGCCGATCCTGGTCGAAGTGCTCATTTCCTTGCCTCCGTTCGACTGTCTCACGGTCAGAGCAATCCAGTTAGTTCGAGTGTCTGGTAGCCGGCCAAAAGCGTGATCAGAAATCCCACAAGCCGCAGGAGCGTCCTCTCCCGCAATGTCTTGACCATCCTTCCCGCCAGCGGCGCCGCTAAAACGCCTCCAACGATCAGTCCGGCAACAGATGTTAGGTCGCGGAATTCGCCGGCTTGCTCCCAATGGCCGGTTACAATCGTGGCGAGGAAGCTCAGCGACACTGAAAGTGCAATCAGGAACTCGCTCGCATTGACCGTGCCGATAACGAATCGCGGTTGTCCACCCGCGCCGAGTAGACCGGTGGTGGCAACAGGACCCCAGCCCCCACCGCCTGCGGCGTCCAGGAATCCGGCGGTTGCGCCCAACGGCGCCACGATTTTCAGCTTCACGGGGTTGGTGGGGATACGATGAAACGACCGATATAGTAACCAGCTCCCAATAACCGCGAGATATGCTGTAACGAATGGCTTGACCTGATCTCCGTCAAACGAAGTGAGTACGAAAGCGCCGAGCATACCGCCGCCGACACCAAAGGGGATCAGTCGCCAAAACAGTTTCCAATCGATGTTGCGATGATAAAGATGAGCCGATCCGGAAGCGGCGGTGGTGAACAATTCCGCAGCATGAACTGAAGCTGATGCTTGTGCCGGTGGCACCCCGAAGGTGAGGAGCACCGTCGAAGAGATCACGCCATAGGCCATCCCTAGAGCACCATCGACCGCCTGGGCCAGAAACCCGACGGCTGCGAACAGTAGGAACTCTTCCATGAGTGGCTCCGCGCATGAGTAGCGTCGCGCATAACGAAGCCTCACATGTGCAGTGGCACACCGAGGCTTTATAGCTCGACCAAGCTGCAGTCGTGATGCTCTTGGCACGCAGGAAACGGACCCATGCGTCGGCTTGTTCCGCGAAACTCAGCCCTTAGCGCGGGCCTAATAGCATAATGGCCGCAAGGCCCATGAATGACGCCAATCCCGCCCGGTTTGGTGGCAATGGCGATGACCTGGCTTCAGGGGCATTCCCGTTCTTGCGACAGGGGATAATAAGCAACCGAGAGTTCGGCATTTCTTGAATTGAAGGTCACTAGCAAGACGCTGACCTGACCTTCAACGTGCAATGTCGGCTTCTGGTGCACGTTGTCCTCCGAAATGTTGTGCGCCTGATCTCTAGTCGGACTAGCCGAGACTGAGACGAGCCAGCGCGTGGGTCCAAATCGCTCGGCGACGCCGCGACATCGTGCGGTGCGACCCATTAGTCCGGAACCGGAATTTATGACCTTAACCGGTCCTTCTTCAGCCTTATCATGAATGTCGCACATGCTTGTAAATCCGACATTGCGCTGGCGCTGTTCAGAGCGCTCCAGTTAGTTTGAGCGTCTGATAGCCGGGCAAGAGCGTGCTTAGAAATCCGACAAACGCAGGAGCGTCCTTTTCCTGCAATGTCTTGACCGTTTTGAGGGCGGCTAAGAGATCTTGGGCACTTCTAAGAGATTTGCTCGCAGCGGTTGGCGGTGCTAAACTTCAAAGCTGCCGCACTGATGTGTCCGATTGCGCCGCCTCCTGCCGCTGTTGATGTGTGTCTTCGGAGTGACGCAAAAAAGGCGGAGACCGGGATGATGAGCTTGACGCGCCGGGATGTGTTGATCGCCGGGAGTGCAGGGTTTGCCGGAGTCGCGCTCTTATCGCCGCAGAGCGCGCGTGCGAACGATGAAGCGCTGGATCTCGTCGAACAGTTCACCGGACGGACAGCCACGGTGTCGGATCGCCTTCACCTGATAATGCCGACATACTTCCCGACCGGCTATACCGTGCCCATGAGTCTTTACATCGACAGCCCCATGACTGAGGCCGACCATGTGAGGCAAATGCGCGTGTTCGCGCCGCGGAACCCGCTTATCGAAGTCGCCAGTTTCCATTTCGTCCCCCAACGCAGCCTGCCCCGCGTGTCGACCCGCATCCGCCTTGCCAAACCGCAGCATGTCATCGCTGTCGCCGAAATGAATGACGGCAATTTGCTGATGACCACGACGTGGGTCCGTGTCGCCACAGATGGCTGTGCCTGAGAACGGAGAGAGACAGTGACTACCGCAACACCACGCGTGATCGTGCCGAGCGCTGCGGCGAAGGGAGAGTTTTTTCAGGTCAAGACCATCATCAGCCATGAGATGGAAACAGGGCTGCGCCATGATGATCAAGGCAATGTAATCCCGCGCAAGATCATCAACAGGTTTGTCTGCCGCTACAACCAATCCGTGGTGTTCAGCGTCGATCTCCACGAGGCGATTTCGGCTAACCCGTTCTTCGAATTTTCCCTGCGCGCGACGGAGAGCGGCCGGCTCGATTTCGTATGGGAGGAGGACGGCGGTGCCGTCTACACGTTGTCGCACCGGCTCACGGTCGGTTGAGGTGGCGACGCAATCGAGCTGCGCGAGTTATGGCGTGACAAGTTGAGTGGGAGCGTGACCGGAAAACTCCGAAACAGACGGGTATTCAGCATGCGTCCCGTCGCGAGATCTGCGATTGCCACGGGCCTCGTGCTTCTCGTCAGCCAATCCGGCGCGGCGGCGGGGGCCGATCAAGGCGCTCAACTCGCCGCGACCTGTGCGTCCTGCCATCGCCTCGATGGCGGCGGCACAGGCATTCCCAGCATCATCCGGCTTGGTGAGGAGAGGCTCACCAACGCCCTGCTTGCCTACCGGGCGAGCGAGAGTCCAAATCACATCATGCACGCTATCGCGCTGTCGCTCAGCGACGAGGAGATCGCGAGCGTCGCGCGCTATGTCGCAGCGCAGGGAAAGTAGCGCGCCATGAAATTCTGGACGCGTCGCGAGTTCGGCCGCCTGACTGGAGCAGCGTTGCTAACGGCGCTCAACCAGCCGAAGGCGCGGGGCCAGGCCAAGGCGCGTGTCGTCGTGATCGGCGGCGGCATCGGCGGCGCAACGGTCGCCAGATATCTCGCCGTCAGCGCCACGGCTATCGAGGTGACCCTGGTCGAACCGCGACAGAGCTACACGACCTGCTTTTTCAGCAATCTCTATCTCGCCGGGCTCCGCCCGTTCAAATCGCTCAGTCATGGTTATGAAGCGCTGGCAAAACAATATGGCATCACCGTCATTCATGAGTCCGCTGAAGCGATTCACCCGGCGGCGAAAACCGTTGCGCTGAACAACGGTTCGAAGCTCAGCTACGACCGTCTCGTTGTTGCGCCAGGCATCGCATTCAGGGATCGGGCGCTTAGGGGCTATGACGAAGCTGCGATGGAGATCATGCCGCACGCCTGGAATGCAGGGCCGCAAACCAGCCTGTTGCGCCAGCAATTGGAAAGCATGGAGGACGGCGGCCTATTCGTCATCGTCGTCCCGCCGAATCCATTTCGCTGTCCGCCCGCCCCCTATGAGCGCGCTTCGCTCATCGCCTCCTATTTCCAGCGCAGCAAACCCAAGGCCAAAATTCTGATCCTCGATTCGAAAGACAGCTTCAACGCGCAGGACCTGTTCCAGGACGCTTGGAACCGCCACTATCCGGGAATGATCGAATGGCTACCGGCCCAGTTCACTGGCGGGGTCACGGCGATCGACGCGAAGACCCGGTCGGTGATCACCGAGGGAGCAACATTCAAGGCCGCGGTGGCCAATGTCATCCCGGCGCAAATGGCCGGGCGCTTGGTGCAGCAGGCAGGGCTCGCCAATCAGTCGGGCTGGTGTCCGGTCGATCCGGTCACCTTCGAATCGGCGCTGCAGCCCGGCGTCCATCTGGTCGGCGACGCGATCATCGGCGGGGATATGCCGAAATCCGCCTTCTGCGCCAACAGCCAGGCCAAAGCCTGCGCCTTTGCCATCGCGGCCGATCTCACCGGATCAGCGCGTTTCCCGGCGCATTTGTTCAACACCTGCTACACCTATCTCGCCCCCGACGATGCGTTCAGCAACGCCATCAGCTTCAAGCCCGTCGACGGAAAGCTCAAGAGCGTCATCAGCTTCGTCAGCAAGGTCGAGGAAAGCTCCGAGGTCCGCCGGCAGGCAGCGCGCGCGGCGGAAGGCTGGTACGACGCCTTCACGCACGACGTGTTTGGCTGAAACGAAACTCAACTCCGCTCGACGGCCGGGCCGGCCATTGCGGAAATGCCGGCACCATTCTGGGCGCGCTCCGCCTCGGCGCCGGATCGTTGCTCCGGGATCAGCGTTGCAACAGGATCGGGCAGCCGCTCCAGCCGCAGCGAATTCACCACCACGAGGATGCTCGAGCCGGCCATGACCGCCGCCGCAAGGATTGGCTGCAGAAGTCCGAATGCTGCGAACGTCAGGGCGACGAGATTGTAACCGAACGCCCACATAAGGTTGGTCAAGATGGTCCTGCGCACCGCGCGGGCCACGTCGACGATCCAGGGCAGCATCCACAATCCGTCCGCAGGCAGCACGAGCGCCGCAGTCTCGCGGGCGAGATCGGTGGCGGAGCCGACGGCAATACCGACATCTGCGGCGGCCAGAACTGGCCCGTCATTCAGTCCATCGCCGACCATTGCCACCGCATCGTGGTCATGGCGGAGCCGATCCAGGGCCAGCCGTTTGGCCTCCGGCGAAAGGCCCGCTTGGACGTCCTTGATCCCGACCAGGGCCGCGATCCGCTCCGCCGCTTGCGCCAAGTCGCCGGTCAACAGCGTGGCGTCGAGCCCGCGCTCACGCAGGGCCGCGATCGCGGCCTGCGCCTCGGGAAGCGGCGAATCATCGAGCGACAGCACGGCGTGAACCCGCTCGCCCCAACCGACATAGACCACCGAATGACCGCTCGCCTCCAGCGACCGCGCACGCTCGGCCAGCGACGGGGGAAGCGGCCAGCCCAGATCATTCATCAATCTGCCGTTCCCTGCCGCCACGGGCCGGCCTTCGGCGCTGCCGCGGATGCCACGGCCGGGAACCATCCGGACCTCGCGGGTGACGAGCGGCGTGATGCCCCGCTGAGCGGCGGCTGCCGCGATGGCCCGCGCCAGACCATGCTCGGAATGGCGCTCCAGACCGGCGGCGCGCGCCAGTACTTCGTCGATGCCGACCTCCTCGCGGTCGACGCCGACGAGACGCGCTTTGCCCGCCGTCAGAGTGCCGGTCTTGTCGAAGGCGAGCAACCGTACACGCGCCAGGGTCTCGAGCACGCCGGGGTCGCGGACGAGGCAGCCGTGCCGCGCCAGCCGGCCGATGCCGAGCGATATCGCCATCGGAGCAGCGAGGCCGACTGCACAAGGACAGGCAACCACCAGCACCGAGAGGCCAATCAGCAACGCCCGATCGAACGGCAATGACTGGGCCCAGTAAACGATCGTCAGCCCGCCGAGGGCGAGGACGAGCGGCACGGACACGCCAACGACGCGATCGGCAAGGCGCTGGGTTGGACTGCGACGGCCCAGCGCTTCGCGCACCGACCGGCAAATCCGTGCCCAGCGGGTTGCGGTTCCGTCACCGCTGCTTTGGATCAGGAGCGGGCCGTCGATATTGATACTGCCGGCAATCACCTTGGAGCCGGCGCGCTTTGTCACTTGCCGGCTTTCTCCGGTAATCACGGCTTCATCGGTGTTCGATTCCCCCTCGACAACCACGCCGTCGACCGGAATGCGCTCGCCTGGCCGGACCCGCACCAGCATGCCGGCCGTCACCTCCCGCACCGGACGGCGGATCTCTGCCGCGCCATCGACCGCGGTCGCGCTCTCGCTTTCTGCGGCCAGAAGAGGTTCGAGGTCGCGCGCCGCCCTGGCGCGGCCAACAGCCTCGAGATAGCGGCCAACTGTGAATAGCATCAGCACCATCACGGCGGTGTCGAAATAGACATGCGTGCTGCCCTCGAACACGGCAAATGCCGAATAGAGGTAAGCGGCAGCGACGCCAAGCACGATGAGTGCCGACGACGTCACTCGTCCCTGAATGCCATTGAGCCACATGTCGCGCAGATAGGGTCCGCCGAGAATCACCACCGCCGGCGTGGCGAAGATCCAGAGCAAAAAGTGAATCCACGGCAGCACGCCCGCATCGACGCCGGTGAACGCGTCCGAATAGAGGAGGAGGCTGAACATCATGATATTCATGGAGAGAAAGCCTCCGACGCCGAGCTGGATCAGAAGCCAGGCGGCTTCCCACTCTTCGTGTCTGCCGCTCTTCACCTGAAAGGCGATACAACAGCCGTAGCAGCAGAACGCGCAAGCCTCACCGTTGAGCCTGCGCTCCATCGGGCGCAGACCGACGGGGAGCGAACAATGGCTACAGAGGATATCGCCATGCGCAGTCATGCGGGATGCCCGCCCGGCCAGGCAAGGCCGATATGCGCGTCGGAAGGCAGGAGACCACGGCCGAGCGTGATGAGACCGAGCAAAAGAATAAAGCCACCAGCCAGCCGCACGCCGCGCCGCCGCCAGGCTGGCCCGAGTATCCGGCCAACGCCGCCCATCATCAACATCGCGGGGAAGGTTCCCAGTCCGAACGATGCCATGACGAGAAACCCGGGAAGCGCTCCGGCGGTGCTCGCCGCCTGAGCGGCGAAGGCATAGACCAAGGGACATGGCAGGAAGCCGTTGAAAACGCCAAAGGCGAGCGGTGCGGCGCTGCTCCGGGCCGTCAACAGACCGCGCAGGGACAATGCAAATGTGCTGCCGCCAAATCCGATCGCAAGGCGATGAAAGACCTGCAGCAAGCCGAAGAACTGCAACGCCATGGCAATCATGAGCAGGCCAGCGACGATCGCGAGAATTCGTTGGGCGATGTCGAGGGAGCCGTTCAAGAGCGGCGCCGCCGTTAGCCCTTGCGTGGTGCAGATGACCTGACCGATCGCGCCCGCGAGCCCGCCCAGAAAGCAATAGGTTGTCAATCGGCCGGTATTATAGAGCAGGTGGCGAAGGACGGTTGCGCCTCCCCCTCGCTGATCGCGGCCCAGCGCGCAGGCAAAGCCGCCGCACATGCCGATGCAATGAAAGCTGCCTGCAAATCCAGCGGCGAAGATCACGAGGTAGTACATCATTGGCGTTTGCGCAGTGGCGCGGACGCGGCGCTATTGCCGCACAAGATACAAAAGAAAGAGGATAAAGCCGACGGTGCAGCCGCCATAGATGAGGAAGCCAAGCATCTGCGGCAAGCCGGCGTCAGCAAGCTTGAAGACGGTATCCTGTAGCATCCGCTGCTCCTATGTCAGCCGAAATAAAGACGAAGCACGTTTATCGCCACCTCGAAGCACAGGAAAAGGAGGTTCAATGCGGCGACCCCAAGGAGAATTTTGGCTATCATCGTCTCCATCACTCCTGTCTTGCTAGCCCTTGCGACCGTCTACTTAGAACAGACGGCCGGGCCCGAGCCCGCCCCAATAAACATACATGTAGTACAGCCCCCAGGCGAACAGCAGCACGTAGACGACGAGAAGCCATAGCGGAATGAATCCCACACGCGCCTGTATCAGGCCGCCGGCATAGTCCTCCAGTTCAGGGTGCGAGCTTTGACGCACATCCAGTTCCGGATGCGTCGGGCTCTCCGGATCGCTGCTCTGCAGATCGCTCATTCTCCATTTCCCTTTCAAAAAACCCGTTGGCGGCTTTATCGGTGCCGCTCAACGCGCCGGATAGGACGCCCCAGATGAACAAGAACAGGGCCGCCAGGCTCATCAGCATGGCGCCCGCATAGGGTCCGGTGACTTCAAAACCGAGCATGCGCTAACCTCCGGTGGGCGCCTGTTCCTCGCCAGGCGGAGCTGGCGGGCCGGACGCCGGCACCGACGGATCGGGCACATAGGCTCGCTCCGGCTTGTCAGCGACCAGTTTCAGATCGTTCAGCGCCGCGCGGGTCTCCTTCTTGATCGACAGCGGCTGCAGCGAGAGCGGGTCTTTATAGGCGGAAAGCGCCACCACGAAATAGGAAAGCGCCCACCGGTCCTCGTCCGGAAAGGCATCCCGATAGGACGGCATCGGCGTGCCGCTGAGGCCGGTAGTTATCGTCCGGAAGATGTCTTCGACGGCCGGGCCAGACTTGAACTGGCCGCTGGTGAGGTCGGCCGGCACGGTGGCGAACCCGATATCATCCTTAAGGCCCGCCGCCTTCTCGCCGTCGCCCTTGCCAGCTTGGCCGTGGCACTCCCAGCACTTCGCCACCTGCCAAACCTCCTTGCCACGGTCCAGCATCGTCTGGGACGGGGTCGGCGGGCGCCCGATATACAACGGTGGGCCAGGCGGTTCCTCGACGAAGAAAGCGTAAGGACTGGCGGGATTGGAACGGTCAACCGCTAGCTCATACTTAATGTACTGGATCACCGCCAGGCGATCGTTGAGCGGCAGTTCGTACCAAGGGGGCATTGCCGTGCCGCGGATGCCGCGAGTAATGGTGCGCAGCATGTCGCCGTCCGTGGGCAGGGGCTCCTTTGTCAATCTGAACTTGAAGACTGCGGACGTGAAATTCCTGGGCCGCTGGTTAAACATAAAGGTGGCGGCCGGCCCGTTGCCGTCGCCTTTGGCACCGTGGCAACCGATGCAGCGGCGCTCATAGACTTCCTTGCCATAAGCAATCCATTCCTCGGAGCGCGGCATCGTCGCATCCATGACCTCCAGGCTTTGCGGCTCGAAAAGATCGCGCCATTTACCCCGGTTCGTGCCGAGCTTCTGGACGTAGGAAACAAGCGCCGCCAGCGATTCCGTCTCCGCCGCGATGCTGACGGTTTCGCCTGTGTATTCGTCGTTCGGCGTCAGGATGATCGGCTTTCTTTCGCGCGCCTTCAGCGGCACGAACAGCAACCCGTACGCATTGGGCGTCAGCTGGATCGCTTGCTTGCTGTCGAAGTCGAACAGGCCTTTGGTGACCTCTGTCCTTTCCAGGGTCCGATTGCCAGCGCCGTCGTCAACGATACGGACGGCTGCATCTGGCTCGTGGAAGAGGCCGCGATACGGCGCCATTATCGAGTCCGGCACCAGCATCCGCGGATTGTAGAAGTGCGCCAGGTGCCATTCGTCGCTGTATTTCAGGCCGACGCGCGTCAGGTCCGGTCCGATCCGGCGTGTGCCTAACAGGTGCGGCACGTCATAGGCGTATTCGCCCGCCTCGCTGACCGGTCCCCAGCGGCGGATCTCGCCGGTCACCGGCCGCACGAATTGCGAATGGCAGTACCAGCAGCCTTCGCGCAGGTAAATGTTGCGGCCGCGACGCTGCTGCTCGGTGTAGTCCGTCGCTTCTGAAACCGTCCATTTCAGCTGGCCGAAATCCGTGCGCACCACCGAGGTCACGCGCGTAGTTCGCGAGGACGGCTCCACGAAGGGCAGCACGCCCTGCGTGATCACCGCAAGGGTGATGCAGAAGACGCCGGCGAACAGCGCGAAGAAGCGAACGTTCACTGCGCGGGCCCTCCCGCCGGGGCCGGGATAGGCGCCTCCACCGGCCCGCGGGCGCGTCGCGCCTCAGCCGCCGGGCTGGTCAGTGCGGTCAGCATCAGATTCACCACCAGCAGCGACATACCGATATCCATGCTGATGCCTGCCAGGGTCCGCGCCAGCCAGTAGGGCTTCACCCAGACGAGCGAGTCGAGCCATTCGACCCCATTCATCCATTGATAACCCTGCTGCAGCCCGCCGGCTGTGAGGACCAGGCCCATGGTCGTGATGCCGACGGTGATCAGCCAGAACGACCAGTTGCCGAGCTTGAAGGACCAGAGTTCGCGCCCGAACAGCCGCGGCCAAGTATAGAGGAGGCCCCCCATCGCCCAGACGACGAAGGTGCCGAACACGGTGAGATGCGAATGCGAGATGACGAAATCGGTGAAATGGGTCGGCTGCTGCAGCTGCCGCAGCGCCTCGGTCGAGCCCTGGAAGCAGCCGACGAGATACATGAGCGAGCCCATGATCAGGAACTTCGCCGGCAAGTTCCTGCCGAACTCATGCCACCTGCCCATCATGGTGCCGAAGAAGTTCACCAGCACCGTCCACACCGGAATGATCAGCAGCATCGACGTGACGACGGCCAAGGTCTCGGCCCAGTCCGCGATCGGGCTGTAGAGGTAATGGTGGATGCCGACGAACGGGTAGAACAGTGCCAGGGACCAGAAGCCTACCAGCGAGAGCTTATGGGCATAGAGCGGATTTCGCGCGCTGACCGGCAGGAAATAGTAGATGATCACGTAGCCCGCGGGCGTTATCCACAGCCCGACGATGTAGTGGAGATAGAGGCCATGGAAGGCGGCGCTGTTGATGCCCGAGATCGTGTATGGCAGGATGAAGCTTCCAAGCACGAAGTTCATCGTCGTCCACACGAAAGTGGCGATCAGGTACCATAGCGCGACATAGATCGCCGGCTCCAGCCTTCGACTGATCGTGATCAGGAACTGCGCGGTAGCAACAGCCACCACGATGAAGAATGCGACCTTCGCGTAGAGCGGAAGCTCTCCGGCTTCCAAACCGTCACTGTCGCCGAGCAGCAAGCCGACCAAACCGGCAAGCGTTGCGACGTTCCAGACCCATGCGAGAAGAACCGACCACTCCGACCATATCACCCGCACCCCCGACAGACGCGGCACGAGATAGTAGCAAAGGCCGATGAAAAGCGTCGAGAAGGCGCCGAAGATGACACCGTTGACGTGGACCGGGCGCAGCCGGCCGAAGGTGAGCTCGAGGTTCCCCGATCCGAGATAGTCGGGGTAGTTGAAGGTGCCCGAGATCATGACGCCGACGGATGGCGTCACCATCAGCCAGAACATGCCGAAATAAAGCCAGGTCCGCACGACCCGTTTGTCGACCAGCGCATCCAGGTCCACATTCGCGAACTTGCCGCGCAGCTCCATCGCAGTCTCTGCCAACGCATGGCCCTCCCCGCGCGGTTCAAGGGCCGCACGACTGCTTTAAGCCCACCGTTCCCCATCGAGGTGTCACTCCGATGGCGGACTCGCTTCGCGCTCCCTGAAGCCGGTGCCCCGGCTATCGACGAGACTAGTATTTGCCTGGCACCAACACCGAGCCGCTGTTCGACCAGGTGATGTACGCCTCGAGCGCCTTCATCGCCTCCGATTCGGGATCGATCTTCTCGCCCTGGCTCGGTTTCTCGATGCACCAGTTGATCATGTCGCGCAGTGTCGCGAACTTGGCCATCGACGCCTGGAACTTCGGGAACGCCTGCGGGTGGGTATCGGAGGCCATCGGATGGCACATGGCGCAGGCCCACCCGGTGGTCGACAGCTTGACGCCCAACTGCTCCTTCATCGCCGCATCACCATGGAACAGGAGGTCTCCTTTCCTGACCTCCTCCATGAACGCTTCTTGATAGAGTTTCAGCTGCTTTGGCGTTACCGGATCCTTGTTGGCACTGGCCGGCCCGACGACGGCAGCTGCGACGACTGCTCCGGCGACGATGGAACGCCTCAGAATGCAGAGGAATGTCGATGTGTTTATCATAGCCACCACCGTTATGGATTTGCCCATGGGTACTGTTTGTCGGCGATGCGTGACCGTATGACCTCCGCAATGCTCTTGTCGTGGTCCTCCGGCGACTGGACGAACACCTCCTTGCGGCCCCACATGATGTACTCGACATCGACCTTATCGTCGGCGTTGACGTTCACGGTTTCCCAACCGACCCCGTCGAAGGGATCGCCCGGATCGACACGGATCATCGGCTTGGTAAGCTTGGGCAAGCCTTCCGGCGCATACGGCCACGGCCAGGAGGTCGCCAGCATGCCGATCGAGCGCATGCTGCCGATCTCGTTGTAGAGCACCTGGTGCACGTGACCGTGGATGTTGGTGACCTTGGTATAAGGCTTCAGCACGTCATTCACTTCGCGCCAGTCGCGCACCCAGAAGTTCCAGGGCGGGTAGTACTCGTACAGCGGATTATGGCTGAAGATGACGATCGGTTTGGACTTATCCCAGTCGGCGAGTGTCTTCTGCATCCAGTCGAGCTGGTCGCGGCCGACGCCGGCCCACGCGCCGGCAACCGTGCCGTCGAGGGTAGCCATATGGCCCATGCGCTCCTCTGGCGTCATCTTCTTCGCTGTCCAGTAGTCCGGTCCCCGGCTGACCGTATCGAGCCCAATGAAGCGCACGCCCTTGTGATCGAAGGTCCAGTTGGGTTGGCCGAACAACTCGCCCCACTTCTGGCCCATATCCAGATACCAGTCATGCTCGCCCGGGATGTAGTATTTCTTGATCGTCAGATCCTTGAGGAGCTCAACGCCAAGCTCAAGTTCCTCGATCTTTCCGAGCTGGGCCAGGTCGCCGCCGAAGATCAGGAAGTCGGCCGGCGGATCCATGGCCTGGACCTCTTGCACGGCGCGCACCACCTTGTCGACGAAGCGCGTGTTGAGCGATCTCTCGTAGAGATGGGTGTCCGAAATCCAGGCAAACTTGAAGGGCGCTTCGGCGGCGTGAGCGACGTCGATGGTGTTGAGCAGCGGCCACCACGCGAAGGTCTGGCCGACGGAAGCAGCGCCGAACAGCAGCGATCTGTGAATGAAGGTGCGGCGGGTGATTTGGAGCGAGTCGTCGGGGCGTACGCCAGGCTGCTGCAGCACCGCATGCATTTCGCGCCGAATGCGGTCAAGCTCGTCAGACATCAGGGTTCCTCCTCAGTGCAGACCGTTTCTTAAAGCGTCGGTCTTCTCGCAGGAACGCGACCCTGTTGAATCAGTGGGTCGCCCATTTTGTTATTTTTTCAGTTCAATCGTCAGACTGGTGGCCTTATTCTCCTCTACCGTGACGGGCTGCTCGATGGGCCCGGTGAAGGGATGGATCGCCACGAGCTTGTAGTCCCCCGGCGGAACATCGGTTATGCTGAATTTGCCATCGGCGCCGGTGACCGCGTAGTAGGGATTGTCCACCACATAGACCCAGCCCTCCATCCAGCCATGCGCGTCGCAATCGATGCGGACAGTGCCGGCACGCTTCAGTTCGACCGGTATGCGCTGGCCCTTATTGGGCAGCGCCAGGTTGAAGGCGGTGCGCTTGCCATAATAGCCGTGGGTGTTGTGGAGCACTGGGTCGCTGTTGACCACCTCCAACGAACCGGCCGGTATCATCTGCACCGCGGGCTCAAAGCGACATTTGAGGTTGTTAAGTTCAGGCAGCTTTCCGGGCTGCGGCCAGGCCTTTCCCTGTGCCACGTCGACCAGCTGCACCGCCGCGTTCAGCACGGCCTGATCGCTGCCGACTTCGATCAGCGGCTCCTCGCGGGGGTCGCCGCACACCTCGATATTCTTGGTGGGGATGATCTTTGTTGTCGGCACGTCGCCGCGGTAGACGATCGTACCCTCGATCGTTCCGCCTCCCGTGACCGGACCCACTTCGTAGGCTTGCGCAGACGCGGACATTATCGCAACGAAAGAGATCGCCGCTAGTCCGCTCATCAATTCGCGAATCATCATAAAAGCCACCTCCTTCAAGAGAGATGAGGGGCAACTCTCAAAAATAGAGCCAAACCAGTGCCATGTCTAGCCATCCAGCAACAAAATATGATAAAGTGGGTTGGTTTAGGCGAGTTTGTTAATCACAAACACACGCGGGGGTTTTGGCGCGTCATTCTCGAAGTGCCGGAGGTCCTTGATGAAGCGACGGCATCGACTCCTCCGCCCCTGGGCCTACGGTCCGCATCCCCTCTTCTGCATCATATTCGCAGCGGCCCTGTCGATCTGCCAACCGCTCGTGCGAGCTGACACGGCGCCTGTGACGGTCGGTGGCCCATTCACGCTCACGGCGCCGGACGGAACGACGGTCACCGATGAGACTTATCGCGGCAAATGGCTGCTGGTTTTCTTCGGCTATACGTCTTGTCCCGACATCTGTCCGACGACTCTGTCCGAAATCGCCGCGGCGATTGAGGAACTCGGCCCCGACGCCGCAAAACTGCAACCGCTCTTCATCACCGTCGATCCCGAACGCGACACGCCTGAGGTGATGGGAAGCTTTACCGCGGCGTTCGATCCGCGCATCGTAGGGCTGACCGGCAGCGCACAACAAATCGCTGCGGTTTCGGAGGCATATGGCGCCTACGGCGTGGCGCGCCAGGGCGAAGCGGGCGGTGACGACTACCTAATGGATCACGGCACCTACATCTACATCATGAACCCACAGGGGCAATTCGTGGAGGGGCTAGACTCTGACACACCAAGCAGCGGCATTGCCGCTAGGTTGGGTGAACTGGTGCGATGACACGATCCCTGGGATGACGCAGATCACGATTATGCAGTTGATCGATCCATAGAAAGTTGTCTTCCGGAAGGAGAGCGGCCATGCAAAGACATACAAAGGAAGCTTCGGAGCTTAAGGCATTGATCCTCGCGGATCTTCATAAGGAGCCGGGATGCGGGGACGTCACCGATTTTGTGATTCAGCGGCTCGAAACCAAGGAGAACGGGGCAAACTGGACTGTCAAATATCTGGATCCTAATCAAGATAAGGTCTGCGAGACGATTCTGATAAACATAGCGCGAATGTTGCAGCTCAACTTCGACCTTCCTGAACGCGGGTCGTGAGGAACGATGCGAGCGGGATCGGCGTGGATCGCGCTTCGACATAATTCGTATGCAAGCAGGGGAATCGGCGATGGCGGAACCCACAGCGTTGCACACCGGCAAATCTGGCGGCGTAAAGAACGTCATTGCGCCGCGACGATTTGGACCTCCGATGACCGGAGATGCGGGCGATATGGCCGATGGGCAAGGCGGTATCTTGGAGCCAGGCATTACGAGTTATGACGGTTTCTTTGCGGATGCGATCGCGCGTCTGCAGGGGGAATGGCGCTACCGTGTGTTCGCGGACCTGGAGCGCATCGCCGGACGCTTTCCCAATGCCGTGTGGCATTCCCCGCGTGGACCGAAGGACGTCGTGATCTGGTGCTCCAACGACTATCTCGGGATGGGGCAACACCCAAAGGTGGTCGCCGCCATGGTGGAGACTGCTACCCGCCTGGGAACGGGGGCCGGCGGGACGCGCAATATCTCCGGCACCAGCCATCCGCGCGTAGAGCTCGAGGGCGAGCTTGCCGATCTCCACGGCAAGGAGGCGGCACTGGTCCTCACGTCCGGCTATGTTTCGAACCAGACTGGCATCTCGACCATCGCCAAGCTGATCCCCGGTTGTCTGATCCTGTCCGATGCGCTCAACCACAATTCGATGATCGAGGGCATCCGCCAGTCCGGTAAGGAGAAGAGCATCTTCCGCCATAACGACGTCGATCATCTCGAGGAATTGTTGAAGGCGGCGGGTCCGGATCGGCCAAAACTCATCGTCTTCGAAAGTCTCTATTCGATGGGCGGCGACGTCGCGCCAATCAATCGCATTTGCGACATCGCCGATCGTTACGGCGCAATGACCTATCTCGACGAGGTCCATGCTGTGGGCATTTACGGCCCCCGCGGCGCCGGCATCGCTGCGCGCGACGGCGCCATGAACCGGATCGATGTGATCGAAGGCACGCTCGCCAAGGCTTTCGGCTGCCTCGGCGGCTATATCACGGGAAGTGCTGTGCTGATCGATGCGATTCGTTCCTATGCTCCGGGTTTCATCTTCACCGCCGCGTTGCCGCCGGCGATCTGCGCCGCGGCCACAGCGGCGATCAGGCATCTGAAAGCCTCGCAGTGGGAGCGCAAGCGCCAGCAGGACCGCGTCCGGCGGGTCAAGGCGGCGCTAGGGGCCGCTGCGCTGCCGGTCATCCTGGGCGACACCCATATCGTTCCGGTGGCTGTCGGCGATCCGGCGCATTGCAAAGCGGCGAGCGACCTGCTCCTGAGCGAGCACGGCATCTATATCCAGCCGATCAATTATCCGACCGTGGCGAAGGGAACTGAGCGGCTGCGCATCATGCCGACACCCTGTCATGAGGACATCATGATTGATCGGCTCGCGGCAGCTCTGTTCGATGTCTGGAATCGGCTCGGGCTGCCACGCGACAATCTCGCCTGAGCGGCGAATGAAGCTTCGCCGTTGCCCGGACGTTCCGGGTCTTAAGGTTCAAGGAAATGGCTGCCAAGGAAATCATGTTCTCGTTCGAGGCTCGCGACAGAATGCTGCGCGGCATTGACACCCTGGCGAATGCGGTGAGCGTCACGCTTGGCCCGCTAGGGCGCAACGTCGCGATCGGTAGGGAGCACGGCGCGCCGCGGGTCACGAAGGACGGCGTGACCGTCGCCAGAGAAATCGAACTCGACAACAAGTTCGAGAACATGGGCGCCCAGATGGTGCGCGAGATCGCAACAAGAACTTCCTATCAGGCCGGCGACGGCACGACCACCGCCGTCGTGATCGCGCATGCGATCGTCCGGGAGGGCGCCAAGGCGGTGGCCGCCGGCATGAATCCCATGGACCTGAAGCGCGGCATCGATCTCGCGGTCGAAGCCGTCGTCGCGGAACTCAAGAACAACGCCACGAAGGTCACCTCGAACGTCGAAATTGCGCAAGTCGGCACCATCTCGGCCAACGGCGATAGGGAGATTGGCCGCTGCCTAGCCGACGCCATGAAGAGGGTCGGCAATGACGGCCTGATCACTGTCGAGGACGGGACGTCGCTCGAAACCGAACTCGAATTCGTCGAGGGCATGCAGTTCGACCGCGGCTACATCTCGCCCCATTTCATCACCAATCGCGCAAAGATGCGGGTCGAGATGCAGGATGCCTATGTCCTCATCAGTGAGAAGAAACTGTCCAGCCTGAACGAAATACTGCCGCTGCTGGAGAAGGTGGTGCAGGCCGGCAAGCCGCTGCTCATCATCGCCGAGGATGTCGAGCGTGAGGTGATTGCGGCGCTGGTGGTCAACAAGTTGCGCGGCGCTCTCAAGGTTGCAGCAGTCAAGGCGCCGGCCTACGGAAACCGCCGCAAGGCGATGCTGCAGGATCTCGCGCTGATGGCCGGCGGAACGGTGATCTCGGAGGATTTGGGCATCAAGCTCGAGCATGCTTCCCTCGATATGCTCGGGCGCACCAAGAAGGTGATGATCGACAAGGCAAACACCACGATCGTCGGCGGCGCCGGCAAGCGGGCAAGCATCGAGGCCCGCATCGCTGAGATCAAGCTCGAGCTTGCGGAAACCACCTCCGATTACGACCGCGAGGAGCTCCAGGAGCGGCTGGCCAGGCTCGCCGGTGGCGTCGCCGTGATCCGGGTCGGCGGTGCCACCGAAGTCGAGGTCAGGGAAAAGAAGGATCGCATCGATGACGCGATGAACGCGACAAGAGCCGCGGTCGCAGAGGGCATTCTCCCGGGCGGCGGGGTCGCCTTGCTGCGCGCCGGCAGGGCGCTTAAGAAGCTCAAGGGCGGCAACGAGGACCAGCAGGTCGGCATCGCGATCGTCAGGAAGGCGATCACCTGGCCGGCTCGGCAGATCGCGATCAATGCCGGCCTGGAAGGCTCGGTCGTCATCGCCGGGATCCTCGAAAACGACGACAACGCCTATGGCTACGATGCCCAATCGGGCGTGTACGGGGATCTGGTGTCAAAGGGCATCATCGACCCGGCCAAGGTGGTGCGAACGGCGCTCCAGGGCGCGGCCTCGGTTGCGGGTCTTCTCCTTACAACGGAAGTCATGGTGGCCGAAGTGCCTGGCCCGCCGCCGCCGGAGCTTCCCGGTCACGAGCATCATCATCACGACATGGATATGGATTTCTGAGCGCATTGCGGGCGGCGGAAGCACCGAAGTGTCCGGACTGGATCGGCGCTGGCGACTGCTAGAGAAAGCCCACTCGTCCGAACCGCGGCCAACACAGCAGTATTCGGGATCAACTCCTGGAGGCACTCCCGGCTGAGCCATGATCATCGGTCGGCGATTCCGACGTGACGGTGACAGGCGGGGTGGTTCAATTTTGGGGTGCCTATCGTCCAAAGAGGACCGGGCTGCATCGCGCGTTCTGGCCGAGACTATCGCGGGCCTGCGCGAAGTTCAGGATCATCGGGTCTCGATCGAAAAAATCCCCCCAACCGCGTCTGACGCCACCCGGCAAGCGCGTCGCTTGGTATCCTATCCGTCCGTGTGCGGTAGAGATCTAGCTGCACACAGCCGCATCTTCCGCTTACTGTCGTGGCGGACGGTTGTCCGCGCGCGCAGTGGCTACCCGCTGCGCTGCGGCAAACAAATCCGGTCCATGGCCGCAGCGGCGCACTGCATTCGGCTCCAAGTCGTGAAGAGTGAGGCCTCACAATTCCAAGGGGATATGCTCATGAAAGCGTCGCCGCCGAGCTTTTCGGCACCTTCTTGTCTTCGGCTGCGCGTCAGTGGTGACAGGCGGTTTTGGCGGGCTGCTGCCGGCTCGGTCGCTTGGCATCGGCCTCAGCTTCGGCATCGCTGTAACCGCCCTGGCTTACGCGATTGGGCCACTCTCGGGCGCGCACCTCAATCCGGCCGTCACGCCGTGGACGCCTCCCACAAGGGCCACTTTGTATCCTGTTTCCCACATCGCCGCAGTCCTCAACGAAGGTCTACAGATGGCGCATTTGGTCCTTATCGGCTGCCGCAGAGCCAATCGCTCTCGAGTGCAGGCACTCCAGTGGAGTCCAGACGTTGGATTGGACCTCGACCTCTACAAAAGCACACTGAGCTTCCGGTCGGGCTACGACGGCATTCCGAAGCGATCGCTTCGGCGAGAAGTCGTCGTTCTCAATCGGGCGACCGGGGATACATCGGCGAAGACGGCATAAGGGAGGATGGGCCAGACCGAGCCGACGGAAAGGTCGTAGCCAAGGCCTTGGGGCGCATAGCGCCTGGCCGGGAGGCCGCCGCCAGTCAGACTGACGCGACGCGTCGTTGAGCGAGGTGGAGACCCGAGCGGGCTCGACGAGGGTCCACGGCGGTCACAATGTTGTGGTGATGATCGCAGTAGACGCGATCCGGCGAAGTTGGCCCAGCACAAAAACGATAACCGCCGGGTACTGACGGGTCTTCGCTCACCGGGAAGCGGCACTGATAGAGGCCTAGCTGAATGAGGGGGACGTCTCTCGAAGTTAGTCTGATATTTTCAGGCATGATGGTTTCCTAGTTCATAGCAATTGCCGGCTGACGGCCGCAGTGCGACCCGTCGGGGCGAGCTAGGACAACGGTCGAAGCCAGTCCGTGATTTGAACCTATGGCTTCGGATCGACAATCAGCGGGTTGGCCGCATCCAGGTGGCAAGTGTCCAACAAACTCAGCAGATGATCTTGCTGGCGGCTGTCCTTTTCACACGTCGTCGCATCCGATCTGTACGACCATGCGCCTGGCCCTCTTCCTTAGCACCGCACGGCCTCACATCCTTCACTCCGATGAAACAGTCGGAGAACAAACGGAATGCTGCGGGGCCAAGTGCTTGCATGCGTCAGGCGTTGGAACATGCGCTCGATCCCACGTTAGTTCAGTTCGTGGAAGCTCTTGCGATTGCCGACGCTAGGCGCGATCATCTCGCTGTGAGGCTATCTGCTTCGACACCTAACTTGGATGTCGTCGAAGCAATTGGCTGCAACGGCGAGGTTCGTGAATGATACGCGCAGCCATTTACGCCCGGTTCTCGACCGAGCTGCAGAACGAGAAATCCACCGATGACCAGATCGTCCTTTGTCGCGCGTATGCAGCACGGCATCAGCTTGATGTGGTTGCGGCTTACGAGGACAAAGCTCGCTCGGGAGCTTCGATGTTTGGCCGTGCCGGCCTCATGAGATTGATGGATGCGGCGCGCGAACGAAAGTTTGATGTCGTCATTGTTGAGGCACTCGATCGCCTTTCGCGCGACATGGAGGATCTCGCTGGACTGCACAAACGACTGTCATTCCTAGGGATCGAGATCCAAGCTGTTCACGACGGCACAGCTGACGCAATCTTGATCGGAATACGAGGTTTGGTGGGCCAGATGCAGCGCGAGGATGGCGCAAAAAAGGTACGTCGAGGAATGGCCGGAGTGGTTCGCGACGGGCGCCACGCCGGCGGTCGCGCATTCGGGTATCGGGCAGTTCTTGGGCGTCCCGGTGACTGGAGATCGTTGAAGAGGAGGCTGAGGTAGTTCGCCGGATCTTTGCGGCCTACACCTCTGGCCGGCCACCACGCGAAATCGCACAAGATCTCAATCGCGAGGGGGTTTGTCCGCCTCGCGGCACTCGTTGGAACGCCTCTACCATCAACGGAAACGCACAACGCGGCGCGGGGCTGATTTTGAACGAGCTCTATTTTGGGCGCATCGTCTGGAACAAGGTTCGGATGGTTAAGGACCCAGATACCGGCAGGCGTCTGTCCCGTCCGAATAGCCGCGACCAGTGGCAGACGATTGATGTCCCACACCTGCGTATCGTTGACGAAGAGATATGGCGACGCGCGCAGGACTTGAAGACAGAAAGATCTCGTCTGAAATTGAACGTGAAACGTCGGCCACCGCATCTCCTCTCGGGCCTGTTGCGATGTGGCTGCTGCGGTTCGGGCATGTCGGTGCACGATCGCGACAAGACTGGCAAAACACGAATCCGCTGCTCGACAGTTCGTGAGAGCGGCAGCTGTCCCAATCGTCGCATAGTTTACCTGCGGAGCGTGGAGAATGCTGTATTGGATGGAATGCGTGACGAGCTGAAGGACCCGCGTCTCATTGAGATCTACGTCCGGAATTATAATGAAGAGCGTCAACGGCTAGCAGCCCGTGCGTCCAACGTTCGGGTCACCCTTGAGACAAAGATCGCACGGATTGAAGCCGAGCGACAACGCAGCATTGACCTGGTGGTCAAGGGAATTATTGGTGATGACGACGCCCGAGAGCGTATCGCCGAGTTGAAAGATCGACGCATCGAGGCGGAGGCAGAACTTGCCAGTCTTGAAGAGGCGCCATCGACCCTTACTCTGCATCGGGCAGCGATAGAGAAGTATGTCAAAACGGTCGATGAGCTCGCTTCGGTCTTAGCTCATCACGCCGAGGCGGATGACGATCGGGGCGTGCTGGTCAAGAGCTTCCGCGCGCTCGTTCATTGTGTGACGGTTCATCCCAAAGGGCCGCGACAGGATATTGAGATCGAGGTCAAAGGCAAGCTTGCCGCCCTCATCGGCGGCAACACATTCCCCCAAGCGCGGTATGCTGGAGAACGCGCGGTGGCCGAGGAGCGCCACAGGCAAGATCCCACTATTACGTACGAT
This sequence comes from Mesorhizobium sp. M1399, assembly GCF_040317735.1. Lineage (NCBI taxonomy): Bacteria > Pseudomonadati > Pseudomonadota > Alphaproteobacteria > Hyphomicrobiales > Phyllobacteriaceae > Mesorhizobium > Mesorhizobium sp. M1399. Next base: position 47,859 of record NZ_JAMYKZ010000007.1, read on the forward strand.
AGTGGGTTTAGGGTGGTAGCGGGAGAGCGCTACCGCCTTTCCCCCCACTCATCGAACCACCAGTTCCGGCTTCGTTGCTGCGGCTGAGCGAGATAAGTCGAGCGGCGACAATGCCTTTGGTCGCCGAAGGCAGACCGTCGTCGCCGATCAGCCGCCGGACTTGTCGAGAACTGGAACTGTGCGCGATTTCGCCCGGTCGGCTTCCATCGTGACGCAAAAAATGCGGACCGCCGCGGACGGGTACAGTCGGTCCCGCGTCTCGGTCTGCGGCCGGCGCTATGCTGACGCTCCTACGGCTGTCCCGTTCACCGCCCGCGGCGGGGGCGAATTTCCTCCGTCCCGCGCGCGACAACTGTCCACTGTTGCGGACGCGCGCAGGACTGCGGGTTATACGCCATCTTTCTTAGAGCGCCGACGACCGCCGGCGCGAAGATCAACGCGGTGCGTCGTTTGGAAAGACGAATGAGGACGGCGTCATCGCTACTATTCGCTCCCGTCGATTCTCTCCTCGATGGGACGCACCGGGAGATAGGCGTTCGTCTCCAGCCATTCGCGCAATAGAGAGCCCATCCAACTACAAATTTGGGAGGCAGGGCTTGCTCTCCGAATTCTTGCATCCAAGGTCAGCGATGGGAGTGTCGTGCGCACCCGATGGTGAGGTTCACTATCGGCCGTTCCCGCTCGCATCGGGTCAACTCCCCAGGCCACCATCCACCACGTGCACCTGGCCGGTAACGTAGCTGCTCATTGAGGATGCCAGATAGAGGGCGACGCTGGCCACCTCGTCAGGGTCGGAGTGGCGCTGCAACGGAACGGCCTTGTTCACCGCCTCCGTGACATTGACGCCGCTGATCGCGCTGATGCGGTTCTCGATTTCGTGCTGGAACGTGTTGTGGATCGGACCTGGATTGAGGCATTGACGCGGATGCCGCGCGGCGCGAGCGCCCGGGCCGCCGCGCAGACCACGCCGACCTGCGCATGCTTGGCGACGGTGTAGCTGATGTTCTGCCCCGCACCTTCGCCACCACGCAGGCCGGCGAGGCTTGAGATGACAATGATGCTACCGGGCACTGTAGCCGCCGTCGGCCATCAAGATATGCCCTGTCACGAATGACGCGTTCGGACCAGCAAGATAGACAAGGGCATCGGCGATTTCACTAGGTTCGGCCCAGCGGCCAATGGGATGGGCGCTCTTGATGGCCGCCTCGCCTGCGGCTGGGTCGTCCAGGCCTTCGAGGTAGCGCGTCAGGAACGGCGTATTGATTGATCCTGCTCCAACAGCGTTCACACGGATGCCTCGGGAAGCATAATCTACGGCCATCTGTCGTACCAGTTGAAGCAGGGCGCCTTTGGCCGCGCAATAGGCTGCCTGTTCCGGCAAGCCGACGACGCTTGAAATGGATCCCGTCGCGACGATCGAACCGTGGCCACGCGCGAGCATCGAAGGCAGCGCGCGCCTCGACATCAGGAAGAAGGATTTGGCGTTCGCATTCATGACAGCGTCCCACTCATCCTCGCTGGTTTCGTGAGCGGACTTCGAAATGATGAAGCCGGCGTTGCTGACGAGCACGTCGACCGGACCGAACCGCTGTTCTGCCGTCGTGAATATTTTCTCGACGTCAGCGACCTTGGTGACATCAGCGGCAACCGCGACGACATGATCGGGCGAGTCTCGTTCCAGTTCGTCGACGGCCGGGTTGAGATCTGTTGCGCATACCTTGGCACCGTTTTCGATGAAAAGTGAAACTGCAGCCCGGCCGACACCTCCCGCCGCTCCTGACACGACGACGGTTTTGCCCTCAAAGCTACTGGTCATGATGGTTCTCCGATCGTTGATGTTGGTACTAAATTGTAAGCGGCTGGCTCGGGGGTCGCTCACAGAGAGAGAAAGCAACCCTGTCTATCAGGCGGCCAGAGCCGAAACCGACGGATCAGCCCGACCCACGTTCCTTTCGGCCGTCGTATCCTCTCTTCGTTTTCAATCGAGCCTCGCAAGCGCTTCCGCAAAGAAGTTTACGTCGCCGAAATTGCCGGATTTGAGTGCCATCATCAGTTCGCCTCCCGGGTATCCGATGGTGCGCAGCATCGGGACGCCGGGGGCAAGTTCATCGCCGACCTCGAACGAGCCGATCGCCAGCTTGTCCACCACGGCGCCCGAGGTCTCGCCTCCCGCCACCACGAGCCGCCGAACGCCGGCGTCGACGAGCCCGATGGCGATTTCCGCCAAGGCGTTCTCGATCGTCTGCCCGGCCTCGTGCTTGCCGTGCTGCCGCTGGAGGGCTGCAACCGCATCGGGGCTGCCGGAGGACGCGATGAGCACTGGCCCAGCCGCGAGCTGCCGTCGAGCGAATTCAAGGGCCTCTTCGACGGCGCCGCCGCCGCCGGAGACAATGCGCTGCGGATCAAGGCGTAGCACCGGCATATGTCTTTCGGCGGCATCGATCTGCTCCAGTGTCCGGGCGGAACAGCTGCCGGCAATGACCGCCGATCGGCCACCGACAGCAGCAAGGTTAGCCATTGATCCCCGGGCTGGGCGTGCGGCCAGAGCGGCCCTTGCGAGTCCGTAGCCAAGTCCGGACGCACCCGTCGAAACGGCGCCGCCGGACGCCAATTGGCCGAGGACATCGAGATCGCTGTCCCGGATGGCGTCGGCGATGATCGATTTCCGCCGGCCAGGCATTGCGGCGATCTTCGCTCTGCAGCTTTCCAGGCCAAGTGCGACCGTCTGGCAGTCGAGACTGTGAACAGCGTGCTTGGATTGCCTCGCAAGAACACGCGTAAGATTGGCGTCATGCATCGGGTTCAAAGGATGGTGCCGCAAGGCGCTTTCGTTGAGTGGGACATCGTTGACGAACAGGTGCCCCTTGTAGACGGTGCGTCCGGTTTCCGGAAACGCCGGCGTAACCACGGTCCAGTCCTGTCCAGCCCGCTCCATGAACGCATCGGTAACCGGACCGATATTGCCCGCATCGGTCGAATCGAAGGTCGAGCAAATCTTGTACATGACGTGGCGGGCGCCGATCCGCCGGAGCAATTCCTCGGCGGCGAGCGCACTTGCGACCGCATCGACAGCCGGCACGGAACGGATCTTCAGCGAGACCACAAGCGCATCAATCGTTTCGAACAGACGGCTATCGACCGGGACTCCTATGGTCTGGACGGTTCGAAGGCCGCATTTGCGCCAGGTGTTCGCAAGATCTGAGGCCCCGGTGTAGTCGTCGGCTATGGCTGCGAGAATGACCGTCACTGCCTGCGCCCCCTATACGGCGCAAACCAGCCAAGGCCAGCTTTCGTCTCGCCAGCGGGCTGATACTCGCAGCCGACGAAACCGGAATAATTGCTCGTCTCAAGCTGTTCGAAGAAGTGCCGATAGTTGACCTCGCCGGTATCCGGCTCGTGCCGTGCAGGCACCCCAGCTATCTGGACGTGCCCGATGAGCGGCTGCAGATGCCGGAAGCTCTCGGTGATGTCACCATGCATGATCTGTCGATGGAACACGTCGAACTGAAGCCTGACGTTCGGGTGATCGAGTTCCTCAATAAATGCTGCGGCACGCGCAAAGTCGTTCAGAAAATAACCGGGCATGCTGCGGCCGTTGATCGGTTCCAACAGAAGGTTCAGGCCTTGGGCGGCCAGCTTCGATCCGGCGAAGTCCACGGCACGCCTGTAGCTTCTCAACGCTTCTGCGTCTGACGGGTCCGCAAGGCCGGCCATCATGTGGAGGGAGCGCACGCCAGTCGCCTGGGCGTAGTCCAGCGCCTTGTCGACGCCTGACTGGAACTCTTCGAAGCGATGCGGCAGGGCAGCGATGCCGCGTTCGCCCGCAGCCCAGTCTCCGGGAGGAAGATTAAACAACGCCAGTTCGAGTTCGCATGCCCTCAGTCGGCTGCCTACGGTTTCGGGTGCGAATTCATAGGGGAACAGGAATTCCACGGCTCCGAAGCCGGCTTCCGCGGCAGCCTCGAAGCGGTCAAGGAACGACCATTCCGTGAACATCATGGTGAGGTTGGCGGCGAAGCGTATCATGCGGCGAGATCGATCATGATGCCGCCTTGGCTGTTGGCAGCGATGCGCCGGACAACTTGGCATAGGTGCGTGCAACCGACGCGTCGTCGTCATGTCCCATGCCTGCGCCCGAGGTCGCGAGATACATCTGGAGGGCCGCCGCTGCGAGCGGCACGGGATATCGTTCGGCCCGAGCCATGTCCTGGAGAATGCCCAGATCCTTGACGAATATTTCAACCGAACTCAGCGGCCTGTAGTCGCCATCGAGGATATGCGGGACACGGTTCTCGAACATCCAGGAGTTTCCCGCGGACGCGGTTATGACCTCGTAGACAGTGGAGAGGTCCAAGCCGAGCTTGGATGCGAGCACCATGGCCTCGCATGCGGCCGCGATATGGATTCCTGCCAGATGCTGGTTGATCATTTTCACCGAAGCGCCGATGCCGGGTTCGTCGCCCAGGCGATAGACCTTCGCCGCGACCGCATCCAGGACATGCCGCGCCCGTGCGAAGGCATTCGGGCTGCCCGACGCCATGATCGTCAGGGCGCCGTTCGCGGCTTTCGCTGCGCCGCCCGAGATCGGGGCGTCGAGATAGAGGATTTCGCGCTCCGCGAGGCGCGAGGACAGGCGTTTTGCCTCCGACGGCGCCATGGTCGCTGACGAAATGAATACCGAGCCCGGTGGCATCACCGGGAACACGCCGCCGTCGCCGAAAAGCACCGCGTCGGTCTGCGCGCTGTTCACGACGACGCAGAGGACGACGCTCGCATTGGCAACAGCTTCGCTCGGTGATTCCGCTATCCGCGCGCCGCTTGCAACCAGCCTTTCCGCAGCGGTCGCGGAGGGATCGTAGCCGACGACCGCGTGTCCGCGTCGCACAAGCGAACTCGCCATGCCAAACCCCATCGAGCCCAACCCGATGACGGCGACGTTTGATTTTTCCGCGCTTTTGCCAGCAGACATGCGTATCCAACCTCTTGCTTTCAATCCAATCATAATGCAGATTATCTACAATCTGCAACGGGCTGTCGCCGCACTTTTGAGATTTTCAGGTTGGCGTCCGTGGGTAAGCTCAGTGCGTTTGGCTTCGTGCCATGCGCCTAGAATCTCGGGTGATATGGATCAGACGAAACTCTGTGAACAGATTGTCCGCTTCGGCAGGTCGCTGTTCGATCGCGGACTCACCCCCGGTTCCTCGGGAAACATCTCTGTTCAGCTCGACGAAGGCGGCTGGCTTGTGACCCCGACAAACGCGTCGCTCGGATTTCTGGATCCAGCGTCCATTTCCCGCCTTGACGCAAAGGGCAATCTTGTCTCGGGCGACAAGCCGACGAAGGAGATCCCCCTGCATTCCGCGCTCTACGACACAGTCAAAGGATCTCGGGCTGTGGTGCATCTGCATTCGACGCATTCGGTCGCCGTCACGATGCTTCCCGAGATCGATCCGAAGTCGGTGCTGCCGCCGATGACGCCGTACTATCTCATGCGCGCTGGCCGAACGGCGCTGGTGCCGTATTTCAGGCCGGGCGATCCGGCGGTCGCCGGGGCCATCAAGGGATTGGCCGGCAAATATACGTCGGTCCTGCTGGCCAACCATGGGCCGGTCGTGACCGGCAAGGACCTTGAGGGCGCCGTCTTTGCGATCGAGGAACTCGAGGAAACAGCAAAGCTGTACCTTCTGCTGCGCGGTCTCAACCCGCGATATCTATCTGCGGAGCAAGTCGAGGATCTGGCCAGGCAATTCCCGCTCCCGGGCCCTGACGGAGCGCACGACCACCATTAAACAAGGCAGTTTCGTCTGGAGCGGGGTGGTCCAAAAACACATTGACAGATTGTAGACAATCTGCAATTTTGAAGATGGGAACAAGGAAGCAAATAATGCTCTCGCAGGACCTGAGTACCGAGCATTTCCGGCAATCGATGCGGCGCGTGGCGTCGACGGTCTGCGTGATCTCGTGCAGGCACGACGGGCGCCGATATGGCATTACCGTCACGTCGGTCACGCCGCTCAGCTTCGCTCCCATTTCGATCCTTGCGTGCGTCAACCGCAACTCGTCGATCAATGTGCCGCTCAAGGAAGAGGGGCAATACTGCATCAACGTGCTTCGGGCCTCGCAGGCTGACATATCCAACTCTTTCAGTGGCGGACGGCCGTCCGAGAGGCGTTTCGACATTGGCGAGTGGACCGAAAAGGACGGCATCCCCTACCTGGCAAGCGCGCAGGCGAACCTGTTCTGCGAGATGGATCAGGCGATCTCCTATGCCACGCACGACATCATCATCGGGCGGGTCGCAGGGGTCGCATTTGCCTCCGATGTCGACCCGCTGATCTACCATAACGGCGCCTACGCGCTGACTTCACCCATGGTCCTGCAGAAGGCTGGATAGGACTGTTTACCAACGTCGACAGCCGTCGCCGAGGGATCTTAGGAGCAAATGAATGCAGCTTGGCCTTTTTAACCTGATGACGCTTCGCGATCATCCCGACGGTGCCCAGGGCGTGATGCGCGATACCCGCAAAATGGTGGAGACCGCCGATGAGCTCGGCTTCGATGTCGCGTGGTTCGCCGAACACCATTTCGCCAACTATTCGAGTTCGCCGTCGCCGCTGATGATGTGTTCCTACGCGGCCGGATGGACCAAGCGGATCAAGCTAGGCCCGGGCGTTATCGTGCTGCCGCTCTACAATCCGCTTCGTGTCGCCCAGGAGATCGCGGTCGCCGACACACAGACCGAGGGCCGCCTCGTCATCGGCCTGGGTACCGGCTATCAGCGCTATGAGTTTGATCGCTACAACATCGTGCTGGACGACAGGGTCGACGTTTTCCTTGAGTATTGGGACGTCATCGAAAGAGCGCTCGTCGATGGCGAGGTCGAGTACAAGGGAAAGTACATTTCCCTCCCCAAGACCAGCTTCGCGATCAGCACCCAGCAGAAGCCTCTTCCCCCGATTTTTGTGACCTCCTCCCACCCGAAGCTTCTCGATCGCTTCAAGAAGTGGAAGGCGGTCCCGTTCCTTGCAGCCAGCACGCTCGGATCGCCCGTGCTCTACAAGATGGTCGACGGGCTCAACGACGCCTGGACATCCATCGGCGAGCAGCCTTCGACCAAGCCCTTGGCGATCATGCAGTACCTGGCCATAACCGACAGCCGCAGCGAGGCATTGGTCGTGGCGGAGCGGGCCCGGTACGTGGGGCGTATGGCGCATTATCTGCGCCAAGCCTCGCCGCCGCTGGACGACAACAGCTACATCAGCAACCAGACGTTCGAAGGCGAGTACACGCTCGACCAATATGCGGACAACATGGTGGTAGGCGATCCGCACGCCGTTGCCGAGAAGATGGTCGCGGACATCAAACGTCTCAATCCAAGCAACTACACCTGCAACTTCTCCTTCGGCTGCATGCCAATCGAGTTGGCGCATCGCTCGCTCGTTCGATTCAAGAACGAAGTCGTGCCCCTGATCGAGAAGGAAGTGGGACCTATCGAAGCTCGGCGTGACACCCAGGCTGGCGAGAAAGGCGAGTTGAGCGGTCTCAATTGCTCAGCCAACAAACTACTTGGTCTGCAACAAAGAAAAGGGGAATGAAATGAAAATGGTTATGAGGGCTCTGCTGGCTACGGCGGTCGCCACATTCACGCTGGCTGGTCAGGCGCATGCCGACTCCGCGCTCGACACGATCATCAAGAACAAAAAGCTGCGTTGTGGCATCATGCTGGACAGTCCGCCTGCCGGCTTCCGCGACTCGAACAACGAGCCCGACGGGTATGACGTGACGTACTGCAAGGACATGGCAAAGGCGCTTGGCGCAGAGCCGGAAATCATCGAGACGCCTTCGCCGGATCGTATCCCGGCGCTGGTTTCGAATCGCATCGACGTCCTTATCGCCTCGACTACGCCGACCCCGGCACGTGCGCTGACCGTGGCGTTCACCCAGCCATACACCAACAACGTCATGGCAGTCGTGACCCGCAAGGACACCGGCATCGCCAAATACTCTGACCTGGCATCCAAGAAGCTTGGTGGTGTCGTTGGCACCACGCCTGAGCAACTCTTCAAGGATGAGCTGGGCAAGGGCTGGGAGGGTACGGGTGCGACCTACACCGGCTTTGCGAGCGATGCGGAAACCTTCCTGGCTCTGCAGCAGGGCAAGATCGACGCCATCGTGATCAATGTCGCCGTCTTCAACTCGCTATCGCAAAGTGGTCAGTTCCCAGAGTTCGTGATGGCCGGACTTGCCCCTCTCGCCGACTTCGGATCGATTGCCGTCAAACGTGACGACCAACAATTCCTGAACTGGGCGCGGGTTTTCGTGTTCACTCAGGTTTCGAACGGGCGTTGGGCCGAGGTGTACCACAAGTACTACGGCAATGGTCCGCTGCCGCCGCTGACAGCTGAAGGCATTAACTTCTAAGCATAGAGCTTATGCCGGCAGGAAAACCCTGCCGGCATGAGCATGGGATGATTGGCATGAACGGCTATCAGTTCTACTGGTCCATAGTCTGGGATTCACTGCCCCTGCTGCTGGCCGGAGCCTGGGTGACGATCCAGATCACCATTCTCGCCTTCATTATCGGCACGCTCATTGCGATGCCCATGGCTGTCGCGCGCCAGCAGGGCGAGGGATGGGCCTACCGGTTTTCGACCTGGTGGGTGGAGCTGTCGCGCAACACGCCTGCTGTCTTTCAGCTCTATCTATTTTATTTCGGGCTGGGCGCCTTCCACATCAACATCCCCAGCTACGCCGCCGTCCTCATCTCCGTTTCCTTCAACAACGCCGGATACATGACAGAAATCTTCAGGGGTGGTCTCAACGCCATCCCGCGACAGCAGCTGTCGGCTTCGCGCTCACTCGGCATGACCAGCCCGCAGAGCTTCATCCATGTGATCTTTCCACAGATGTTCAAGGTGATCTTCCTCGCCTATGTCACTCAAGGCATCTGGGGAATGCTGAACACCTCGCTTGGCATGCTGGTCGGACTGCAGGAGCTCTCGGGCGCCACGCAGTACGCGCAGTCCGCATCCTTCCGGACATTCGAGTTCTTTCTGGTCACGGCGCTGATCTATTACCTCATCGCCAAAGGGCTGCAGTTCTCGTCCCACCTGGCCTTCCGCCTCATATACAGGAGCTAGGCGTGCAGTTTCAGTTCGCAAACCAAGGCCTCGCCTGGTCGGATGCTTATTTCCTGGCTCAGGGGCTGCTCAACACCGTCAGGCTGGCCGCCGCAGCAACCCTTGTCGGCACCCTTGCCGGGATCGTCCTTGGCTGGTTGCGCACCGTGTCAATGACCGTGAGGATCGCCACGGCCCCCTTCATCGACATCCTGCGCAGCGTGCCGATGATCATCCAGCTGATACTCGCCAACAGCCTTCTATCGATCCTGGGCTTCGGCACTTCACCCTTTTGGTTCGGTACCGTCGCACTTGGTGCCTGGATGTCGGCAGTAACTGCCGAGGTGGTCCGGGCGAGCCTGCTCTCAGTCCCGGTTCAATACCGCAAGAGCGCTCGCTCGCTCGGCATGAACGGCTACCAGGAGCTCTTGTACATATCCATGCCCCTGGCATTCAGGACGGGTCTGGCTCCGTGGATCGGGCTCGTCCTCAGCCTGATCAAGGACAGCGCTCTCGCAGGCGTGGTCGGCTACATCGAATATATGCGTTCCACCCAGATACTCATCACCAGGACACATGAGACCTGGCTGCTGCTGATGGGTGCGGGGCTTTTCTATTTCCTTATCTGCTATCCTGTTTCCCGGTACAGCCGGCACCTCGAAAGAAAGGTCCGCGTATGATCCGCATCAGCAACGTCCAGAAGGCCTTCGGATCGGTGATCGTGCTCAAGGGCATCGATCTCACGGTCGAAAAGGGCGAACTCGTCTGCCTCATTGGCGCGAGCGGGTCGGGAAAATCTACGCTCCTGCAATGCATCAACGGGCTCGAACCGATCCAGGGTGGCGAGATCCTCGTAGACGGCATCAGCGTCCACGATCCGAAGACGGATATCAACAAGCTGCGCAGCAAGCTGGGCATCGTCTTCCAGCAGTACAACGCCTTCCCGCACCTCACGGCGCTGGAAAATGTCGCGCTGGCACCCCGGGTGGTCTCAAAGCGAAGCCGCGCTGTGGCGCGCGCACTTGCGCAGAAGCACCTCGAGCATGTGGAGCTGGGCGACAAGGGCGACAGCTTGCCGTCTCAGCTCTCAGGCGGCCAGCAGCAGCGTCTCGCCATCGCCCGAGCGCTTGCAAGAAGCCGAGCTACATGCTCTTCGACGAGGTCACCTCCGCCCTGGATCCCGAACTTGTCGGCGAAGTGCTTGAGACCATGCGCCTCCTGAAGAGCGAAGGCATGACGATGGTGGTTGTCACGCACGACATCAATTTCGCTCGGGAATCGGCGGACCGCGTGGCCTTTCTCTGCCAGGGCGAAGTCTGCGAAATCGGCACGGCCGAAGAGGTGATCGACAATCCCCGACAAGAACAGACACAGAAGTTCCTGCGGCGCGAGAATCGCAAGCCCCTTGAAATCGTCAGAAGCTCAGTCGCCTAGCGAATTCCATCCAAACGCAGCATCGAAGGGTAACTCATGATCTCGTTCAATCTCACGGGAAAGGCGGCGCTTGTCACCGGGGGCGCGTCGGGCATCGGCCTCGAAACCGCGCGCATGATGGCCAAGGCAGGCGCCAAGGTCGCAATCAACTATCTACCGGCCGACCAGAGGGGCGAGGCTGCTCTCGCTGGGCTCCAAAGAGAGGGGCTCGACGTTATCGGTGCTCCAGGCGATGTCGGCGACGCCGGGCAGGCCAAGGCAATGGTGCTCGAGGCGGTGGCGAAGCTCGGCCGTCTCGATCTGCTTGTCAACAACGCGGGAATACCGGGCGTGAAGGTCCCGGTGCCGATCAACGACCTGGACAGCATAACGGAGGAGCTTTGGGCAAATCTGCTGAACGTCAACCTGATGAGCGTTTTCAGGTGCTCGAAGGCCGCGGCGCCTGCTCTCAAGGTGGCCAAAGGTTCGATCGTGAACACCGCTTCCATCGCCGGCTTCGGCGCCGTGGCCAGCACCATCGCCTATAGCGGCTCCAAGGCCGCGGTCATCAACCTGACGAAGAACCTGGCGCGTGCGCTCGCGCCCGATGTGCGGGTCAACGCGGTGGCGCCCGGCGTCGTCGAAAGTTCGTGGGCGATTGAATGGTCGGTGGAGCGTCGCCAGAGCACCCTCGCCAGCACACCTCTGAAGAAAGTCTGCACCACGGCGGATGTCGCGGAGCTTATCGTCTTCCTCGGTTTCGCCGGCGCGCTGATCACCGGTCAGACGGTGGCGATCGATGGCGGCATCTCGATCTGATCAGCACTGGAGAACGGCATGGAACTCGTGAAGCTAAAGTCCGGCAGCATCCTGGAAGAGAAGGAAGGCTATTCGCGGATCGTCGCCCTCGACACTGGATCTTCATGTCCCTGACCGCAGGACGCGACTACAAGACCCGTGTGATGCCTGAGACGGCCGTCGAGCAGGCAAGGCAAGCGATGAAGAACGTCGAAGGCGCGCTTGAGGCGGTCGGCAGCAGCCTTGCGGATGTTGTGCGGCGACGCATCTTCATTCCGCGCCAGGAAGACGTCCCGGAAGTCATGGCCTATATGGGCGAGAAGTTCCGGGACATCTCTCCGGCAAGCTGCGTCAGCTGTGGTCCGTTGGGCGGACCTGAGTATCTCTTCGAAATAGAGCTCACTGCGTATCGTGGTGCTGGCTCCCGGCGAAGAACCTGGTGGTCTCGCTCTAACGGCAAGTCAGGCGGGACAGAACGTTTTCCACTTATTCCGTAAGGATAGCTTAGTGGCAGGCTTCTCATTAGATTGTCGCATTCGTATATAGTCTACATTCCGAATGCCTGTGCAGCCGATCTCCTGCGGTCGCCTTATGAGGATCTTGATGCGACACGCGAATGAAACAGGCGCCATTCTGGCTCCCATGACGCAGATGGAAAGCACGCAGTTCGCTGCGGAGCAAATCCGGAACGCGATCATTGCCGGGCACTTCAAGCCCGGCGACCGGCTCGTCGAGCAACAGCTTACCGACATGTTGAACGTCTCCCGGCATCCGGTCCGGGAAGCATTGCGCCTGCTTGCTCGCGAGGGGTTCGTCGAGATCAAGCGGAACAAGGGAGCATCTGTCAGGGCGGTGGACGCAGACAGCGTCATCGAAGTCTACAATATCCGGATGGCCCTAGGAAAAATTGCCCTGGACCATCTGCTCGCGGAACCAGGTAGCCTAGCTTCGGTTGACCTCAAGCGTCTCGAAAAATTGGCTGAGAATGCCGTCAAGTTTGCTAACCTCGATAGCCAGGTCGAGACCGTTCGCAACGATCTTGAGTTCCAGCAAGCGATCATTGACGCGACGGGATTGCAGCGGACCATCCGCTACTTTTCCGAGCTGACCGCAGATGTGAGGCGCTTCAACCATCAGTTGGGCGTTGTCTATACAGACCGAAAGGGCGACGCCGAGAAGTATGTCGTCAAGCTACTCGAAAGCTTGCGCGACGGAGATCTCCGCACTGCGCATGAGATCTGGCAAGCCAAGTTCTCGAAGGCTCTCGAGCGCTACCTTTCGCTGATTGCCGACAGTGAATCAGATGGGGCGAGCCGCAACAGCGTGAAGACCGGTCGACCCTCACGTCGGTAGCAAGGGACGGCCTCGCACGAAGCATCTTCGCGCGTTGATTGTCCTCCCGATTTCGGCATCTAGGTCATGATGCGGCTCGGGCTTGATCGCCAACATGCACGCGCTTTTGCTTAAACAATGTTGCACCTGATTTCACTAGCAGAATCGACGCAGACGCGTCATTGTGCAATGAATATTGCGAAAGAGTGCAACATGAAACCGACCGCTGAAGCGCCGCGTGACTATGAAGAGCTCATCCGGCTCATCCACGACCGCTACGACGAAATGAGCAAATCCTACCAGAAGATCGCGCTCTATCTCACCCAGAATCCTAACGACGTTGCTGTCAGGTCGGTGAATGCAATTGGGGATAGCAGCGGAGTGCATGCCTCAAGCTTCGTGCGCTTTGCGCAGGCGCTCGGTTATGAAGGCTTCAAGGAACTCGAGTCTCTCTTTCAGAAGCGCCTGTCGACCGCCGCGCCCGGCTTCGAGGCTCGTATCAAGGCGCTGGAAGGCGAATTGGGAGCGCGAACAGATCGTAGCGAAGTCGGATTCATGCGCGACCTCGTGGTTCGCGACATTGCCTCGCTTCAGGACATGCTGACACAGATACCACCCGAGGATCTGGCCAAGGCAGTGACCCTTCTCGAAAAGGCCGACGCGATCTACCTGATCGGGCAGTTGCGATCGACGCCTGTGGTCGAACTTCTCCGCTATATCTTGACGATGCTGGGCAAACGTTGCGTGCTGCTTGATCCCGGCGGCGGACTTGCTACGCATATGGCGCGCATGATCCGCAAGACCGATGTCTTGTTTGCCGTGTCCTTTCGCTTCTACGCCAATGAAGTGGTCAATGTCGTGGAAGAGGCCGCTCGCAGCGAAGTTCCGATAATTGCTATTTCTGACAGCACGCTGTCTCCGCTAGCCAAGAACGCCAGTGTTCTCTTCGCCGTACCGGAGCATGAATATACCTTTTCCCGTTCGCTTGCCGCCCCAATGTGCCTCGCCCAGGCGCTGACGGTTGCACTCGCGGCGCGACTGCAGAACAACGCTGTCAGTCCGCGCATACCCACCGTCACCGGGCAGTAGCGGTTCCCCGACAACAACCCGGGCGTTCCGCGTCCTTGGCATTCCGGTTGCGAACCAAGCGCGCCAGGTGCACTCGAGCCTGGATGTCGCAATAGAAATTGCGCGTTTCGCATGATGCAAAGATTTCATTGTCGCATCGTTGACACATCGTTCATTGCGGAATATTTATATCTTGCAATTTTCGTTGCAGCCTATCCTTAAACCGGTTCGGGGGTGCCCCGTGCCGTCGTGAAGGGGGGCGAACTGAGTATTCCATGGGAGGAAACTATGAAGCGACTTCTGACCGCATTTCTGACGGCAACCGCTATGGCAAGCGCCTTGGCGGCGGCACATGCTCAAGATGCCAAGAAAGTGTTCTTTTTACTGCCGAATACCACGACAATTCGCTTCACAAGCCGGGACGCGCCGTTCTTTGTCGCGGCAATGAAGGAGAAGGCGCCGAACGCTCAGGTGACCGTGCAGAATGGCGAGGGGGATCCGGCGCGGCAGCAGCGGCTGGTCGAAGACGCCATCACCCAAGGCGCCAGCGTGATCGTGCTCGCGGCGACGGACGCAAACCTCGCCGCTGGCAGTCTTAAGGCGGCAGCTGATGCGAAGGTGCCGGTGGTCCTTTATGATCACGACGCGGTCGGCGGCAAGGCCGAAGCGCACGTCGTCTTCGACTCATTGTCAGTTGGCCAAGCCCAAGGCAAGCGCGCCGCCGAGCTGATCAGCGCAATGAAGAAGTCGCCGGTCAAGGTTGCGCGCGTGAAGGGTAATGAGGGCGAATACGGTACAGGCCAGTATGAAAAGGGCCAGAACGAATTCCTTCAGCCGTTGATCGATTCCGGCAAGGTGAAGGTCGTCTGCGAGCAGTACACGCAGAACTGGGATCCGGCGCTGGCTCAATCTTTCGCCGAAGACTGCCTGACCCGCAATGGCGGTGATGTCGATGTCTTCCTCGGCATGAATGACGGTACCACCGGAGGCTCGGTTGCCGCTCTGATCAGCCAGGGGGCCAAGCCTGGCGACAAGCTGGTGACCGGCGGACAGGACGCGACCGTTGAAGCGTTGCGGTACGTCGCACAGGGATGGCAGGACAACTCCGTGCTCAAGGATCTCAAGGTTGAAGCGACCTATGCGGCGGACGTCGTGGCTTCGATCCTGAATGGCAAAGGAGTGCCAAAGGATCTGATCAACGGCAAAGTGAACAACAAGTTCATGGATGTGCCGGCTGTCTTCCTGCCGGTGAAGAACATCACCTTGGATAATCTCTCGGACGTCGTCACCGCCGGCGTCTGGACCTGGCCAGAAATCTGCAAGGGCATCGAAGACACCGAAGTCTGCAAGAAGAACAACAAATAGCGAGATCGACCGAAGGACAGCGGCGCTCGCTGTCCTTCGGTCACCTGATGGGAGGAGCCTGATGGTCAAAGCGGCAGCAACCCGCGGCGGCGCCGATGTTCGTGCGGCGCATAAATCCACGCCGCTAATTTCGATGCGCAATATCCGTAAGTCGTTCGGGTCGGTCCATGCTCTTCAGGGGGCTTCGGTGGACGTCCACGCCGGCGAGGTGGTCGCCCTGGTCGGCGACAACGGCGCCGGCAAGTCCACGCTCGTCAAGATCATGGCGGGCGTCTTCGGCTTCGACTCTGGAGAGTACACCATCGAAGGCCAACCGGCGAAAATCGGCAATCCTGCCGACGCCACTGCCCTTGGGATCCAGACCGTCTATCAGGATCTAGCGCTCTGCAACAATCTGGACGCCGTGCAGAACCTGTTTCTCGGGCGCGAGCTGACCGGTCCGACATGGTTCGGCCGACGGATCCGGCGTGCGGAGTGCGAAGTTCGTGCCCGTGAGGTGCTGACGCGCATGCGACTCGGCCAGCTGTCACTGACGCGTCCTGTCGGAGCAATGTCTGGCGGCCAGCGACAGAACATAGCCATCGCACGTTCCATTCTGTGGACGCCGAAGGTCGTCATATTCGACGAGCCGACAGCCGCACTCAGCCACTCCGCAGCCGAACAGGTCTCGGCCCTGGTCCGCACGTTGGCCGACGAAGGGCTCGGCATAGTCGTGGTTAGCCACGACATCCACAATTTCGTCGTCAACGCCACCGACCGCATAGAGGTCATGCGCCTGGGCGCGAACGTCGCGAGTTTTAAATCGAGTGAAGTGACAGGCGAGCAAGTGGTCAACGCGATGGTCGGTGGCAACGAGGCAGTCAACCTCGCTGGCTGAGCCCCGCGGGGCGAAAAGTATCAGAAGGATACGTCAAGAATGGCAAACTCGGCCGCCGCTTCCGGTGACGTCAAACGCCGCACCATCGGCGAAGTGCTCAACAGCGACATGCGTGCGCTGCCCGTCATAATCGGGCTGGTGGCGCTGTGGGTGTTCTTCGCGCTCCAGAGCAATGTCTTCCTGACACCGCAGAACCTGTCGAACCTGCTCGTCCAGAGCACGGTTGTGGGCATCATGGCGATCGGTCTGATGTTCGTGCTGCTGGTCAAGGAAATCGACTTGTCGGTCGCAGCGATCAACGGCGTGACATCGGTCCTGATGGCCAAGCTGGTTGTCGACTACGGCGTTTCGCCCTGGCTGGCGGTGACGGTCGCAATCGTAATGGGTGCTGCTATCGGCAGCTTTTCGGCGCGCTGGGTCACGTTTGTCGGCGTACCGTCCTTCGTGGTGACGCTGGGGCTCGGACTGGCTCTCAATGGCTTGCAACTCGTGCTTTTGCCTCCGACCGCCCGCTACGGTTTGATGGGAACCGGTATCGACAAGATTGCAGAGACTAAGATTTCGGGGATCACGTCATGGAGCGCGCTGGCGATTGGGCTCGTCGCGTTTGCCGCTCTGGTCCTGTCGGGCATTGCCCGCAGAAAGCGCGCCGGTCTGGAAGCTTCCCTGTTCAGCCGATTTGTGCTGCCGCTCGGCGCGGCCGCGATTTTTGGCGCCATCGTCGTGATGATCCTCAACGCACATCAGGGCATACCAGTTGTGGTTTTGATCTTTGCGATCCTGCTCGGGATAGGCGGGTATATCCTCAAGGAAACCCGGTTCGGCCTCTATCTTTATGCGGTCGGCAACAATGACGAGGCTGCGCGACGGGCCGGCGTCAAGGTTGCGCGCATCAAGATGGCGGCCTTCGCTATTGCCGGCGCCATCGCTG
Organism: Mesorhizobium sp. M1399; assembly: GCF_040317735.1. NCBI lineage: Bacteria > Pseudomonadati > Pseudomonadota > Alphaproteobacteria > Hyphomicrobiales > Phyllobacteriaceae > Mesorhizobium > Mesorhizobium sp. M1399. The sequence goes on from NZ_JAMYKZ010000007.1 coordinate 64,762, forward strand.
CGCTGGCTGGCGTACTGGGCGCATCGCGGGCACTAGGCGTTGGCGTCTTCTCCGGTGGCGGAGTAGGGGGCGGCACGCTGCTGCTGGAATCAATTGCCGCCACCGTCATCGGCGGCGTCAGCCTGTTCGGCGGCCGCGGCTCCATTCACGCGGCCCTGTTGGGCGCGCTTGTTATCGGAACAGTCCAGAACGGGCTCAACCTGATGGGCGTCGAGAACTACGTTCGCCTCATCGTGACGGGACTGCTTCTCGTGCTGGCGGTATCGATCGACAAACTGATCGAAAAGGCCATGGGTCAGCAGAATTTCTGATTTGCTTCAAACCCACTCTGAACGACCGAATTCGATACCTTGGCGGTCGTTCAGTTTCGAAGGTTCGATGACGCGATCTGACCCGAAGCAGACTCGCAGGTGAAGCAGGGCATAGCCGCTTCGCGCCCAAATATAGCCGTTGAGGTCCGTTTGTGCATCACCTGAAAGCGGACATCCTTATCGGGTCGCAGGACGCCCGCGCCAGTAGCTGACATCTGCGTCAGATATTCTCCGGCGTGACGATTTCAAAAGGTATGGATCGCTGAAGGGTGGCAAATGGTGCTTGCGGTCCAATGACATCGATCATCGTTTGGACAAGAAGGGCCGAGGTCGATTCGAGCGGGTGGCAAAGAGCTGCAGTGATCAGGCCCTCAGACAGTCCCTTTCGAGTTTCGGGTCCAATGTCACGGCATACTACTTTGATACCCGACCGCCGCTCAGGAGACACCTCCCTCAAGGCACGAAGTACACCAGTTATTCCGCCGCCGACGATCAGAATTCCGACAAGATCGTCAGTCGATTTCAGAAGCTCAGTCACCATTCGACAGGCCTCACTGGCTTCCTCGTGGGTCGGACGGCTTTCCTCTACCGCTAGCCGTGGAGCGTGCTCGCGCAAATAGGAACGGAAACTGGCGTCTGACACATCCTGGCATTGATACCGGTGGTTGCCTATGAAAACCGCTATACGACCCGGTCCGTGAGTGGTTTGGGTAATCAGGAAGGCTGCAGTGCGCCCCAGCTTCCAGTTGTCGGTGCCTACATATGCGGCCCTTTCCGGCGCGGACTGATCCGTGATGTAGGAGACAACCGGTTTGCCCATCTCCTTCAGCGAACGGATGGCCTGGCCAATGATGGGATGATCTGCCGCGACCACCGCAACGGCGTCGCATGAATCGCCCAGCGCAATCAGACGGCTCGCGATTGTCTCCGGCGTCAGCAGATCCACGAAGTCGACTATTGGATCGATGACCTCGTCGCGACGCTCGCGACAGGCGGCAATAATCTTCTTCCCGAACAATTGGTAGAGCTCACGGGTCGACTGCTGAAGCAGGAAGCCCAATCGGTAGTGTGGAGATATTTTACGAGCCCGATCATCAATGGCTCCGATTCCGTAAAACCCAATTTCCTCCGCTGCGCTTTGTACTCGTTGGACGGTCTTCGGGCGTACTGAAACGGTGCCACTTAGAATTCGATTCACGGTCGCCACCGAAACGCCTGCCGCAGTAGCGAGATCGTGGATTGTCGGTCGCCTCATGAGCTCCATCCCATCTATATCATCATGACTGATATTAAATGATACAAATGTCGCTTTGATACTATTTTCGCCTTCTAGAAATATCAAGCCTCCGATATGAATGCCACCCAATTGAGGGCCGATGTTTTGACGAGCCCAGTTGGGAATAGTTCCGCAGGGAGGCGCTGTTACGATGGATGACCTTCAGTATGGAACGCGCGATAAACGCGGTAACTGGGCTCCGCATCGCCGGGCCGAGCCGGCGCCAATCTGGCATCATCCGTTCAATGCAAAGAAGGTGGTGGCGTGGATTCCTGAATTTCTCTGGCCGTGGAACGCCTTTCATATTGCCACGTCGATTATTTGGGTGAACTTCCTTATCCCAAGCTGGCAGAGCCTCGCGACCTTCTCAGTTCTCAACTACTTCTGGCTATACGGCCTAAACGCCGCCGGCATATTCCTTTTCTATGGCTTCTTCGAGCTGCGCTATTACTTCCAGCGGAAGCAACAGAACCGCTTCAAATATAATCCAAAATTCCCTTCGGACGCGCCGTCTGACGTGTTTTGGTTTCAAAGCCAGAACATCGACAATTTCACCCGCTCGTTTTTCGTCACCATACCGCTGTGGACCGTGGTCGAGATCGTGATGCTGTGGGTCTATGCGAACAGCTGGGCGGTCTGGCTGCCATGGACGACGAATTGGCTTTACCTGTCTTTCCTGGTGATTGTCTCGCCAGCCGTGCACGAGGTCTATTTCTTCTTCCTGCACCGGGCGATCCATTGGCCGCCACTCTACAGATGGGTGCACTCGGTCCATCATAACTCGATCAATCCAAGTCCCTGGTCGTCGCTGTCGATGCACCCGGTCGAAGGCTTCCTCTATCATGCTGAAGCCTGGCTGCACCTGTTGATCCCTTCTAATCCGGTCTGCGCCTACTTCACGCTGCACGGAGCGGGATTTGGAGCGGTGAACGGCCACCTCGGCTTCGAGACATTCGAAATCACCGATAAGGTTAAACTCGATAGCCATTCGTACGTGCACTACCTGCACCACAAGTATTTCGAGGTGAACTACGGCGGTGATGGGCTGGTACCCCTCGATAAGCTGTTCGGCACTTGGCACGACGGCAGCAAAGAAGCTGATGAGGTCATGAAGGCCCGCTTCCGCAAGAAGAAGGAAAAAATGCGTGGCCAGCAGGAAGGCCGCAGCGATCCCACGTCTGGAATGCCGGCGGAATAACGATCCAAACGCTGTTTCGACTGCGCCTGAGAGGAGTGGGCCCGGGACAGCAAGACTTTTTTGTTGAGACCCCACGGGGTAAATTGGGAGGAAGACTATGAAGCTTTTCAAGACACTCGTGTCGACAGCGGTGCTGATTGGATTCAGCGCCGGCGCGACGCTCGCTGCCAATATCTTCGTGGTTGGCGGCAAGCCGGACGATCCGTTTTGGTCGATCGTAAAGCGCGGTGCTGAAGACGCTGGCAAGGTCGTCGAGGCCCAAGGTGGCAAGGTCACCTGGCTCGGGCCGCAGAACTATGACAATCTGGGCGTGGACGCCGCCGAATTGATCCGTCAGGCCATCGATCAGAAGGCCGACGCCATCGTCGGCCCGGACTGGGTGCCGGAAGCGATGGACCCGGCGTTCAAGGCAGTGAGGGATGCTGGCATTCCCCTGATCATCTACAACGCCGGCGGGCTGAAAGCGGCCGATCGTCTTGGCGCCATGAACTATGTCGGCTCAGACGACTACAAAGGCGGTGTCGCGGCTGGCGAGTACCTCACCAAGGCCGGCAACAAGAAGGGCGTCTGCATCAACACGCTGCCCGGCGCCGCCAATATTGAGGCCTTCTGCGGCGGCTTCAAGGAGGGGATGAAGAACGGCGGTGGCGAAGCCGACGTCCTGCCATTGCCCGCTACATCCTTCGGCTCGGCAACGGCCGTCGCCCAGGCGGTCAAAGCCTATCTGCTGCAGCACCAGGACGTGAATGCCGTCTTTACCATCGGCAACGTTGACGCCAACTCGGCCATGAACGGCCTTACCCAGGCCGGCAAGGTTGGGAAAGTGCAACTCTGCGGCATGAACTTTGACGAAACCATCCTGAACAACATCAAGGATGGCAAGCAAGCCTGCGCGATCGACCAGCAAGGCTACCTGCAGGGATACCTGGCTGTAGCGATCCTGAACGGCCACGTCAATTACGGCTTGGCGGTGCCCACCCGCGAAATCCTTACGGGACCAGGCATCATCGACAAGACAAACGTCGACGCCACCATCGCCGGTGTGAAAGCAGGGACGCGATAATCCTCCCGCCTGGGCCGCCCTCGCTTTACAGCGGGCGGCCCTTTTTCCCTCTCTCTGCGGCGGCCACATCGCGGCCGGCCGCGTGATCGCGGATTACCCTAATGGCACATCCCGTGACGTCCACATTAACCCCGGCGCCTCACCGCACGCGGTCCGGACTAGCCCTCGGCCGGCTGGCGCGTCGACCAGAGGCGGGCTCGTTCCTCGGGCTGGTCGCAGTTCTGCTTTTCTTTGGCCTGTTCGGCGGAAGTGCCTTCACGTCGGCAGCCGGCTCGGCCAGCTGGTTGAACATCGCGTCTGAGATCGGGATCATCGCGCTGCCGATAGGGTTGCTGATGATCGCCGGGGAACTCGACATCTCGGTCGGTGCCGTGATCCCCGCGGCGTCTCTCACCGCTGCCATCGTCTCGGGTCACTATGGGTTGCCCGACTGGCTTGGCATAACGGCCGCGCTTGGTCTCGGCCTCGCTGTCGGCTTTCTCAACGGGCTGTTCGTGACGAGAACCACCATCCCGTCGCTCACAATCACCATTGGCACCATGTTCCTCACGATGGGTCTGACGCTAGGTCTCACCGTCAAGATCGCCGGCAGCACCGGCGTCTCGCTCGTGCCGGACCCGCTCACCAAGGTAATCTTCGGCGACTATCTCGGCGGCATGTTTCAAGTCACGATCCTATGGTGGGTGGTGTTCGTGATTGGCTTGTTCTGGCTATTGCACATCTCCCCGATAGGCAACTGGATCTATGCACTCGGCGGTGACAAGGAGAGCGCGCGTAATGTCGGCATTCCGACCAAACGGCTGACCATTGGTCTGTTCATGCTGTCCGGCTTCAGCGCCGCTTTCGTTGGGGTCAGCGAGGTGATGGTTTACCAGAGTGCGCAGGTTCTGGCCGGTCAGTCCTTCATCTTCAATTCCATCATGTGTGTGGTCATTGGGGGCGTTCTGCTCACGGGCGGCTTCGGCTCGATCGTTGGCATCGTGTTTGGCACGATTACCTTCTCGATCGTGAACCAGGGCATCTACTTCACGAGCATGGATCCCAACATCGGTAGCGTCATAATTGGCGCGCTTCTTTTGATCGCGGTGCTGACCAACGACACCTTCCGGCAGCTGGCGCTCAGCTATTCGTCGAAGAAGGGGCCGCAGTCATGATGGACGCAATCAAATCGGTGCTGCGCCGTCCCGAAGCCGGCTCGATCCTCAGTCTTATCGGCGTCGTGCTGTTCTTCGTTCTGTTCGGCGGCGCCAGTTTGGGCACGCTCGTTGGTGCAGCGAGTTGGGTCAATTTCGCGGCCAATCTGGGCATTGTCGCCATTCCAGTCGGGCTGCTGATGATCTCAGGCGAACTCGACATCTCCATCGGCGCTTTGATCCCCGCGGGTTCCATGACAACCGCCATACTCACCGGCTATTACGGACTGCCCATTGGGGTGGGAATTGCTGGGGCGCTGACAGTCGGCGTGGCGGTCGGCCTGGTCAACGGCCTGCTGACGATCCGCACCTCCGTGCCCTCGCTAATCATTACTCTGGCCACGCTGGTCGCCATGCAGGGGGTGGTGCTCAGTGCTTCGGTGCTTCTGACCGGGACTGCCAGCGTTGCCCTGACCGCGCCGGGCTGGGCCAAATTCCTGTTCGGCCAGTTGATCGGTGGCAGTCACCAGGTCATCATCATCTGGTGGATCGCATTCGCCGTGATCATCGGCTTCGTTCTGCACAAGACCCGTTACGGCAACTGGCTGTTTGCAATGGGCGGCGATCGTGTCAGCGCCCGCAACGCCGGAATTCCGACAGACCGCATGACCATTGCGCTGTTTGTGTTGTCCGCAGTCAGCGCCACCTTTGTTGGCATCTGCCAGGCGATCCTGTTCAATTCCGCCCAAGTCTCCGGCGGCATGAACTTCATCTTCAACGCCATCGTGTCCGTGGTGGTGGGCGGCGTATTGCTGACCGGCGGTTTCGGGTCGGTTGTTGGTATCTTCGTAGGCACCATCACCTTCGCCATAGTCAGCCAGGGCATCTACTTCACCCAGATCGACCGAAACTGGTCGAACCTGATCATCGGTGTGATGCTCTTGGTGGCCGTGCTGATGAACCAGTCGTTCCGCGATTTGGCTTTGTACTTCAGACCGCGGGGTAAGCGAAGCCTGCCGCGGGAGCCAGCAAACCCATGAGAAACGAGTTGTTACAGCAGCCGGGCCCTGAACTCGCTTCCGTCAACGAGCATCGAGCTTCCCTGGCCGATCAACCGCATCAGCCAAGCCGGTTCGCAGATGAAGAGGTGCGCACGCCATGAACGACAAACCTGCCATTCTCGAGCTGAAAAGCGTCAACAAATCCTTCGGGCCGATCGATGTCCTGCACGATATTTCGCTGAGGGTGCGCGCCGGCGAAGTGCTTTGCCTTCTCGGCGACAATGGCGCCGGCAAGTCCACCCTCATCAAAACCCTGGCCGGGGTCCACAAACCAACCAGCGGCCAGATACTGATGGATGGTCAGCCGGTGACCTTTACTGGGCCGAGTGATGCGCAGGGACGGGGCATCGCCACGGTGCACCAGTTCGGCGGCACGTTTCCGCTGATGAGCATCGGGCGGTCCTTTTTCGTCGGCGTCGAGCCGACCAAAGGTTGGGGACCGTTCAAGATCTACGACCGCAAGCGCGCCAACGAGATCGCGGTGAAAGCGGTCCGGGATTTCGGAATTACCCGCATTGATGACGGTGACCGCCTAGTCGGCGGCCTGTCGGGCGGAGAGCGCCAGTCGCTTGCCATTGCCCGCGCTGTGTATTTTGGAGCGCGCGTGCTGATCCTGGATGAGCCGACCGCGGCGCTCGGCGTCAAGCAGGCCTCCCACGTGCTGCGTATCGTCAATGAGTCCAAGAAGCGTGGCTTGGCGGTGGTCTTCATCACCCATCAGGTCATGCACGCCATGACTGTCGGCGACCATTTCGCGGTGCTGATCCGCGGCGCCATCGCCGATGATTTCCGCAAGGGCCAAAGGTCCCGCGAGGAGATCACGGATCTGATGGCTGGCGGCGAGACCATGGCCGGCCTGGAAGCCCAGGTCGAAGGTTACATGGCCGAGCATGAAGGCCATCCGCCGTCCTTCCAGGTGCTGGAGGGATCAGCCGCTCCGTAGACCCTTCCCTGGAGCCCCGGCAAGTCGGCTGCGCATCACGGCGCGCCGCTGCCCCGTAAATTAGAAACGCAAAGAATAGGACTAAGATGACAATCCGCATTGCGGTGATCGGCGCCGGCCTGATGGGCGCAGATCATGCCAAGATAGTCGCCGAGGAGCTTCCAGGCGCAAAGCTCCAATTGATCTGCGACATGGATCAGCAGCGCGCTCGCCTCGTCGCCGATGCATGTGGTGCCGTCGACATTGCCACCGACCCCAACGGCGCCATCGCGCGGCACGACGTGGACGCCGTGATCATTGCGAGCCCCGATTTCACGCATGCACCTCTCTCGATGGCCTGTATTGCCATGGGCAAGCGCGTTCTGTGCGAAAAGCCCCTTTCACAATCGTCCGCTGACTGCATCGCCGTGATGGAAACCGAACAGAAGGCAGGGGCGAAATTCGTCCAGCTCGGCTTCATGCGGCGTTACGACCGCTCCTATCAGGAAATGAAGCAAACGCTCGATAATGGTCATCTCGGCCGGGCGCTGATGATGCACAATTTTCACCGCAATGTTGAGACACCTGCGGCCGATTTTACCGGCGCTATGGCCATCACGAATTCGGCACCGCACGAATTCGACGTCGTGCGTTACGTGCTCGGGACAGAATATGCCTCTATTTCCGCGTTCCAGCCGCGCCGCTCGGACGCGCGTGTCGCACCTGTCGTCATGGTGTTGGAAACGGTGGACGGGCAGCTCGTCAATATCGAGATCAACAACAACGCCGCCTACGGCTATGACGTCCGCGCCGAACTGATCGGCGAGCGCGGAGCGGTGGCGACGAACAACATTGCCTACACCCGCAGGGAGTCGGCGCTTGCCCAAAGCACAAGCTACGACGCCGACTGGCGGACCAGGTACTATGATGCCTATCGCCGCCAGAACCGCGACTTCCTTCGCTTTGTCATGACCGGTGAGTTCCCCACGACCGCCTCGGATTGCTGGGACGGCTATTGCGCCGCAATCGTTGCCGAGGCTGGCGTGAGTGCGTTGAAGGAAGCCCGTCGTACGCCTGTGCAGATGATTGCAAAGCCGGAGTTCTACGCGTGAAGCTGGGTTTCGTTTCAGACAGTCTCGGCAATCTGCCGTTCGACGCGGTGCTTAATCATGCCCAGCGCATGGGGGTATCCGGCATCGAAGTAAACGCCTGCGGCTGGTCGACCGCCCCGCATTTCCGGCTTTCGTCCATGCTGGGTAACAGGGAAGCGCAGAAGCGGTTTGCTGCAGCCTTCGAGGAACGCGGCCTGGAGATCATCAGCCTCAACGCAAACGGCAATCCGCTGCACCCGACCGATCCGGCCCAAGGCCAAGGATTGAAAGACACGATCCGCGTCGCCGGAGAGATGGGCATTCGCACCGTCTGCACCATGAGCGGTCTGCCGGCTGGCAGCGCTGGCGACAGCATGCCGAACTGGGTCGTCTCGTCTTGGCCGACGGAAACGCAGACCATCCTTAGATATCAATGGGAAGATAAGCTGATACCCTTCTGGACCGAGATCGCGGCGCTGGCGAAGGAAAACGGTGTCGATCGCATCGCGCTCGAACTCCACGGCAATCAGTGCGTATACAACGTGCCCTCGCTCCTGAAACTGCGGGAAGCGGTCGGACCTGTCCTAGGCGCCAATCTCGACCCCTCGCACCTGTTCTGGATGGGCGCTGATCCTCTCGCTGCCGCCGACGCGCTAGGCGAGGCCGTCTATCACGTTCACGCCAAGGATACGATGCTCAACCGGCCGGTTCAGGCAACGACCTCGCTGCTTGAGAATGGGAGCCTGATGAACATTCCGGCACGGTCCTGGAGCTACATTACACTTGGGTTCGGGCACGGCGAGGAGTGGTGGCGGCAGTTCTGCTACCGACTCAAGATGGCTGGCTATGACGGCTGGCTTTCCATCGAGCACGAAGACGTCCTTCTCAATTCGCTGGAGGGACTCGAGAAGTCCGTCGCGCTGCTCCAGGGCGTGATGCCGTCCGCTCCCGCAGACTTCAAACCGCAAGATATCTGAGGAGAGAATCAATGCCCTGGGTTGACGCTTGTGCCGCTGATGAAATCGAAGCCGAGGAAGCTAAACGCTTCGAGAATGGCGACCGTACCTTCGCAATCTTCCGCAACGACGCGGACGAATTCTATTGTACAGACGGGCTTTGCACGCATGAGAAGATCCACCTTGCCGACGGTCTTGTCATGGGGAATACGGTGGAGTGCCCCAAGCATGCTTCCGTTTTCGACTTCACGACCGGCGAAGTAGAGACGCCACCGGCGTGCGAGAACCTCAAGACTTACAAGACAAAGGTCGAGGACGGCCGCGTGTATATCGAGGTCTGACATGTCCGATACCTTTACGCTTGCGGCATGCGCCGAGATGCTCTGGCGCGACCAGCCGATGGAATGGCGCGTCAAGCGCCTCACCGAAATAGGCTTCCAGGTCGGCCTCTGGAACTGGCCCGATCACGACCTCGCAATGCTGGAGAAATCCGGCGCGATCTTCTCGATCATGAACGGCTATCTGCGCGGCAGGCTTGCCGACGACGAGGGTGCCGCCGAACTGTTGAAGACAGCAAAGGAGACGGCGGCGGTTGGCAAGCGCCTCGGCGTCGCGCGGCTCAATTTGCACGGCACCGGGCTCGGCGATGGCGGCATGCCGGTCACGCCTTGCGAAACGATAGCCGGCGCGATGTGGCTGAAGGGGCGCGAGACGCTGAACCGTATCGCGGATCTAGCCGAGGCCGAGGGAGTGACCTTCACGCTGGAGAATCTGAACCTTCCGGTCGACCATCCCGGCGTGCCGTTTGGGCGCGCCGAAGACACACTTGCGCTGGTGTCGAGCGTCAACCGACCGGGCCTGCGCCTCAATCTCGATCTCTACCATGCGCAGATCGGCGAAGGGAATCTGATCGCGCTCTGTCGCGCCTGTCTGCCTTGGATCGGCGAGGTCCAGGTGGCCGACGTTCCCGGACGCATGGAGCCCGGCACCGGCGAGATCAATTACCGGGGCATCGCCCGCGCGCTTAAAGACATGGGCTACCGCGGGCCGGTTGGGATGGAGGCGTTTGCCTCCGGTGATCCCGAGGCGGCGCTACTAGCCTTCCGCGAAGCTTTCACCGTCTGAGGAACAAGAATGGTCACCAAGAACACCCGGCCCACCGTCGCAGACATTCGCGCCATGAAGGCGCGCGGCGAGAAGATCTCGATGCTTTATGTCACCACGGAAGAAGAGGCCGCGGCCGCGAACGCGGCGGGGATCCAGATGCTGTCGATCGAGGGGCGCTTTTTCAGTCCTCAAATGCGTGAGGCGGCTGGGCGCTGCTTCGTCCAGGTCGGTCTGCCGTATGGTGGCTGGGGAACCTTTGAGGGCCGACCTCTCGCAACTGCCGAGGACTATCTGCGAGCAGCTTTCCACTTCGCAGCGATGGGAGGTGACTGCTTCTATTGCGCTGCCTCCTATGACATCCAGAAGACATTATGCGATAATCACGTGCCAGTCGTCGCACATGTCGGCCTCATTCCTTCCTACATCACCTGGACAGGCTTTCGGGCGGTGGGCAAGACCGGGCAGGAAGCCCTGAAAGTCTGGCAGCAGGTGAAGCAGCTTGAGGCCATCGGCTGCTTCGGCGCCGAGCTTGAAGTTGTCCCTGACAAAGTCGGTGCATTCATCTCGAAGAACACTTCGATGATCATGCTCGGCATGGGGGCCGGGCCGGGAGCCGATGCGCAATATCTGTTCGCCGAGGACGTGCTTGGCCATACCGATGGCCATAAGCCGCGCCATGCCAAGACCTATCGCAATTTCGCGGCCGAGTATGCGCGGCTCCAACAGGAGCGGATTGCGGCGTTCAAGGAATTCGTCGCCGACGTCGGTTCGGGAGCCTACCCGCAGCCGCAGCACAATGTTGCGATCGCGGAGGCGGAATACCGCCAATTCCTGGAGCAGGCGAAAGCCTAAACCAGATCCAGAGACATCCTTCAAATGGGGAGGGACGGGCTCGTCCCCCATCAGCGGGCAAGCGCGTTCAAAACTTTCTCGCTGATCTAAAGATCAACCAGACACACAGCAAAGCTAGAGGACAACTATGCTCAAAGTCGGCCTTCTCGGTGCCGGACGTATCGCCGGCGTTCACGCGACGGCTATCTCGTCGCATCCCGACAGCACGCTCGTCGCGGTGTCGGACATCAATGCCGCAGCCGCGGAAAAGCTCGCTTCCCAGTATGATGCCGAGGCTCGGACCACTGACGCCATACTCAACGATGTCTCGATCGACGCGGTGCTAATCGCAACTTCGACCGATACTCACTCCGACCTGATCGAGCGGGCGACTGTCGCCGGCAAGGCCGTGCTTTGCGAGAAGCCTGTGGATCTGAGCCTTGCCCGCGCACACGCTTGCCAGAAAGTTGCCGCCGGAACTGGCCGCCCGGTGATGATAGGATTCAACCGCCGCTTCGATCCGAACTTTGCATCTCTGAAGGCGGCCGCTGACAGAGGTGAGATCGGCAAGTCCGAACTCCTGTCGATTACGTCCTTCGACCCGGCGCCGCCTCCGGTTGCCTACATCAAGGTATCTGGTGGCCTGTTCCGGGACATGATGATCCACGATTTCGACATGGCGAATTTCATCATGGGAACTGCTCCCGTAGCGGTCACGTCGGTGGCATCCTCTATCGTCGATCCGGAGATCGGGGCAGCCGGAGACGTCGAGACGGCTGTCGTCACGTTGACCTACGCGGACGGCCGGATCGCGGTCATCAAAAACTCCCGCCGCGCTGTCTACGGCTATGATCAGCGCGTGGAACTTCTGGGGTCCGAAGGGCTACTGCAGGCGCAGAACATGCTGGAAAACACGGTGGTGAAGTCCACCACCTCTGGCGTGACGGGGGCCAAGCCGACCTACTTCTTCCTGGAGCGCTACATGCCGGCCTATGCCGCCGAATGGGCCGGTTTTGTCGAGGCAGTCAATGGTGGCAAGGCGGTTCCCGTCACCCTAGACGACGGCATTGCCGCGCTGGCGATGGCAGAGGCAGCAACGGTGTCGGCGAAGACCGGTGCCCCCGTCAGTCTAGCGAGCGTTCTGGGCTGAGCCGGCGGATCACCAAACGTCGGGACTCTTGCCGGATCAGAAAGCATGGGCCCTCCGGCTTCGTCATTCGGAACCGGTGCAGGCAGTATCTAGCGTTTTGGAAAACAGGATTTGCCATGGAAAGTCCACGTCCTGAAATGATCATCGACGGGAAGGCCGCTGCGGCCGTTCTGGCGGGCAAGGTCACCGCTGATGTTGCGACACTCAGAGCGAAGACCGGCCTGGTGCCTGGTCTGGCGGCCGTACTGGTGGGTGACGATCCGGCCAGCGCCGTCTATGTCTCCTCAAAGCATCGCCAGACTATTGCCGCGGGGATGGCTTCCTTCGAGCACCGGCTGCCCGTGCGGACCACCGAAGATGACCTCCTCGGGTTGATTGAGAAGCTGAACGGCGATCCCGCAGTGCACGGCATCCTCGTGCAACTCCCGTTGCCGCCGCAGATCGATGCAAGCGCCGTGCTCAATGCCATTGTGCCGAGCAAGGACGTTGATGGATTTCATATCCAAAATGCCGGCAGCTTGGCGACCGGCCAGGAGGCGCTGGTGCCGTGCACACCACTTGGTTGCCTGATGCTCCTGAAGGAAAGGCTCGGCGACCTGTCCGGACTGCATGCCATCATCATCGGCCGCAGCAACATCGTCGGCAAGCCGATGGCCCAGTTGCTGCTGTCCGAAAACTGCACCGTCACCATCGCGCACTCGCATACCCGCGATCTGGCGCCGGTCAGCCGACATCCTGGTGGCAGCAGTGGGAAGGGCAGAGATGATCCGAGGCGATTGGATCAAGCCAGGTGCGGTCGTGATCGATGTCGGCATCAACCGCGTGACGCGAGACGGTAAGCCGCAGCTCGTGGGCGATGTCGCATTCGCAGAGGCGGCCCACGCCGGCGCCATAACGCCGGTCCCTGGCGGCGTCGGCCCCATGACGATCGCCTGCCTGCTTTCCAATACGCTGACGGCGTTCCGCCGCAGCCTTCAGGCGTAAGTCCGCCCAGGAAGAGAGCCAATGTTGAACTTTGCACTTCGCGTCAAATGCCGCTCGACCAGGGGGATTGTCGCGGCGATCTCGACGTTCCTCGCCGACCAAACCTGCAACATTACTGACAGCGCGCAGTTCGACGACGCCGACACCGGCAACTTCTTCATGCGGGTGAGCTTCCGCTCCGAAGGCGGATGGGGGCTGGAAGAACTCCGTTCGGGCTTCAAAGCAATCGCCTCGCAGTTCGGCATGGAGTGGGAATTCTTCGACGAGAGCGTCAAGCGCAGGGTCATCATAATGGTCTCGCGGTTTGGCCATTGCCTCAACGACCTTCTGTATCGCTGGCGTATCGGAGCGCTTCCGATTGACATCGTCGGAGTGATCTCCAATCACATGGACTACCAGAAGGTCGTCGTGAACCACGACATCCCGTTTCACCTCATCAAGGTAACGAAAGAGAACAAGGCCGAGGCAGAGGCACATCAGATGCGCGTGGTCGAGGACGCGGGCGCCGAGTTGGTCGTCCTGGCGCGGTACATGCAGGTTCTCTCGGACGAGATGTGCCAGAAAATGTCTGGCCGGATCATCAACATCCACCATTCCTTCCTGCCCTCGTTCAAAGGCGCCAATCCGTACAAACAGGCCCACGACCGAGGTGTGAAGCTGATCGGGGCTACGTCGCATTACGTGACGGCTGACCTGGACGAAGGACCCATCATCGAGCAGGACACGATCCGCGTGACGCATGCGCAGTCCAGCGAGGACTATGTCAGCCTCGGCCGCGACGTCGAGGCACAGGTGCTCGCCCGGGCAATCCACGCCCATATCCATCGTCGGGTTTTCCTCAACGGGAACAAGACCGTCGTATTCCCCGCGTCGCCTGGATCGTTTGCTTCAGAGCGATTGGGCTGACGTGGCTCGTGAACGCCTTGCCGTCATGGGCTGGATTTCAGGGCTAGCTGGCTACCGATTCTTCGAAGGTCTGGAGGGTTTCGGATGAAATCGCCTGTACTTGCACACAGACCCAAATGTCTTGATGAGATCAAAACTGCGATCGCGAAGCGCGAGCTTCGATTGACCCCCGCTCTCGAGAAGGTAGCTCGGCAAGCACTTGAAAAGCCGGAGATCATTGCATTTGAAAGCGCGGCTGCGATTGCCCGCCGCTGTGGCGTGGGCACTACTGCGCCGACAAGGCTTGCCCGCTGTTTTGGATTCTCCGCTTTTCGCGAGATGAAGAAGTTCTTTCAGGATAGTATGCGCGTTCGGGGCGGGCGTCCTTTGCCGCCAAGCCACGAACGTGGTTGACCAGCCTGAAAATCTTCGACACGCGTGCAGAGCTAGCGTTGGTCGTCAGATTGCTATGCCGACTAATCAAATCGCATTGAGTAGCGCCGGCGGCATGATCGCGTTCCGTTTACGCCGCAGACCGGCTGGAACTCAATGCTAGAAAAGGTCAGGTGGTGACGACGTCCACCCCACCTACGGTCCGCTCTCTAAGGTCAGTAGCACGAGAGCTGCCATTCCGCGTCCAGCCCCAATGAAGTCATTCCGGAACATGCCTCCGAACGGCCGCCATTGGCGCTAACTTCTCGTTCCGGCAGCGGGCAACTCCCCTTCCATCCTGACCACTTGGGTAGCCAGCTACTTGAGTTTTGACCCAGACTCCCCGGAAGGATTGAGGGCCCGCCGACCTTGCGTCGGCGCACCCCCGATGGCCTGTCAGACGGCGTGAGGTTTCAGCCATGGCTGCCCTTCGGCTTCGGCGCTATCGACGACTGCATCGACGAATGCCACACCCTTCAGCCCGTCATAAGCGGTCGGCACGTTCAACCCTATTGCCGCTGCCTTGCGCCCCTCGCGACGGGCGTGGATGGCTTCGGCAAAGCCGCGATAGAGATTGGCGAAGGCCTCCAGATAGCCCTCGGGATGGCCGGGCGGTGTGCGGGTTCGCACCTTCGCTGCCTCACTCAGATCGTCAGCACCCCGCTTGATGGTCTCGGTGCGACCGAACAGCGGTGAGAAAATCAGCTCGTTCGGTTGCTCCTGGAACCAGGTTAACCCGCCCTTTTCGCCGAAGACACGCAGCCGGATCCCGTTCGAGCAGCCGAGTGCGACCTGTGACGACCAAAGCAGCCCTCGCGCGCCCCCTTCGTAGCGCAGCAGCACATGGGCGTTGTCGTCAAGCACGCGTCCCTCGACGAAGGAAGCGAGGTCTGCTGTCAGGGACTCCAGCTTCAGCCCGGTCACGAAGCCAGCCAGATGATAGGCGTGCGTGCCGATGTCGCCGATCGAGCCGCCACGCCCCGATCGCTTCGGGTCGGTGCGCCAGGCGGCCTGGACATTGCCCGCGGTCTCGATGGCCGTCGCCATCCATTCCAGGGGATACTCCACCTGCACGATGCGGATCGCGCCAAGCTTGCCTGCTGCCACGATCTCGCGCGCCTCATGCACCATCGGATACCCCGAATAGGTATAGGTCACGCCCATGAAGCGTCCGGTCTCGCGCACCAGCTGCTCGAGCGCGATCGCGTCTTCGAGTGTGTTAGTCAGCGGCTTTTCGCAGATCACCTCGTAGCCGGCCTCGAGAAAAGCCTTGGCGATCGGAAAATGGGTGTGGTTTGGCGTGCAGATCGCCACCACGTCGATGCGATCCTCGCGATCGTTTTCCGCGGCGATCATGGCCTTGAAGTCGTCATAGGATCGGGCGGGATCGATACCTTGCGTTGCCGCGAAGCGGTGGCCGCGCGCTGCATCCGCGTCGAACGCGCCGGCTACAAGCTGGAAGGCGCCATCGAACCGGGCGGAGATGCGATGGATGTTGCCGATATAGGCGCCTTCGCCGCCGCCGACCATGCCGAGCCGAAGCGGTCGCTGAAAATCAGCAGTCACGAGCGTGCCCCCCTGTCGATACCTAAAATGGCATCGTTGATCGTGCGGTTCGCACTGGCCTTGACGAAGTCGTCGAAGGCGCGTTCGGAAACGCGGATGATGTGATCGGCGATGAAGCGGGCTCCCTCAGCCGCGCCGTCCTCTGAATTCTTGAGGCAGCATTCCCACTCGAGCACCGCCCAGCCGTCGAAGTCGTAGCCGGAGAGTTTCGAGAAAATCGCCTTGAAGTCGATCTGTCCGTCGCCTGGGGAGCGGAAGCGGCCGGCGCGCCGGATCCAGGGCTGGAAGCCGCCATAGGCGCCGGTCTTACCGTCCGGCCGGAACTCGGCATCCTTGACGTGGAATATTTTGATGCGCTCGTGATAGTGGTCGATGTAGGCGAGATAATCGATCGCCTGCAGCACGAGATGGCTGGGGTCGTACATGATGTTGCAGCGCGGATGGTTGCCGACGCGCTCCAGGAACATCTCGAAGGTCAGCCCGTCATGCAGGTCTTCGGCAGGATGGATTTCGTAGCACAGGTCCACGCCACTCTCGTCGAAGGCATCAAGGATTGGCCGCCAGCGCCGAGCCTGCTCATCGAAACCGTCGTCGATCAGCCCATCCGTCCATTGCGGATAGGGATAGAGGAACGGCCACAGCAGCGAACCTGAGAAGGTGACATGGCGGTCTATGCCGAAACGCCTCGACGCCTTGGCGGCGAGATGAAGCTGCTCGACTGCCCACGCCTGCCGTGCGGCCGGATTGCCCCGCACCTCGGGTGCGGCGAAGGAATCCGCCGGATGATCGTAGGCGGGATGCAGGGCCACAAGCTGACCTTGCAGATGCGACGCCAGTTCGGTGACAACCAGGCCGTGTTCGGCGAGCTTGCCGGCATAGTCATCGCAATAGGTCTGGCTTTCAGCCGCTTGCTTCAAATCAATGACGCGCTTGTCCCAGGTCGGTATCTGCACGCCCTTGAAGCCCTTGGCCGAGGCCCAGCCGGCCAATCCCTCGATGCTGTTGAACGGTGCTTCGTCGCCCGCGAATTGAGCCAGAAACACAGCTGGCCCCTTAATGGTCCGCATCTTGCTCTCCTTCTGGCGGCAGGGCCGCCGGTTCATCCGTTATCGGAGCCGCCCAGAAGAGTGATGTGGGTCCTCACAGGGCAGCTGCTTTCTTTTCCGTCTCCGCTTCGACGGTTCCAATGGCTTCAGAGCGCCATCGCCTTCTCAGGCACGGCCATGGGACCGGGTGCGGCGCCAAGCACGGTCTGGTCGTAATCCACCACCGCACCCGTCATGAGACCCGCATCGTCCGAAACGAGAAAGTTGACCGCTCGTGCCGCCTCGCGGGGGTCGATCAGGCGTCCGAAGGGCAGGTGTGCAACGGCTTTCGCTTCCCAGTCGGGATCGCCCTTCTCGCTCGCCTGCAATTCCCGCTCGTGGTCGGACGCCATCCAGCCGATATCCAACTGGTTGACGCGGATGCGGTTCTTCATGACGGAAAATGCCGTGTTGCGGGTCAGTGTCGCCAGTGCCGCCTTGGTGGCGCAGTAGACGTTGATGAAGGGCTGGCCGGCCTGCTGCGAAATCGAGCCGATGTTGCAGATCGCACCCTCGATGCCATGGCCGATCATGTGCCGGATGGCTTCCTGCATGAGGAAATAAGGTCCGCGTACATTCACGGCGAACAGGGCGTCGAACAATTCTGGCGATGTGTCGAGGATCGTGCCTCGGTCCGTCCGCGCGCCTGCATTGACCAGCACGTCGATTCTTCCGAAAACGCGCTCCGCTTCCGCGATCACGCGGCGGCAATCCTCGACATTGCCAAGATCGGCGTTGACATAGTGCACGGGCACGCCCGTGGCGTGCGAAATGTCTGCGGCCACCGCGCGGCCCTTGGTTTCGTTACGACCAAGTGTGACGAGGCCAGCGGCTCCGGCTCGGGCGAGCTGGCGAGCGATAGCCGCGCCCAGTCCTTGCGTCGATCCGGTGACGACGCAGATCTTACCATCCATCCGGTTCATGCCTTGTCCTCCACTGTGTAGCCAGCCGCGGCCATGACGCGCAGCAATTCCTTGTGACCTATCTTCGCCATTTCGAGCGGCGGGCTTTTGACGGGATCCTGCTCGGCTTCAACGACGAACCAGCCTTCGTAGCCGTGGCTCGCCAAGCGCTTGATCATCGCCTCGAAGTCGAGCCAGCCGTCGCCGGGCACGGTGAAGGCTCCGTTGACCACCGCGTCGAGAAAACTTTCCCGGGTGCGGTCGAGCCCGTCCACGACTGCCTGGCGGATATCCTTGGTGTGTACATGCGAAATGCGGGCGTGGTGCTTGTCGACCACCCGCAGCACGTCGCCGCCGGCAAAGGCCATGTGGCCGGCGTCGTAAAGCAGGGCCAGACCCTCGCCGGAATGTTTCATCAGGAAGTCGAGCTCTTCCTCGGTCTCGATCGGCGCGGCCATGTGGTGGTGGTAGGAAATCGGCATGCCCTCGTCCGAACACCATTCGGCGAAGGCAGTCATCTTGCGACCATAGATTCTGATCTCGTCTTCCGAGAGCCGCCGCTTGGTGGAAAGCGGCGCGGAGCGATCACCCTGTATGGTGCCTGCAGTCTCGCCGTAGACGATGCAGGGGGCATCGACGGCCTTGAAGAGCTGCATCTGCTGGGCGATGCGGTCTTTCTCCGCTTCGATATCGCCGTCAAGCAGCAGACCGGAGAACCAGCCGCCGCAGACGCTCATGCCGTGCTGCCTCAGAATGGGCTCGAGAACCGCCGCGTCCATCGGGAAGCGGCGGCCGGTCTCCATGCCGGTGAAGCCGGCCTCACGGGCCTGCCGCAGACACTCCTCCAGCGAAACGTCGTCGCTCAATTCGGCGAGGTCATCGTTCCACCAGGCGATCGGCGCGATGCCGAGCTTGGCTCTCATCTTGATCTCCATCATCATTCCAGCTGCCGCCGCCCACTTTTGGCGCCGCGAAAAAGCTGCCGGAACAATGCTCAGGGAGTGTGGCATCGTTCCGGCAGAGGACGCCCCAGGGGGCGTCCGAAAAACCTAGACTCCGATGCGCTGCCGTTTGCGGCCTTCGGCTTGAACCGAATGGGCCTCGCGCACCTCGGCCCGCTCGCTGACCTGCGGCACGCCGACATCCCACCAGGCGTCGCCGGGTGTCCAGGTGTAGCCATCCGAGACGATGGTGATCACGGTGGTGCGATCCGTCCCTTTGGCCCACTCCACAGCCTGGCCGAGATCGGCAAGGCTCTCTACCCGCCGCGTGAGGGCGCCCATGGCCTCGGCGTGCTTGGCGAAGTCGACCGAAAACGGCTCCTTGACCCGGCAATCCTTGATCATGTTGTTGAACGACGCGCCGCCCTTGGCATTCTGCAGCCGGTTGATCACCGCATAACCGCCATTGTCACAGACGATCAGGATCATCTTGTGGCCGGCGAGGACCGATGAGTAGACGTCGGAATTCATCATCATGTAGGTGCCGTCGCCGATCATCACGATTGGCGTGCGGCTCGGATCCGCCATCGCCGCACCCCATCCGGCTGAGATCTCATAGCCCATGCAGGAAAATCCGAACTCGCAGTCGAAGGTGTTCGGCTCTTTCACGCGCCAGTTCTTCATGACTTCCCCGGGAAGCCCGCCTGCCGCGGTGATCAGCAGATCCCGCTCGCCGGCCTTCGCGTTGACCACGCCGACGACCTGCGCGTAAGTCGGAACCGGGTCATTCGTGGGTTTTTGGAATCCGTCGAGCGCGGTGTTCCACTTGGCAAACTCGACCTTGCCTTTTTCGGTCCAGCCGCTTTCGGCTTTCCAGTCACCGAGCGCGGCCTCGACCTCGTTGATGGTTTCCAGCGCATCGCCGACCACGGCGAGAGCCCGGTGCTTCGTGGCATCCCACCGCGCGGCGTTGATCGAGACGAATTTGGCGTCGGGGCTGAACGCACTCCACGATCCCGTCGTGAAGTCCATGAGCCGCGTGCCGACGGCCAGGATCACATCGGCCTCACCCGCAAGCGCGTTCGCCGATGTCGAGCCGACGATGCCAATGGGCCCGACATGGGCAGGATGGTCGTGCGTCACCGTGCCCTTACCGGCGATGGTTTCGGCAAGCGGAATACCGCGCGCCTCGGCGAATTTCGCAACAGCAGCCTCCGCACCGGAGTAACGCACGCCGCCGCCTGAAATGATCAGCGGACGCTTTGCCGCCTTGAGAAGACGCACCGCCTCTTCGAGACGCGCGCGATCCGGCCGGGGGCGCGGAATCGCATGGACCGTGGGTTCGAAGAAGGACTCGGGATAATCCCAGACGACCTCCTGCACGTCTTGGGGAAGGGCGATGAAAGCCGGCCCGCAGTCGGCCGGATCAAGCAGAACCGCGACCGCCTGGGGCAGCGAGGAGATGATCTGTTCGGGATGGACAATACGGTCCCAGTAGCGAGTCACCGCCTTGAACGCGTCGTTGACGTTTACTGTAGGATCGCCGAAGTGCTCGACCTGCTGCATCACCGGATCCGGCCGGCGGCTGACAAAGGTGTCGCCGGCAAGCATCAGTACCGGAAGCCGATTTGAATGGGCGACGCCTGCGGCGGTCACCATGTTCAGAGCGCCCGGGCCGATAGAGGTAGCGGCGATCATGATCTGGCGCCGGCGCTTCGCTTTCGCGAACCCGATCGCAGCCAGTGCCATCGACTGCTCGTTCTGGCCGCGCCATGTTGGCAGGACGTCCTGCGCGGCCTCCAAGGCCTCGGACAGGCAGGTGACATTGCCGTGACCGAAAATGGCGAACACGCCCGCAAACAGCGGAGCCTTGCTGCCGTCGATAACGGTGAATTGATTGCTTAAATAGCGCACGAGCGCCTGCGTCATGGTCAGACGAATGGTCTTCGTCATCGCTTCCTCCCTGGCGAATTTCCGTTGTGCAGACTATTACGAAATAGCCATTGACAAATCAACCTCTTTGCAACGATCATTGCAAAAATATTGTTGCGGAGGAATGCAATGCTGAGAATTGGCGTGCTCGGTTGCGGGCGCATCGGGCGCATGCATGCGGCCAATATCGCTGCACACCCACGAACGAAACTGGCGGCGGTGTATGACGTCAATCGCGCCGCCGCCGACGAAGTGTCAGCCATGCTCGGCCTTCCCGCGTTGGACTCGGCCGACGCCATGTTTGACACGGACGATGTGGACGCCGTGTTGATCGCGACGGCCACCGATACCCATGTCGACTACATTGAGCGGGCAGTGGCGGCCGGAAAGCCAGTGTTGTGCGAGAAGCCCATCGACCTTGACCTGATGCGTGTCGATCGCTGTGCCGCGAACATCCGTGGAAGCAAGCTGCCCATCATGATTGGCTTCGTCCGCCGCTTCGATCCCGGGCATGCTGCGGTGCGGGCGGCTCTCCAGAGTGGCGAGCTCGGCGAGCGCCACCAGGTGATCATCACGTCGCGGGATCCTGGCATGGCGCCAGCTGCCTACATACGCGTGTCCGGCGGCATATTTCGCGACATGACAATCCACGATTTTGACATGGCTCGCTTCATGCTCGGTGAAGAGCCCGTTGAGGTCTTTGCGACCGGCAGCCGGCTGGTCGACCCGGACCTGATGGCCGAGACGAATGACTGGGATACGGTGACCGTGGTTTTGCGCACCGCCAGCGGCAAGCAGTGCATCATCAACAACTCACGACGCGCGGTCTATGGATACGATCAGCGCGTCGAGGCTTTCGGATCGGCCGGCATGGCGATTTCCGAGAACCGACGCGCGCATGAGGCCCGTATCTATGCCGATGGGCTGAGCGATCGGGCGCAGCCATACCTTCACTTCTTTATCGAGCGATACAGGGAAGCGTTCAACGCTGAAATCGACGACTTCGTCGACGCCATCGAAAATGGACGCCAGCCGTCGGTCGTATTCGAGGACGGACGCCTTGCGCTGGTCCTCGCCGAAGCAGCGATCAAATCTGTCGCAGAGCGTCGGGTGGTCAGCACCAGCGAGATCGGTGACGGCAATGTATGACAAATACGGACTTTTCATCGACGGTGAATGGCGCGCCGCTTCCGACCGAAGCACGGCGACCGTAGCCAGTCCCGTCACCGAACGCTCACTGGGCGACACTCCAACCGCGACGCTGGACGATACACAATCTGCCTTGGCGGCCGCCGAACGTGGCCTTTCTGCCTGGCGAGCAAAGAGCGCGTTCGAGCGCGCCGACGCGCTTCACGCTATCGCCGACGAAATGGGCCGGCGCAAGGACGAAGCCGCCCGCATGATTACGCTGGAGACGGGCAAGCCCATTGCCCAATCCGAACGCGAGTGGGTTCTGGCGACGGATCAGTTCCGGTGGTACGCCGAGGAGGCTCGGCGTGTTTATGGCCGTATCATCGAGAGCCGTGTCCCCGGAGGTCGCTTCGAAGTGCTGCATGAGCCGATCGGCGTCGTGGCGGCCTTTACGGCATGGAATTTTCCGGCCGCGCTCGTCGCCCGCAAGGTCGCCCCGGCGCTTGCCGCCGGTTGTTCGGCCATCCTTCGGCCTTCGAGCCAGACGCCAGGGGTCGCGATGGTGATGATCGACTGCCTGCGTGCGGGCAGGCTCCCCCCAGGCACGGTCGGTCTTCTCGTCGGGTCCACGGCCACAACCTACGTGCCGCTGATGGCGTCGGCGCTTGTGCGCAAGGTTTCGCTGACCGGGTCTACACGGGTCGGGCAGCAAATGCTGCGCGACGCAGCCGATACGGTGAAGAAGGTGTCGATGGAGCTTGGCGGTAACGCGCCTCTCATCGTCTTCGACGACGCGGATATCGAAAGCGCGCTCAACGTGTCCGTGCCCACGAAGTTCGCCAATGCCGGGCAGGTTTGCGTCACGCCAGACCGCTTTTTCATCCACGAAAAGGTCCATGATGCTTTCGTCGACGGGTTCGTCACGCGGGCGAAGGCCCTGAAGCTGGGTGATGGTCTCGATCCGACGGTGCAGATGGGCCCCTTGATCAATGCCAGGAGGACCGACGAAATCGAACAAATCGTTACCGACGCGGAAAAGGCCGGTGCCAGGATTGCCGCAGGCGGCCGCCGCTCGCCGGCGTTCAACGCCGGTCATTTCTTTGAGCCGACGGTCCTTACCGATGTTGCTGACGACATGACCGTGTTTGCCGAGGAGAATTTTGGTCCGATCGCGGCCATCACCCGTTTCTCGTCCGAAGAGGAGGTCCTGGGTCGGGCAAACGCCTCGAAGATGGGGCTTTCTGCCTATGCCTTCACCCGGGATGCGGGGCGCGCCCGCAGAGTTGTCGCGACGCTCAAGGCCGGAATGGTCGGCATCAACAGCTTTGCGCTAGCGGCTTCCGAGGCGCCGTTCGGCGGGACCAACCATTCCGGCATGGGCCGGGAAGGCGGCGCGGAAGGTATCCGGGACTATCTCGATACCAAGCTGGCTCATATCGTATTCTAAGGAGCGTTTTTCATGATCAAGAACAGGCTCAAGCAGCTTTGGGCCGATGGGAAGCCCACCATCAATGGCTGGCTTTCGATCGGCAACAGTTTCACCGCCGAGATCATGGCGGCGCAAGGTTACGACTGCATCGGCGTCGACCTCCAACATGGAGCGCTCGATTACAGCGGCCTGCTGCTAATGCTCCAGGCGATGCGTGCCTCCGCTACGGTGCCGCTCGTCAGGGTGCCTTGGCTGGAGCCAGGCATCATCATGAAAGTGCTCGACGCAGGTGCTTACGGCGTCATCTGTCCGATGGTGAATACCGCCGAACAGGCGGCCGAGTTTGTCAGCTACGTGCGCTATCCGCCACTCGGCAGCCGAAGCTTTGGTCCGACACGTGTGAATTTCGCGGCCGGTGCCAATTACGCTTCTGAATCCAATGGCGAGATACTTGCCTTTGCCATGGTTGAGACGGCCGAGGCGATGGACAATCTCGACGCGATCGCTTCGACCCCTGGACTGGACGGGATCTACGTTGGTCCGGCCGACCTGACCCTCGGCATGACCCAGGGCCGCTTGCCGCCTGCCTTCGACCGCGAAGAACCGGAGATGATCGAGGCCATCCAGCATATCGTGGCGGCCTGCAAAAAAGCCGGCATAGCCGCGGGATTGCACTGTGGAACTCCGGCTTACGCGGCGCGTGCGATCGGGTGGGGCTACAACATGACCACCGTCTCCAACGACGTGCGCATGCTGGCCGGTGCGGCGGAAGCGAACGTCAAAAAGTTCAGGGAACTCACGGGCGGATCAAGCGTCAGCGCCGGTTCCAAGGGAGGGTACTGATGCCGCATGTTCTAGTTGCCGGGAAACTCCATCCGGCTGGAATTTCCTTGCTCGAACAGGCCGCCGGCATCACCTACGATTACGTGGAGGAAGTCTCCGAGCCAAGTTATGCCCCGCTGATCGACAAGGCCGACGGGCTGGTGATCCGCACACAGCCTCTCTCGGCGGCGACCGTTGAGATGGGGCACAGGCTCCGGATCGTGTCCCGCCACGGTGTCGGCTACGACTCTGTCGATTTGCCGTCCCTCAACAAGCGTGGGATCACGCTCGCCGTCGTCGGAGACGTCAATTCCATATCTGTCGCCGAGCACGCGATGATGATGCTCCTTGCCTGCGCCAAGCATGCTGTGCGCGGCGACCGGTCAGTTCGCGAGGGTGTGTGGAATTGGCGCAACCGGCTGGAAGCTTCGGAACTGGCCGGCAAGCGCCTGCTGATTCTTGGCTACGGCCGCATCGGCCGGCATCTCGCGAAGATGGCGGCTGCCTTTTCCATGGAAGTCGCCGCCTACGATCCGTATCTCGAAAAAATCGGATGGCCGGAAGGCCCTGCTAAAGCCGTCTCCGATCTGGCGTCGGCCCTTCAATGGGCGGATGCGATTTCCGTCCATGCTCCCAAGGGCGATGCTCCTGTGATCGGCGAGCGCGAGTTCGCCCTTCTGAAGCCGGGAGCCTGGCTCGTGAACACCGCGCGCGGCGGCGTCGTAGACGAAAAGGCACTTCTTGCAGCCCTTGCGTCTGGCAAGGTGGCGGCCGCTGGCCTCGACGTGTTCGACGAGGAACCCCCCGCCGCCGACAATCCGCTTCTGTCCTGCGATCAGGTGATCCTGTCGCCGCATATTGCCGGCCTCACCGCCGAATGCGGTGAACGGATGGCCGTGTCAGCTGTGCGCAATGTGCTCGATTTCTTCGAGAGCAGGATCGACCCGATGCTCGTGGTCAACGGCAAAGAGCTGAACGGCCATTGATAGCATCGCAGCCGCTAAGCAACCACCGGAAGCCGCTACCCAAGGTCTGTCAGTCCGGTGCCGTTGCAACAAAGCAGATGCCGCAATTGGGCAATCGCTTGAAAGCGATTCCGCATGAAGTCGCGCAAAAACATATCATTAAAAACAGTTATAATTGACATCAAAATAGTTGTTGCAAATTATAAAACTCTGCAATAAGCATTGTTGCACAAGAACTTCATATGCAATTTCCGTTGCAAAATGAGGCGAGGCGAGACTCCAAGAGCCGCCGGTCCACGGGAGGATGAACCACGTGTCTTTGCTTGAAGTGCAGGGCGTCGGCAAAAGCTTCGGAGCAATCCGCGCGCTGTCCGACGTCAGCTTTTCGATCGAACCCGGTGAAGTGGCCGGCCTGATGGGGGACAACGGCGCCGGCAAGTCGACAATGGTCAAACTGATTTCGGGAAATTTTCCCCCGACCGAAGGGCAGATCAGAGTCGGCGGCAAGGCCTGCCACTTCCATAAGCCGCTCGATGCTCGCGCCGAGGGGATCGAGGTCGTGTATCAGGATCTCGCGCTGGCGGACAATCTAACCGCCGCGCAGAACGTGTTTCTAGGCCGAGAACTCAAAAAGGGCATCTGGCCTTTCCGAATACTCGATAAGCAGGCGATGATCGATCGCTCCGCGGAGCTGTTCAGCGAACTGAAGTCAGAAACGCGGCCACGCGATCTCGTAAAAAAAATGTCGGGCGGTCAGCGCCAGGCAATTGCGATTTCACGGACCCGTTTGTCCAACGCCAGACTCGTCATTATGGACGAACCGACCGCTGCGATTTCCGTGCGCCAAGTTGCTGAGGTCCTGGAATTGATCCGGCGCATGAAAGCGCGCGGTGTCGCGGTGATCCTGATTAGCCACCGCATGCCAGACGTTTTTGCCGTGTGCGATCGCATCGTCGTTCTACGGCGCGGAACGAAGGTTGCCGACAAACCCACCCTTCAGACATCTCCGGAAGAAATCACCGGACTAATCACGGGAGCGATCCGTGCAGCCTAGTCAACCCGAAGCGATCCAGGAAAGCCACGCCTCGATTGCCGACGTCGTCGGCATCATGGAACAAACTGCGCTTCAGAAGTTGAGAAGTAGCCAGGCCTTCTGGGTCTCGGTCGCGCTCTTCGTCCTTGTCGCGTTTATGGCAGTGTTGGAACCGAGCTTCGGCACAGCCGAAAACGCAACCAACATCACCCGGAATTTCGCGCTGATCGCCATCATGGGCCTGGGCATGACCGTGGTGTTGATTACGGGCGGGATCGATCTTTCCGTTGGGTCAGTCATGGGCCTCGTGGCCATCGTGGCCGGTCTTCTACTGACCTGGCATTATCCTTGGTACGTGGCGTTCGCCTCCGGCCTTCTCGCTGGAGTTGCCTGCGGCGCGTTCAACGGCTTTTTCGTCGCCTATATCGGCATGCCGCCCTTCGTGGTCACACTCGGCATGTTGTCGATCGCTCGTTCCCTTGCCGTGGTGCTGTCAGGCAACCAGATGCTCTACCAATTCGGACCTGACGCGCCGATCGTGAAAGCGATCGGCCAAGCGAAGTGGCCGGTGCACTCGCTGGAGGGATGGGCTCCTTACTGGATACCGCAGTTCTCGTCCCATTTCTGGGTGATGGTGATCATGGCGCTAGCCCTCGGCTGGGTATTCATCTTCACCGCGTGGGCCCGCCATCTGTTCGCGATCGGCGGTAACGAGAATGCGGCACGCATGACGGGCGTGCCCGTCGATCGGATCAAGTTCCAGGCGTATGTTTTCTCGTCCTTCTGCGCCTCGATCGCATCCCTGCTGCTGCTTGGCTATAGCGGTTCGGCGATCAACGCCGTCGGCACCGGGTATGAATTGCGCGTCATCGCCGGCACAGTTATCGGCGGCGCAAACCTGATGGGGGGCTACGGCACAGCCTTCGGCGCGGTCATCGGGTCGGCCTTCCTCGAGGTCATCCGCAACGCCCTATTGATGGCAGGCATCGATTCCAACTGGCAGGGTGCCTTTGTCGGCATCTTCATAATTCTCGCTGTGCTTCTGGGTCTGGGTACTTCCGGCAAATCGCTGAAGTCCTTCTTCACCATCAAGCGTGGCTAGAGCTCTGCCGGCTTATGCCGGTGGAATATCCTGAGGTGAACACAACAAACGGAGGAACATCGATGAAGAAATATCTTTTGGCGGCGGCGGTTGCCGCGTCCGCCCTGACGGCGGGGCAGGCCTACGCCCAGCAGAAACTCGTATTCGCGCTGGTGCCGAAGAACATGAACAACCCATATTTCGACCAGGCTCGTGATGGCTGCAAGAAGGCAGAGGCCGAGTCCAACGGCGCATTCGAGTGCATGTACATCGGACCCGGCGAGCACGGTGGCGGTGAGGAACAGGTTCAGATCGTGCAGGATCTGGTTGCCAAGAAGGTCGATGGCATCGCCGTTGCACCGGCGAACGCGGCAGCCATGGCCGTCGCTCTGCAAGCCGCGAAGGAAGCTGGTATTCCTGTTCTGACCTGGGACGCGGACGTGCTGCCCGAGAACAAGGACCTGCGCGCCGCCTATGTCGGAACGCACAACTACGAGATTGGCGTGAACCTCGCCAAGATCGTGCAGACGATCAAGCCGAAAGGCGGCACCATCTGCATCCAGTCGGGTGGCGCAGCTGCAGCAAACCATAACGAGCGCATGCAGGGCATCCGCGACACGCTCTCCGGGACCAAGTCAGCCGCTTCGCCCGGCGATCCCTTGACCGGTCAGAACGGCTGGACCGAGGCGCCAGGCTGCCCGCTCTATACAAACGACGACTTTCCGCTTTCGGTACAGCAGTTCCAGGACTACATGGCGAAGATGCCGAACCTTGACGCATTCGTGCCGACCGGCGGCTTCCCGCAATTTGTCCCGGACGCGAACCGTGCTGCGGTCGATCCCTACAAGGACAAGATCGCCAAGAAGGAACTGGCCCTTGTCGTTGCCGATACCTTGCCCACGCAGATTGACCAGATGAAGGAAGGATACTCCCTCGGCCAGGTCGGTCAGCGTCCGTTCGAAATGGGCTACAAGACGATGTTTGCGCTCAAGGACATGAAGGACGGCAAGCCTGCTCCGACCGATCCGACCTACACCGGCCTCGACGTCTGCACGCCGGAGACGGTCGCCACCTGCATCGCGAAGTAATAAAAAAGGGGGCGGGAGACATCCCGCCTTCTATTTCATGGCCGACCTACGGCCGATCCGCAAACGGCCGTCGCTGTCATGCCGGCCCTTCCAGCGCGACCCGCCGTCGTCACGACGAAAACAGATGCCGGAAGGGCCGCCATCGCTTGACGGAACTCCAACGACGTCTCCGGTGCAGCCGCGGCGCTCATGGGCCAACCAAAGGCCGGTTTGGTCTCATCGAACGCCCGCTCGCTCCATGCCGGGGTATTCGAGCGGGAATTCCGAACGGCCCTTGAGGACAACCTAAGTGGTAATGTGAGGCTGTTTTAGCAGAAGCGAGGCGAACGCCTGGGTCGGCTAGACAGAGCGGTTCGGGCACAATCACTGGATCATGAAGCGCGAGCTGAACGGCAGGCTCGCCGCTCCCACGGCCTTCGGGCTGATGGTGACCCGCGCCGGCAACGCTTCGATGGTGACGAATTCGCGGTTGATGTCGGCGCACAACGCCTTGGCGATTTTCCGCGGCGCATAGCTGGACAGGACGACCGTCCTGAACTCAACAAACTGGGTCAGCGCCGAAATCGACGCTTTCAGGCGATTGGAGCATTCCCCCAGCCATTCGCTGTAGGCCTCTCCGAGATCAGGCCACTCCGGGTTGCTGCTCCAGATGATTTGGGACGGGCGCCCGCGCTCGGTCAGTTCGCTCTCCAGGCGCACAAGGCCATGATCGAAGCTTGCGCTGGAGTTTCCCTTGTAGATCTGGTGATTGAGGATAAGCCTGCTTTGTAGTCTCGCGCCGAGATAGAAGAACAAATAGTCGTTCAGCGGCTTTGCGACGCCGAACATGCTCTCGCCGCCGGCTGCCGCGGTGATGTCGTTCTGCACGAAAACCGGCAGCTTGCTCTGCTCTTCGATCTCGCCTTGCAGAGCCTTCAAGGAGGTGCTCGATCCGTTGCGGATTGCAGCCATGGCGTCGACTTCGTCGGGAACAGCCAGCCCGATGCCGGCGACCCGGCCGCGCGCCTCGATCGGCAGGCTCGTCATGGCCTGCCCGATCGCTCCCAGCAAATCGCTGCTTTGCGGAAAGGGATTGGCTTCATCCGCCGGCAGCTGCTTGTGGAAGCGCACGGTGCCGATGAAGTCGATGAGCGCGATGTCGATCCTGCGCCGGCTGAAGCCGACGCCGACCGCATAGGCGCCCTCCGGATTGAGCGAAAGCGGGACGGTGGGCGGCCCGACGCGGCCGCGCTGCGCCTCGCCCTGCGAGACCAGGCCTTCCTGCACGAGCGAGCGGACGATGACCGAGGCCGTCTGCGCCGACAGGCCGGTCTTCTCGCCGATTTCCATCCGCGAAATGCCTTCGTTCTGAAGCAGCAACGATAGCACCAGCCGCTCATTGTAGCTGCGGACGCTCAACGCATTCAGCCCGCTCGCACGATCCGCGATGCGCAAGGGATTGGGTGGTGCGAATCTCATGTCAGGCAAGGGTCTCCCCGTCGGTAAGAGCGCGTTGCCTGGCAGCGGTTTGGTTGCTCATGTCGAGCGGCTCCAGCCGATGGCGTCGACCGCGCGGGCCGGCTCCGTGCCCAGCAATCTGTGGGCTTCGGCATCGATGTGAAACCCGTCCGCTTCGCTGCAGGATACCACCGAGCCGGCATCGAAAAAGTGCAGTTCGAGCGAGTCCGCCAGAACCTCGAACTCGAGCGCCAGCAGGCGCGATTTCTCCGGCGCGCCGGCGAAGATGGACTTCCATTCCTTGACGTCGTCCTGCATCGGCGGCGGCGCCACGATCATGATTTCGGGCGTGGTGCCGCCCGGACCTGGCGCCAGCTCCTTGATGTCGTAAACGAGGCAGCCGATTCCCATCGCCACTTCCGACGGCGGCTTGTTGAAGCGGATCTTCAGGTCGTTAGTGCCGAGCATGATGAATGACGAGGTCGAGCGTCGCATGGCTCTGCAGGCAAGGGCGAAGATAGGTTCGGCCGTTCTTGTGTGCTCCCTCGATCGGATCGTCATGGACGGTGGTGCGACCGCTCAATCCTTCCTCGATGACATACCAATCGGCCCCCAGCTGTGCACGCAGTATCCCCGGCCAACGCTCATCGGGACCATAGCGCTCGAGCGGCCCCCTGCCGGGGATCTGGCCGTGCGTGTTGGAGTCGCCGTAGCACAATACTGATCGCATGTTTTTCCCGCCGGGACTGACAGCGCGCCGAAGCCGGCGAGCGCCATTCATGATGGATAGAGGAGCGGTGAAAGGCAAGCAAGGGAATAGTCATTCAACATGACTAACTATTGACAGGCCGAATCCGCTGTGCTTCTAAAGTGCCCGGAGGAGTTCTCAACCGTCATCATCGTCCAGCCCAGGTTGGACCTCGACACGCATGTGTTCGGGGGCGGGAGAATTGCGTGCATCGGTCGGTTTGCGACGACGAGCGTGCATTGGGAGAGCGTCTCGCGGCCGTACGCATTCGTACGGCCGGGGCAACCACAAGGAGGAGAATTCAATGTTAGGATTGCTGAAAACCGTCAGTCTGGGAGTGCTCGTTGTATCAGCGCTTGCCGTAACATCCCTGGCGCATGCGGAAGATGTCAAGCTGATGGACGGCGTCGCGCCGCGCCCCGACGACACGCGCATGACCGCGGCCGGTGCGTTCAAGAAGGACCCGCCCTGGGTCATCGGAATGAGCGACTTCGGCGTCAACGCAAACACCTGGACCGTGCAGGTGGCGCACGAGGCGGAAAATGCCGCAGCAAAGGACAAGCGCATCTCGAAGTTCATCCTGCTCGATGCCGGCTTCGACCAGAAGAAGCAGGTGGCCGATATCGAGGATCTGATCGCGCAACATGTCGACGCGATCATCGTTCAGCCGGTGACCAGCACATCGGCCAACGCCAGCATCGCCAAGGCGGTCGCCGCCGGCATCCCCGTCATTCTTCATACCGGCCGCATCGATTCCGATGCCTACACCACCGAAATCCAGGGCGGCGCCGAACATTTCGGCAAGGTGATGGGCGACTGGCTGGTGAAGACCGTCGGCGACAACGGCAAGATCTGGGTCCTGCGTGGCCTGGCCGGCCATCCGGAAGACACTAACCGCTACGACGGCCTCTTGGAATCGCTCAAGGGCACGCATGTGCAGATCACCGCCGAGGAGCATGGCGACTGGCAGTACGACAAGGCCAAGAAGCTGTGCGAGACACTCTATCTGAACAATCCGCAGGTCGACGGCATCTGGTCGTCCGGCGCCGACATGACACGCGCCTGCGTCGACGTCTTCAAGCAGTTCGGCACGCCCATTCCACCGATTTCGGGCGAGGGCAACAATGGCTATTTCGGCCAGTGGATCACGGACGGATTCAAGTCGATCTCTCCCGAATACAGCCCCGCCCAGGGCGCCGCCGGCGTGCGCGCCGCTGTTGCGCTGCTTGAGGGTCAGCAGCTCTACAAGCGCTATGTCTACAACCCCGACGGCTGGGACAAGGACAAGGCTGCCAAATACTATCGCGACGATTTGACGGCCAATGTCTGGTGGCCGAGCGAACTGCCGGAGGACAAGCTCAAGGAATATTACGGCAAGAAGTGACGGCGCCGTGGCTGGCGGGGAGTGGACAAGCATTCCCCGCAGGCCGTTCCATCTGTCGAATCCGGTTCGTTCGAGGGTTTCGTGACCAATCTTATCGAGATGTCCCACATTTCGAAGGCGTTCGGAGGGAGCAAGGCGCTCCACTCCGTTTCCCTCGATCTGAAGGCGGGCAGCGTCCACGCCCTGATGGGGGAGAACGGCGCCGGGAAATCGACGCTCATGAAGATCCTGGCGGGCGTGCATCAGCCCGATTCCGGCGAAATCTTCATGAACGGGGAAAAGCTCGATCTGAAGTCGCCGCGCGACGCGCTGGATGCCGGCATTTCGACCGTTTTCCAGGAGCACTCGCTGCTGCCCAATCTGTCGATCGCAGAGAACATGTTTCTCGGCCGGGAGCCGACGACCCGGTTCGGCTCGATCGACTATCCCGAGATGAGCAGCCAGACCGCCAAGGCGCTTGGCGAACTCGGCCTCACCCTCGACCCATCACAACTCGTCTCCAACCTGACGATCGCCGAGCGGCAATTCGTCGAGATCGCGCATTGCATCCAGGCGGACGCCAGCGTGCTCATCCTGGACGAGCCGACGGCGGCGCTGAACGCGGCCGACGTCGATGTGCTCAACCGCAACATCCGCCGGCTGCGCGATAAGGGAAAGGCTGTTGTCTACATCTCGCATCGCATGGAGGAGATCTTCGAGCTGTGCGACACGGTCACGGTGCTGAAGGACGGCGCGCTGGTCGGCACCAGGGTGGTATCCGAGATCACCACCGACGAACTCATCGCCATGATGGTCGGACGCGAACTCCAGGACCTTTTTCCCGATCGCACGGGCGACAAGGGCGACGAGATCCTGCGCGTCGAAAACCTCAGGATCACCGAGACATCGCAGCCGCTGTCGCTGACTTTGCACAAGGGTGAGATCGTCGCTTTGGCAGGGCTGGAGGGGCAGGGCCAGCAGCGCTTCCTGAGATCGCTGATCGGCCGCTACCATCCCTTTGCGGGGACGATTTCCATCAACGGCAAAGCGCTCAAGATGCCGCTCTCGACATCATCAGGCGTTCGCCATTTGCAGCAGCTGAAGGTCGGTTTCGTTCCCGAAGACCGCAAGGAAGAGGGGCTCTTTCTCGCCCTGCCGATCGCCCACAACATTGCCATCGGATTGCATTCGAGGCGATCCGAACTTGCGTCGGCGCGATCCTATCGAAGCGTTATCGCCCGCTTGATGGAGGTCATGAACATAAAGGCGGTAGGTCCATCCGCTCCGGTCGCCTCCCTATCGGGCGGCAACCAGCAAAAGGTTCTGCTCGGCCGCTACCTCGCCGCGGATCTCGATCTTCTGCTGGTGGAGGAGCCGACCCGCGGCGTCGACATCGGCGCCAAGTCGGAGATCTACCACCTGCTGCGCGACTTCACCCGCAAGGGCGGCGCGGTGCTGGTGCTGTCGCGCGAGACGATCGAGTTGATTGGGCTCTGCGACCGCATCTACGTCGTCCACCACGACACCATCGTTGCCGAAATGCCGGCGGCGCAGGCGACGGAACACAAGATCCTCGACGCGGCCCTGATGGGCGGCTCCACGCGCCAGCATTAGGGGCTTCCATGTATCATTCGCTGTTCAACATCCTGAGTGGCCGGAACACACGACAGGGCCTGTGGGGCCTGCCGCTGCTGGTCGCCTTGCTCATTTCGCTGTGGCTGACCGTCGAGACGACACAGTTCGCCACGGCCGAAAACCTTTTCAACCTGGTTGCCCAGGCGATGCCGCTGATCATCGCGGCGCTCGGACAGCTCATCGTCGTGCTGATCGGCGGGCTCGACCTGTCGGTCGGCTCGGTCATCAGCTTCACGACGGCGGTGCTGGCGCTGGACCAGCCGGCGATCGTGCTGATCCCGGCGGTCTTTCTGCTGGCCGCGTTCATCGGGTTGATCAACGGCCTGGCGATCACCCGCTTCAACGTCCATCCGATCATCGCGACGCTGTCGACGCAGTATATCGTGCTTGGCATCACGCGCATCTTACGTCCCGTCTCCGGCGGCACCGTGCCTGAAATCGTCATCGCTGCCGTTTCCGGCAGTTTCCTCGGCATTCCCTATCCGGTTTTCTGGGGGATCGTCGTGATCCTGGTGGGCTGGAACTGCTCTACGGATCGCGGTACGGGCTGCATCTGTTCGCGATCGGCGGCGGCATCGCGTCCGGCGCCGAGAGTGCGGCCCGCAACTTCGGCGTCTCCGACCGTCGCAACAGCGGTTCGCCAATCTGCTTTTCGAGCGCGGTGACGCGTCGTCCAAGGGTGGCTGCGCTGAGGCGCGTGGTTCCCGTCGCTGCGCTCAAGCCACCCAGCCGCGCAACGTCGAGAAACAACCTCAGATCGTCCCAGCCAATATCCATTTTGCAGAAATGAAAAACTCCTTGCGACCGTGGCTGTAGCGCGAAGCGGGCATCGCGCGCAAGTATGCAGGAATTGGAGGCGTTGGATAATCTTGCCTGACGGGACAGGGATAAGCGCCTCGGCTGGCCAAGAAGCGAGCGCCATCTTTTCGATCGAGCATGCGATTCGCGCAGATGCTTTGCGCTTTCGATCAACCCAGGCGCGCCGGCATTCTGCGCGCCAAAGGAGACGACCATGTTGTATGAACTTCGATACCGTTTCACCCGCTGGATTGCCTATCGCCAGACGCTTGCGAGCTTGAGGCAGGCCCCGGACAGCACACTGGTGGATGCTGGCATTTCCCGCGATGAGATCCGCGAGCGTGCCCGCCATGCCAGCCTGCGCCGTTGAGGAAACGGGCATGGAGATGATGGAGCTTTGGGATGGCCGATCGGTGCCGCGCATCGGGATCGGCACCTGGGCAGCGGGGGGTGCCGCGCGCTGGCGCGACACGGCGACAATCTATGGCGAGGTCGACGATATCAGGTCGCAAGCCGCGCTGGCGATGGCCTATGACATCGGCGCGCGGGTGTTCGACACGGCTGCCGCCTATGGCGCCGGCAATGCCGAACTAATCCTCGGGCGGGCGTTGAAGGGTAAGGACGAAGCCGTCATCGTCACCAAGGTCGGCTATTTCGGCGATCCCGAAACGCGCAAGATCGCTCCCGAGGATGCCTCTGCCGCGGCGATCCGGACATCGATCGACAATTCGCGGCAGCGCCTGCAGCGCGATTTTATCGACGTCGTGCTGCTACACATCAACGAATATCCGATCGAACGCGCCGGCGAGGTGTTCGATACGCTCGGCCTGTTGCGCCAGGAGGGCAAGATAGGCGGCTTCGGCTGGAGCACCGATCACTGCGAACGGCTTGCGGCCTACGCGCCGCGCGAGGGTTTCGTCGCCGTAGAGAACGACTTCAATGTGTTTACCCCGGCGAACGAGCTGATGGCCGTTGCGGCGCGCGAGCACCTCGTCTCGTTCAGCCGGCTGCCGCTGGCAATGGGACTGCTCACCGGCAAATACACGCCGGCCATGAGGCTGCCCACCGATGACGTGCGCGGCGGGAATGCCGATTGGATGGTGTTTTTCAGGGATGGCGCCGCCAACCCGCAGTATCTGTCAAGGCTCTCGGCAATCCGCGACCTGCTCACCTCGGGCGGACGCACGCTTGCGCAGGGTGCGCTCGGCTGGATCCTCGCCAAGTCGGCAATCGCCTTGCCGGTTCCCGGCTTCACGCGGCCCGAGCAGGTCGCGGACAATCTCGGTGCGCTGGAAAGAGGGCCGCTGCCGGCAGCGGTGATGGCCGAGATCGACGCCGTGCTGAAAATTGCCGAGACCGCTTAGTGTTGCGAATCCGAAATTCGCATTGGTGATGATGCCGACCAACTTCGATCTCTCCGATGTCCGCCGGTATCTTATCTTCCCTTGGCCAAGCTTCCGTGGCGCAATTGAACAAAGACGGAGCGGCGGACCCGACTCCATTTGAAGGTCCGCCACTCCGGGTTTTCAGATCACAAAGACTGATGCTGCCACGGGAAATGGGTAGCGAGCTGCGCTTGAGCTGCGCCGCCGACTTCATCGCTGTCGATAGAGAGCGATCCGGTTGTACTGTCAAAGATGATGTGGTGGGAACCATCATCGGCGGCCGTATCAGCAGAGGAAGCATGCAATGAAAGCCCGCCCGACTTAAGCTCGGTAAGAGCGGGTTGATCGAGGTGGAGCTTGTCCTGGAGCTTGCTGAAGTCGAAGGCGTCGTTGCCTCCGTGGCCGGACATGATCTCGGCGGCGCCATTTTTTGCCTGGGCGCCGACATTTTCATCGGGCTGGACGGTCTGCGCGAACCCGTGGCGAACCAGGCTGGTTGCCGTTGTGTCGGACGGGTCGTTGGTCGGGAGAAGCTCCGAGCCGGCCGAAAGAGAATGGTTCAACGCAGCCAATATGCGGTCAACGCTGCTGCCCTCGCTTACCTTGTCGCCGGCATTATCGTGGGTGGTGTCAGTCGAACTGCCGTCGCTGGCAAGGAGGTGCGAAAGCGCGGTCTTGCTATCACTGCCATCGCTTGTGGTGGCGCCGGAAGCGGCGGTATCAGTCGAACTGCCATTGCCAGCGAGGAGGTGCGAGAGCGCGGTCTTGCCATGACTGCTATCGCTGATGGTGGCGCCGGAAGCGGTGGTATCAGTCGAACTGCCATTGCCGGCGAGGAGGTGCGAAAGCGCGGTCTTGCCATGACTGCCATCGCTGGTGGTGGTGCCCGAAGCGGCGGTAGCAGTCGAACTGCCGTCGCTGGCGAGGAAGGGCGAAAGCGCGGTCTTGCCATGACTGCCATCGCTTGTGATGGCGCTGGAAGCGGCGGTATCAGTCGAACGGCCATTGCCGGCGAGGAGATGCGAAAGCGCGGTCTTGCTATCACTACCATCGCTTGTGGAGGCGGCGGTGTCGGTCGAACTGCTATTGCCAGCGAGGAGGTGCGAAAGCGCGGTCTTGCTATGATTGCTATCGCCGGTAGTGGTCTCGGCAGGGGCAGTCGCAGTCGAGCTGCTATCGCCGGTGATGGCCCCGGAAGGGGCGGTGGCAGTCGAGGTGCTGTCGCTGGGGGTGGCCCCGGACGGGGCCGTGGCAGTCGAGGTGCTGTCGCTGGGGGTAGCCTCGGACGGGGCCGTGGCAGTCGGGGTGCCATCGCCGGTGGTGGCCTCGGCAGGGGCAGTCGAGGCGCTATCGCCGGTGGTGGCCTCGGACGGGGCCGTGGCAGTCGAGGCGCTATCGCTGGGGGTGGCCTCGGACGGGGCGGTGGCAGTCGAGGCGCTATCGTTGGGGGTGGCCTCGGACGGAGCCGTGGCAGTCGAGGCGCTATCGCCGGTGGTGGCTTCGGAAGGGATGCTCGCCGTAGAACTGGGATCAGTAGCCGCGGCTTCGGAAGGAGCAGTCCCTCCAGTGTTGAGATTGTGTTCCCGGAAAACGGCCTGCAGTTCCGAAGAGCTCTCCAACGCTGTGTCGCCTCGCTGCGAACCCCAGGCGTATGCGTAGTCGAAGGCGGGTGACGGAACCAACTTGGCCCAGTGGTCCATCATGGTTTCCATCTGGGTGGCGGTGGGCACGACATATTTGCCACCCATGTCGGTGTTATAGTCGCCACCTCCAAACGTCTGGTAGCCTGGAATGATCTGGCTCGTCGGGATGCCCGATGCCTGAGCGGCGGCGACGAATTTGTCGATCATGTTGTAGTCGACCGCGCCATCCGTGCGGACAGGATAGACATCCACGCCGTAGTAATCGATACCCGTACTGGCGGGATTGTAGGTGTTCGAAAAATCTGGATTCGCCGACGTCCCCAGGCTCATCATCGTGATATAGGTCTTGGCATCCGGCACATTGGAATGAATCCAGTCGGATTCTGCCTTCAGATTTGCGGCAGAGGCGTAGGTACCCCATTGGCCGGTGGGATCCGGCTCGTCAACCAGGAAGAATCCGAACAGCTTTGGATTACCGATGAAGGGCGTGACCTTGTCGACAAAGGAGGAGGTTACTCCGTCGGTTTCGTTCAGATAGACCATGCCTTTCATACCGTCCGGCAGCGCATTGAGTTGGTCAACGGATGAAACGTCAGCCAGATTGAATCCGGCTTGAGCAATTTCCGTGCCCGATCCACCTGACGTGTAATGCAGAGTTGTCATCCAATATTCCTTTTTCTGTTTCGACAGCGCCCTACCTACAGACTGCGTATATTAGCGCCAAATCACATACCGGCACCCCGTGAGAGAAACTTTGATCGTAAGTTGATACACACAGTGCGACCTTCTCCCCGATAAGCCCTTCGATGCGGTGCCAGGTCGCAAGAGAGTCTTGCGCCATGTGCCGGACCTGGCGTGCGCTATTTGGAGTGCGCTTCGCTGCTCTTGAAGCCTCGTCATGCGGGGTGCTGGGGAATCGGCTGAGCCGTCAATGAAACCGGAAGCGGGACACATCCAGTGTGCCGTACAGCGTGCCAAGCCTGGATACCCCGGTGTTTCGCGATTAACGCGAATCTTTCTGGCACACCCGCCGAGCGCTTCTGATCACGATGTTCGTGCGGACGAGGTTGGCCGGATTGGCTGCGACGCTGGTGCAAGGCGATATATCCCAGACACCAGAGCGCGAACGAGCGGCTTGCGTACCGGCGTCTCGATGAAGCGCCAGACGAGAAAAGAGGCAAGAAGAATCCCGGCAAAGACAACGAAGAATGCGGCGTTCTTTCCGACATGCGGCGCCAGCGCGTTAAGCGAGATGTAGCCAATATACTGATGCAAAAGATACAGCGGATAAGTCAATCCTCCGAGCATCATGACAACCTTGGATGGAGCAATCACGGAGCGGAGCAGTATCGCGCCAGAGAAGACTCCGTAGACCACTATATTGGCAGCGAGGAGAGCAGGATACGAAATGGCAGCGCCAAAGTGCTCATGCATCCAGTTGTGAGAGAAGATTATGGTCTGGCAAGACACCAGGAATGCGACGGCAAGAAGCAGGAACGCAGCCGGCGAACGGCCCCTTGCAACGATGTCTTCCGCGAGGATGCCGGCGGCAAACAAAGGCGCATAGTTTGTAATAAAGAGAATGCGTATCACCGCGTTCTCAAAGAAGAACTCGTTGCTTGCCGAAATTGCGAGCCAGATGGCAGCGATAGGTATTTTCCAGCGCTGAAAGGCACCCGCAAAGATCAGCACTGCAACCCAGCCGTAGAACAGGATCTCGAGCATGATCGACCAGTAGGCCCCATCCATGGATGGTCTGCCGAAGAGGCGGGCGAACATAGAGAGATTGGCTACATAGGTCGCAATATCGGTCGGAAAACGCTGGTCTTTGGCGACGACGAGAACAACAAAAGTTGCGGTCATGCAGACGAGGAATCCGGGATAAAGCCGGGCGAAGCGGGCGACCGCGAATTCCTGCCAGGTTCGACCTTCGGCCGACCACGCGATGACGAAACCGCTGATCAGGAAAAACAGATTGACGCCGAGATAGCCATAGATGGCGTAAGGTGCTGCGGCAGGATATTCCACATCGAGACTTCCGGCGATCGCGCCGCCAAAAAGATAATGATAGAGCACGACCGCGAGGGCTGCGGCCAAGCGCAGCAGGTCGAGTGATGCCATGCGCGCCGGAATGGCCTTGCCTGCCGGTTCCACAGCCACCTCCCGTCGCCGTTTCAGCTTTTGACACCCATCAGCGGCTTGATCCGCAATGCCAGTGCTAACGCAAAGGCTGCAAACCGGCGGCAGGCCACGCCTTTACCTTCTCAAGTACGAACAGCTGCTCGCAGGACAGGAACCGGAGGACGCTGAAAGAGCGTACCAGTTCGAGCCCCGCCTCTGCGAAATCCTGTCGTGCAACGTTAAGATTGACGGGATGAGGCGCCGACAGCCTTCCGGTGATTATCTTCCGCAGCCTTAGTCGCATTCTCTGGAGGCGGGTGCCAACGCCGTAGGATACGATCAGACGGCGGCTGGCAACGCGCGCGAGCTCCATGATAATGTCGCGCCTGAGATGTGGCGGGATAAGATGGATGAGGCGAAGACAGACCACCGTGTCAAAGCTTTCGTCGGCGAACGGCAGTTGCGTCACGTCACATCGGATGAATCCCCGAAATCCGGGCTGACCTTCATATGCTGACTTAGCCAGGGCCATCATTTCCATTGAAATGTCTGCAGCCAGCACCTGACAATCATGCCGGCCCAGCACGCCAGCCAGCTTCCCGGTTCCGCATGGGATATCGAGCACCTGGGATGGAGGCGGGCTGCACCTCTCCAGCGCCTTGGCGATGCAGCGCTGCTCCCGTCGCGCAATGACGTAGGATGCAATTGTAGACAGCTTCAAGCGGCCTGCATATCCGTCCAGGTACCAGCTCGCAAAGCTCGGATCCTGATATCTCTGCTTTGTTGGGAGATCATAGGCCGCGGCCGCGACTTCGGCGTCGTAACTAGTAGGCATAGCGGCTGTAGCCCCTGCTGACGGATATGACTTGAGGTCCTCGCTCATCTGCCCGCTTTCATACGATTTCTCCTGAGATGGAATCGAAGATTTTTTGTCCAACATATTCATTGGATGCCCCCCAAGCTGTTCTATTGGCGATAGAGGCGGCAAAAGATCAGTTCTGGGTGGGGCCATCGCAGAGGTAAGGTTTCCAGATGGCTGGGTATCTCGCATCCCCCGAACGGATGAGACATGCCGAACTTATGACTACTGAGCCCCGTGGAGGTGCGCTGGGGCATTGGGCTACTGCACAGCCCTGTCGGGGACGGAACGGCAAACGGATGGAAGGCAATCGGGAAGGATAGTGACCGAAACGCACTCCTTCCGTTCACGATTATGGCCTTCGTCGATATCCTAACGTGACCACACCGTCATTCATACGGATGGCGCGAATTCCTGGCTCGTCGGCTAGACATCCCGGGAAGAGATGGGCGTTCGCTTCAGCAAATGGACATAACATCACTGCCGGAAGGCTTCCCTCAGTCTGGATTGAAAGATGATCTTGGAGCTATTTGGGCCGTCCGGTGCTGGTAAGACGACGTTGGCGTGCGAGCTGGTGCACGTTCTGCGAACTCAGGGCTACTCTGTTGTTTTGCAGACCGGCGACCGTCGACACCCGGTTAGAAGAGCCGCCTTCAAACTAGTCTCCGGCTTGCATTCAAAGTGGATTGGACAGCGTTCTCTCGGTGCAGAAGTGCTTAAGATCCTTCCACCCAAGAATGAGCTGTGGGCGGCTCGTCTGAACTGGCATCTTGAAGCTCTTCTACAAGCCTGGCGCGCGGCAATAGCGTCCAAGGACACGATCTCAATTTTTGACCAGGGTATGGTGCAATTCGTGTGCTCGCTGGTTTTGTTCAGCGGCATAACGGATCGTGAAAGGGTGTCGTGCGCCCTCGAGCTTCTACCCAAACCGGACCTGCTTGTCCGATTGCAGGCGCCACGAGAGATTCTAGAGGCGCGGTTGAGGGAACGCCGGCGTAATCTCGGCATCATTCAGAAGTTCCTCGAAGTTGATCTGCAGAGCAGTCTTGATCATATCGACCACGTTAATCTTATCGAGGAACAACTTGGATCGTTCCCGGTACCGACAACTT
Organism: Mesorhizobium sp. M1399; assembly: GCF_040317735.1. Classification (NCBI taxonomy): domain Bacteria; kingdom Pseudomonadati; phylum Pseudomonadota; class Alphaproteobacteria; order Hyphomicrobiales; family Phyllobacteriaceae; genus Mesorhizobium; species Mesorhizobium sp. M1399. The sequence goes on from NZ_JAMYKZ010000007.1 coordinate 106,238, forward strand.
GCGTTGAAAGCTTAGATTCAGACGGGCTCGCTGCCGCCACCGAAATAATAGCGCGTGGAGTAATTGACAAGTTTGGCGCGGCGCGGGCGAAATTTAAAAGGGTTGAAGCTTAGAGAGATACGGTTTTGAAGCGTCGAGAAGAAGGTGTCCAATAAAAACGGAAATCGAACTATTGAGACGGAACCGCGTGAGTTGACACGACATGCGCTTTTTTCGCTACCAAATTGTCTTGGCGTTGACGCTAGCTGCCAGCGCGACATCCATAGATCTGCGCGGAGCGGTGAGTGAAGAGGATGTGGCATCGACAAAGTTCGTCGCGCCGGTGGCCATGGACCTGCCTGATTACCTGCACCCGGCGAAGGATGCGGCATTTGGCACAACTTTCACGCGAATAACCAAACCCGGAATCCTCGGCGCCGGCATCGCATGCGGGAGCAAATATTGCAGCCACCGCTATTCGAGCGCTCAGGCCTGGAATTCGGATCAGAGCCTTCTTGTCATCAGCAACGGCTGCGGCGGCTTATGCTTCCTGGATGGGCGCACCTACGCTCCGCTTTTTCGCCGTGTTCGATCGATCGAATGCGAATGGCACCCTCGCGATCCCGACCTGATGATCTGCGTCGGTGGTCGGAAAATCTCGACGTGGGCGCCACGCACCAATCATGAGGAGGTCCTGTTTGTTTCGACTGACAGTAGCGATCTCCAGTTCGGCCCTTATAAAGGGAATCCGAGCCGTGACGGCAGCCGTATAGCCGTGCGCGCGGTTCGCGGGGACGGCAAAGCGGTCGTCTTTGCCTACGATCTCAAACAGCGGCGGAAGTTTCCGGAAATCGATCTCGCACAGCTTGTCGGTACCAACAGCGCCTGCTCAATCTCGCCGCTAGGCGTCAACATCTTATGCATTCAGTACCTAAAAGACGAAACTGAACAGACGTTCATCTTTTCGGTTGACGGCGTTCTGCGCCAAAAATGGACCGAGCATCATCGGCCTGGCCATGGGGACATGACGGTCGATGCCGACGGCAGCGAAATCTATGTGGGGATCAGTAAATCCGATCCGGACATATTCCAGGTGATCAAGCGAAGGCTGTCAGATGGGAAAGTCACCTCGCTGATGAGATATGGCGAAGCACAGCATGCATCGCTCAGGTCACTGGACAGGCCGGGTTGGGTGTTCCTTAGCTATTCCGGCGACCCGGACGAAGTATCGAAATATCCGAATTGGGCGCCGTATGCGCGGGAAGTCATCGCGCTGCGCATCGACGGCAGCGGAGAGGTTCGACGTATTGTGCAGACGAAGAACGCTCCATTCGACTACTGGAGTGAGACCCACGCCTCGCCGTCCCCAGACGGTTCACAGGTGGTCTGGTCAAGCAATTGGGGAGTACCCGGCGGTCCGGTTTACGATTTCGTCGCCCGTATTGACTGGCCGGAACGGTCAAACACTGGCTCGAGAGCATTAACCGCGAGCGGTCTTCAATAACGAAACCTTCCGGTCACCTATCACGGTTGTCTCCGATCGTGCTTACCCATTGTGCGTTCAACACCTCACCTCCAACTTCGCCGCCACGCAGCTCCGTTCAATGTCAATTCATTCAAACAGACGACGACAGGTGGCCAAGCCTGCACCTACCGTGAAAGTGCAGTTTGCAAGGCTTATGACACTTGCCGGAACTCTACGATTTACAGAAATGACTCGAACGTCGGGTGATGGCTTTTGTGCGAAAGACGCTCGCGTCGGAGCCGAGAAAGGAATAGCAGATGGATGCGGATAGGCGAGCCGAAGAGAATGCCTCTTTCAATCCTGAGTTGTTGAAACGGTTAGTATGCCCAGTGACCAAAGGCTCACTTGCCTGGGATGGGGATCGCGACGAACTCGTATCGAAGAGCGCAGGACTTGCCTACCCGGTACGCGACGGCATTCCGATCCTGCTAGCATCGGAGGCACGGGCGATCATCTCCCGCGTGGTCAAACTTCGCGCATCCAGAGGATGAGCTAGCCGCGCAAATTAGGCGGCATTCCGACGGCAACCAGCACCAAGACAGGAAAGTGCCGCGGAGCGCGAGCCGTTTGTCAACGGACCACTCCGTGCTCGGGCATCTGGGCAGTGCCGACCTTTTTGATGCAACGCGCGGCTACCTGAACCGGCTGGGCACGGCGATCCGTTTCCGGGACACGGTGTGTGTCATTCAAACAGACGAGGACAGTGGCAAGGCCTGCCCCTACCGTGATCTTGGGCGTGATGGGTAACGAAACCAACACTATGAAAGCAAATTCAACGGCCGGCCACTTCGCGCGATCGGGCTACGGCGAACGGTCAGGAGACGCAGGATGAATCCGCACCTCGTGTGTGTTGGAGGCGAGGATCACGCCCTGCGAATCCCCTTCCTGATGTCGCTGCGAGAGAAGGGATTCCAGGTTACTGCGGTTTCGAGCGGCGGTGAAGCCGCATTCCTGCGGCATGGCATTCCGCATCGCAGCTACGGTTTCGACCGCTTTTCCAGCAGCAGCGGGGAATGGGCCGCCATCAAAACCATTCGAAAGCTGATGGCGGAACTCCGGCCGGATATTATCCAAAGCTTCGACACCAAGCCCAACCTGGTGACGCCACTTGCGGTGCGCGGGAGCGTTCCAGTCGTGCGCACAATCAACGGTCTGGGCTGGACGTTCTCGTCCCTGGAACCGCGCGCCCTGGCCCTGCGCCCAATCTTTTGCGGACTGCAATGGCTTTCGTCCTTATGGACGGCCGCTACGGTGTTCCAAAATCGGGACGATCAGTCATTCTTTGAACGCTACCGACTGATCATACGTGGCAGCGGACGAGTGATCCGCAGTTCTGGAATCGACGTCGATGCGTTCGCCATGGCAAGGCATCTTGGCCCGTCGGCGATGAAAATGCGCGAGGAGCTTGGGCTCCAATCCGCCGAGATCGTAATTTTTGTCGGCCGGCTAACTCGCCAGAAAGGCATCCCGACACTCCTCAAGGCAGTCCCTCGCATTTTGGCTGAAAGGCCCGATGCCCGTTTCGTGCTTGTCGGGCCATTGGAATCCGAGGGCCCATTTGCGGTGGACAAGGCGGAGATTGATCGACATGCGCCCCATGTCATCGCCTTGGGCCCACGACGCGACGTTCCTGCCCTGCTTGGCATGGCCGATCTGTTCGCCTTTCCGACACAATACCGCGAAGGGATTCCGCGCGTCCTGCTGGAGGCAGGGCTGGCAGGATTGCCTATCGTCGCCTCAAGGATGCCTGGCTGCAATGAGGTGGTCGAAGACGGATGGAACGGCCATCTCGTCCCACCGCACGATCCGAACAGCCTTGCGTGTCGAATTATAGACGTCTTGTCCGACCGCCGGAAAGGAAGGACCATGGGCGCTCGCTCTGTCGAGCTGGTCCGGACGCAGTTCTCGCTGCCCTGGGTGGTCGAGCAATATTGTGATCTCTACGACAATGTCCTTAGCGCCAAATCCCATGGCGGCTTCGCTCGACCGGCGTCGCCGGCGTTGCTTGAAGAGGCTGCTGTAAACCGCGCATTGGGTGGAGCGCGCCGATGATCCGCGACGCGTTGCTGGCCTGCGGCGTTGCGATGTCCTATGCGGCGCAGCTCACCATTCCGGGAGTGCCGCTCGGCTATGGCGAGCTGTTTCTCGCGCTTTGGATCATGCTGTCGATCGGCCGGGTGCTCGCCGGCGGTCACTTGGTAGTCAGGCCCGCCCTGATCCGTGTCGCGGGCTTCTGGCTGATCATGACGCTTGCTCTGGGGATTGGCACCATCGTCGGCTATCTGACCACGGTGCTGTACCTGTCGGTGGTGATGCACGATATGATAGCCTACCTGCTGCTGATCTGCGTCACCTGCCTAGCCGCCGCGGAGCCCGAGGCTGATCGTCATCTGCGCAGTACTGCGTGGTGGGTGGTCGCGATCGCGAATGCAGGCTTTATTGTTCAGCTGGCACTTGGATGGGGTTGGATCCACCAATCCGGCGTCGATCCGTGGTACTGGGATCGCTTCCGCGGCTGGTCCGAGAACCCGAACCAGCTCGCGCTCTATTGTGCACTCTTTGGCCCATTCGCCTTGCATCTTGCGACGACCACTAGCAATCCGTGGGCGAGATTGGCCGGGCTCAGCAGCCTTATCCTGACCATCTATATCGGAAGGCTGACGAAGAGTGATACCTATCTGTACACGACGGTCCTGGCCTGCCTGATATTTCTTGGGCTGCGGGTTCGGACATGGCTCGCAACCGGTGACGGCAAGGCCAGCTTTTCCCGGCAAGTTACCCTCCTGTTGATGATTGGCTTCCTTCCGTTGGCCTTGTCGATGACGCCCTACATTCTCACGGAAGCGGGCAGCGTCGAACAGTTCGCCTTAAGTCTCACCAAGGACAAGGGCGGCGACGCGACCGCCGAAACCGCCGCACTTCGCCTCCATCTCTGGGGAGATGCATTGGGCAAGGGCCTGACGTCAGGATCCCTGGGCCTTGGTCCTGGGCCGCATCTGGAGCGCCCGCCCATTTCCTACAGCCAGTTTCTGCCCCGGCCTTTCGAGGCTCACAACACGATTCTCGATCTATACACTCAAGGTGGTTTGATTGCAGTCCTAGCCCTGGCCTGGATTGTCGGCGCGGCGGCTTTATGCGCATGGCGTGCAAAGCTCGATGCCCTGTTCGTGCTCGTCGTGTCGATCGTTATCTTCGGGATGCCACATCTGATCATCCGCCATCCAATCGTGTGGTTTGCGCTGACCATTTGCCTTGTTGCCGGAACGCCGCAAACGGTTTCGGCAACCTCGAGCGACCGGAGGTGATGGCATGTGTGGGATTGCCGGAATTCTCCTTGCACCCGATGCAGCCAGTGCCAGGCCGCTCACGGCCATAGGGCAGATGACGACGGGCCTTCGTCATCGCGGGCCTGATGGTGAAGGCTTCTGGGTCAACCGTGAAGCCGGCATCGCCTTCGGCCACAGGCGTTTGGCTATCGTCGATCTATCGGAGGCGGGACGCCAACCAATGCATTCGGCAAGTGGCCGATATGCCATTACGTTCAACGGCGAGATCTACAATTTCCGCGATCTGCGCCGCGAACTTGAAGGCGCTGGCCATCGGTTCCGTGGCGCCAGCGATACCGAAGTCATGCTGTGCGCAATCGAGAGTTGGGGTCTCGACACCGCACTGACGCGCCTCGCTGGCATGTTCGCATTTGGATTGTGGGATCTGAAGACCAGGACCCTCCATCTCGCCCGCGACCGAATGGGCAAAAAGCCGCTCTATGTTGCTGCAACACGCGATGCGCTTGTTTTTGCCTCCGAGTTGAAGGCGATCAATCGTTTTCCAGGGTTCTGTCAGGAGCTCGATCTCGACGCGGCTGCGACGATGCTTTCGAAGGGATGGGTGCCGGGTAACAGTTGCATCTGGCAAGGCGTATTCAAGTTACCTCCTGGCTCGGTTCTGTCTGTGACGGCGGCAGATTTTGCCGAGGCGCGCAGTGCCGCATCCCTTTCGCAACGCGTCCGACACTGGTGGTCGCTGCCTGAAGTCGCCGCGAACGGTCGACTGAATCCAATCGCCGGCACCGACGAAGAACTGACCGACGAACTCGACGACCTGCTGCGACTTGCCGTTCGGGAACGCATGGTAGCCGATGTGCCGCTGGGTGCCTTTCTGTCTGGTGGCATCGACAGCTCCGCCGTTGTGGCGCTGATGCAGGCTCAGTCGCCGAAGCCGGTGCGCACATTCACGATTGCTTTCGGAGAAGGCGGGTTTGATGAGGCTCCCCACGCCGCGGAGGTTGCGCGGCATCTGGGCACCAATCATACTGAACTACACCTTTCGGCCGCCGCTGCGCGCGAGGTCATTCCAGAATTGCCGCAGATCTGGGACGAGCCGTTCGCCGACGAATCGCAGATACCAACTTTGCTGGTGGCGCGGCTCGCCCGCCAGCATGTTACCGTGGCCCTGTCAGGCGACGGTGGCGATGAATGCTTCGCCGGTTACGCCCGCCACTTCATGGCGGCGCGGTTGAAACGACAGCATGCGCTGCCGTCGCCGCTGCGTCACACGCTTGCTGCAGGGGTCGAATTGCTGGCCCGTGCGGCGCGCTACGATCTCGTCAGCAAGCTGCCGCTTTCGGCGAGTGCACGGCTCGCGCTGCGGAGCGATCGGCTGCACCGCCTCGCTCGGCTGCTCGCCGCAGCAGATGAGGACGAATTGTATCAACGGCTGACCGGAGTATCGACCGAGAGCCTCACACTCCACAAGCCGCCCACATCAATTCAAGAGTCACCCCGGCTTGATGGCCTGCTGTCCCGTCTCTTGTACGACGACATGGCCGGCTACCTGCCCGACGATATATTGGTGAAGTTGGACCGTGCCAGCATGGCCAACAGCCTCGAGGGCCGGTGCCCGCTTCTCGACCATCGGGTTGTCGAATTCGCTTGGCGGCTGCCCGCACATGCGAAGGTTCGCAATGGCAAAGGCAAGTGGATACTTCGTCAGTTGCTGAGCCGCTATCTTCCGCAACGGCTGATCGACCGGCCGAAGCAGGGTTTCGATGTTCCCATAGCGGTCTGGCTGAGAGGCCCGTTGCGCGACTGGGCCAGCGATCTGGTCGCCGATATGCGCCTCTCCGGAGATGGGATCTTCGACTTTGCGAAGGTCGCGATGTGCTGGCGCGACCACCTTGACGGAAGACAGGACCATTCTCGTGATTTGTGGCCCGCATTGATGTTCCAGGCCTGGCGCAACGAGGCCGGGCGGCCCCCAGGGCCGGCAACGGGCATGTCTACAGTGCTCGAACTGACAGGAGTATAAGATGGAAGGTTCCATAGTCAGCCGCATTCACCTTCCGCGCGCCACTGAAATGCACGTGCCGACGCGCGAGATCAACCCGCGCATGAGGCCATTCCTGCGCGAACAGATCGACGCGCAGACCCCCTTCCATCAAGTCCTTATTACCGTCGCGAGGAGAAAATGGTTCCTGCTTGCAATGGTGATTTTGGGCGGTGTGTTGGCTGGGCTTGCGGGTTTTGCGCGTCCCGTCCTGTTCGAGTCGACCGCACAGGTGATTGTCGATGCTCCTGGCAGGAATGCGGCTCCCGGAGGCGCAGATTCTGCGCAGGAGATGCTGGATGCGAGCATTGATGACCACTTAACCATGCTCTCTTCGCAGGGGCATCTGCGTCGCGTGGTGGCAGCCCTGCGCAAGACGGAGGTTGGTAACATTGCTGAGCAAGGGGATGTCGTAACCGGAAATTCACGCCCCGCTCCGGCCGGCGGCGACTTGCAGAACATACGCACCTTCGCAGCCGGTCTGCTGGAAAGCATTTGGCCGCAGGGCAAGCCGGCGGCCGCCGATGAAGACGAACTCAAGGCATTACGGAAGGGCATGAGGGTTGGACAGGAACTGCGATCAAGAGTGATCACGGTCGGCTTTACCGACAACGATCCGGCGCGAGCCGCCCTTGTGGCCAATACGTTCGTCCAAGTATACATCGACGATCTCGCACAGAAGCGCAGGGCGTCAGACAGACTGGAACTCGCCTCGATCGTCGCTAGCCTACCGGTCGTACAAAGCGACTTGGCGAAAGCAACCGACCGCCTGGAAAAGTATCGGCTGAGCCATGGCGCGGTCGATCAAGGTGCGGCGGACAACGCTGCCAAGGAGACAGCCGAGCTCAGCCAGCAGATATCTTTGTCGAAGGCGGATCTCTCCGCAACGGAATCTCGCCTTCAACACATCGAGGCTTTGCGAAAGGAAGGAGCATCGGTCGCGGCGCTCGCCGAAGCGATCGGGTCACCGGTACTGGCCGACATGGCGGCTCGCCAAGCCAACGACAATGCGGATGCGGGCCTGAGTACTGCAATCAACCGCGAGATCGAACAAGGCACTGCTCGCATTGCTGCGGAGGCGAACATCTACCGTGCCCAGATTGCGGCTCTGGAGGGGCGCAAGAATGTGCTTGATGCGGTGGTGGCCGACACAGCCGGCCGGCTTTCCGGCTTGCGTGCGCTCGAGCCGCAGGTCAGCATCTTGACGCAGCGATACAACCAGCTACTCACGCAACAACAGGATCTGGTGCAGCGTATCGCAACTCCCTTGCCCGGAGTCTCGATCCTTTCAGCGGCGTGGCCGCCGACGAATCCAAAAACCCTGCCGCCCATCTTCCTTATTCCGCCCGGCATGATCGTGTTTGGTCTCATTGGCGGGATCTTCGTGATGGTCCGCAGCCGCCTCAATCAGACCTTGTGCGGCGAGGCCGAAGCTGAAGCCGCGCTCAGGGTCCCATGCCTGGGGCTGATACCGGAAGCGCCCACAATACACGCGAAACGACTACAGCAGCTGGTTCTTGGCCAACGACAGTCCAGCTACAGCCGAGCCATCACTTCCCTCCTCGTCACCGTGACACTCAACAAGGCGAGGGGCCGCGCTTCGCACGTCATCCTCGTAACGTCCAGTATCCGGCATGATGGCAAGACCGAGCTTGCATGGAGCCTGGCGTTGGCAGCTACCCGACTTGGGGGACGAGTGCTTTTTCTCGATCTTGACAGCACGGGCGCCCGCCTCACGAACGAGTTCCTGAACGAATTCGGCGCGCTCCGGCCGCATAAATCCTTTGGAGACTATATGAACGACCGTTGTCCCCTGCACGACGCGGTCACGGGAATGCCTGAAATTGGAATCGACTTCATGGCGCTGGCACCATCAGAGGATCTGCTGCCGCAGCTGTCGATGATCGACGGATCCCTGGTCACAGATGAGCTGCGCTCAATCTACAGCGTCGTCATTATAAATGGACCGCTGGGACTTGGAGGACCTGAGGCCAGGCTACTGACGGGCTGGGCTGACGTGGTTCTGTTCGCCGTTCGCTGGGGCAGGACGCGTCGCAGCATCGCGCGCGGTGTTCTGCAGCTGCTGACGGAGGACGAGACGGCTCAGGTCCCCGTAGGCAGCGTTCTCACGCACGTCAATCTACAGAAACACGCTGGCTATCGGTTTGGGGACAGCGCAGATCTCTTGCTCGAGAGAACATCATGAGTGTCACATGCGGGCTTCCGCGTAACGACCGTCGCGGCAGTCAGTCTGTCGAGCGGAAGATAATATCGAAGAGTTCGCAGACCGGAGCTGGGCCCGCCGGCGCAAGAGACATCGACGATTGCAGCGATCCGAAGCTCGCCCGCTTCCCTGCGGCCTCCGTTGCTCCAGCAAATATGGTTTTGCCGCACGAGGAGGACACGGGCCGGGGTCTCGGCTATGCCAGCATCTTCGCTCTTTTGGTCTATATCGGGGGTGCGGGCTTGACCAGCTTGGCGCAGTTATTGATTGCGCGCATCGTTGGCTCCACCAGCTATGGCATCTACTCCTATGTTCTGGCCTGGACCTCGGTGCTTGCCTATCTTGCAACGCTTGGGTTCCATGTATCCTTGCTGCGTTTCGTCTCCGCCTACAGTGCCAAAGGGCGGCTTGACCTGGTACACGGGGTAATCAGGTTTGCTCTGCAAAGGTCGCTGGCGGCAGCGACACTATTCGGCATCATTGGCGCCGCCTTGGTCTTGTTCTTTTCGGATTCTTCTCACAAGGAGCTTCAAACCAGCCAGCTGCTAGGCATGGCAGCAGTGCCTTTGGTCACCGCCTACGCGTTGGGCGCAACACTTGTTCGTGCTTTCGGCGGCGGTGTCTCGGCCCTCATGCCGGAACGCATCGTGCGCGACGGCCTATTGTTGACGTTGCTGGGAATGGCGGTCTTATCCGGATCATGGACCCCCAACGCACCCCTGGTGATGCAGGCGGTGCTGGCAAGTTCAGCCATCACGGTCGGCCTGGTGTTCATCATGGCGGCAAAATTTCAGCCGCCCGGCTTGCGGCAGGTTCAGCCAGGCGACGAGTCGCGGGAATGGTGGTCCGCGGTTCCGCCAATGATGCTCATGGCCGGGCTCGATGTTTTCATCAGCCGGGCCGGGGTCATGGTGCTGGGCTGGACGCATCACATTCGCGAAGCGGGCATTTTCGCCTTGGGATTGAACGTCGCATTGCTTGTGAGCCTTTCCCTGGTCGCTGTCTCGACGATGTTTGCGCCGACAGCGGCCGCCCTTCATGCCCGAGGCGATCGGATGGCTCTGCAGCAGCTGTTTTCACGGGCCGCCCTACTTTCCTCTGGCGGCGCCATAGCGATGGCCATCCCGATGCTTGCGATTATTGAACCTCTGTTGAGCTGGTTCGGCGGAGATTTCAGTACAGCGGCACCCGTCGCGCGGATACTCATTCTCGGATATGTCTTTGTCGCGCTATGCGGACCCCAGATGCTCCTCTTGATGATGACTGGAAACGAATGGGCGGCAGCCGCAACCATGATCGCCGGCGCCGCGGCCAGCATCATGGGCTGTGCCGCAGGAATTGCGCTCTACGGCGCGCCGGGCGCCGCAGTGGGCCTCGCGCTTGCGTTGGCGATTTGGAATGTGGCGATGTCGATTTATATCAGCAAACGGCTGAAAATTATCCCTGGGCTGATCTTTGCGCTGGCGTCGCTCAGAACGCGCGCAGTCGAAGGCCAGCCGCCTCATTGGTTCCTGCGCTGATCTGATGTTATCGCGCCCGATACTCGACGGCATCAGCGTTCAGGAATTTCGAGTCCAAGATTGTGTCGGATAGAGGCTGGCGGGGGCGGCTTTGGGGCCGACACTCGCTTTATTCTCTGTCCGAAAAAAATGCGAAATCTCAAATTTGCCGAGTGGCAGATCGTTGCCCGACAAGGCGCGGCCTACACTGTGGCCTCATCATTCACCGACGTTTGTTGCCGTATGCTGACCGCGTCATCCGTTCCATGAAAGTCCCGGTACCATTCGACAAAGCGTTGCACTCCGTCCTCAAGCGGTGTCGCCGGGGCGAAGCCGACGGCCTTGCGGAGATCGCTGACGTCGGCGCGCGTCTCCAGAACGTCGCCAGGCGGCAACGGCACATCCACGCGAAGCGCCCGGCTGTCAAGGGCGGTCTCGATGATCGAAATCAGTCGGTTGATTTCCTCGGGCCGGTCGTTGCCGATATTGTAGACGCGACACGGCGCGGAACTTGTAGCAGGGTCGGCGGTGCAAGGGTCCCAATTCGGATCGGGCCGCGGCGGTGCAGCGAGTGCCCGAACCACGCCCTCAGCGATATCGTCGATATAGGTGAAGTCTCGCCAGACGCGGCCGGCATTGGCTACTTCGATTGGCTTGCCCTCGATGATCGCGCGCGTGAACAAATAGACTGCCATGTCGGGCCTGCCCCAGGGGCCATAAACGGTAAAGAAGCGCAGTCCCGTCACGGGCAGGTCGAACAAATGGCTGTAGGAATGCGCCATGAATTCATTCGAACGCTTGGTGGCGGCGTAGAAGCTGACGGGATGATCGGCGCCGTGGTGCTCGGAAAACGGTATGGTTCGATTTAAGCCGTAGACGGAGCTCGAGGAGGCGTAGACGAGATGACTGACGCCGTAATGCCGGCAGCCCTCAAGGACGTTTAGAAACCCCACTATGTTCGATTGCACGTAGGCGTGCGGGTCAACAATTGAATGACGCACGCCGGCCTGAGCCGCGAGATGGACAAAGTGTGAGGGGCGAACGTTTGAAAACAGCAACTGAACGCGCGCGGCATCCGCCAGATCCATTCGTATCGGCGTGAACTCCGCCTCGCTACAGAGGCGTGCAAACCGCGCTTCCTTGAGCCGCAGATCGTAATAGGGTGTGAAATTGTCGACGCCCACGACTTTGACACCCAGACGCAAAAGCCGCGAGGCCACGTGAAAACCAATGAAACCTGCTGCGCCGGTGACGACGATCGGTCCTGTCCGTGCAAGTCTCTTCACCGCTTGATCCGAACGCGATCGGGCGATTTCCACCTTCTCCGTTGCGGCAAGGACAGACTCGCTGCATAGATCGTTGTCCAACTTGTCGCCTTTCGAATTCCGTTCGACAGTACCGAATTGCCGGTCCGAGATTCCAGCTTCCGATATTTACGTCAGCGCATCGAACCTGGTGGAGTTCAGGCGACGTCGGTGCCACGAACCGCGCAACGCGATGCACGACCTGCCAAATCATGACACTCCAAATTGCGTCGTCTGGATCCCGGGCGGACGCCGACGTCCGGCGATTGCATTTAAGTGGCCGGCCCTTATGGCAGGACCGAAATACGCCCAAGAAGGGCCACCAGTTCCGCCTGGCGTTTCGTTTCGGTCTTGGCGAACAGCGAGGCAAGCTGGGAACGGATCGTGGTGCGGCTGAGACGCCAGCTGCGAGCGATCTCCAAAGGTGCGTCGCCCTGAGCCAAACGCAAGGCGAGGTGCGTTTCTGCGCTCGTCAAGCCAAACATTCTTTGCAACGTGCGAGGATTTGGCCCCGACCTGTTGTCCCGGTCCAGCAACGCCACGATGCTCGTTCCGTCGGGAGCAATAACTCCGTTCTCGTTCAATATCACCGGCCGGTCGCCCCTGCTGCGGATTACCACCCAGGATAACGAGCCCGGCAGGAATTGGCCCGGAACATTCGCGATCAGCCGCCTTAGTGCGGCCGTAAGCCCGCTCGCCGTGTCAGCCGCTTCGCCCTGGCGCTCAAGCGTGGTTTGGGCGGCTGCGTTCCACTCGACTACTTTTCTTTCGCGATTCAGCACGAGATAGCCACAGCCAATGCGATCAAGCACGCCGGTTATGGATTCCAGACTGCGGCCTTTTGGTTCCCCAAGCCGTGCGTCCAATGGATCCGATGCGCGATCGGGAAGGTGACCAGAAGAGGGTCGCGTATTCCGCGCGTCAAAATCGTACTTGGTCCTCGTAGCAATGTACCTACCGCCCGAAGAAGCATCAACATGTCTATCGATCAGGTTCATTTTCTACCCCTAACCCAAAGTTTCACACACGCCCGAAAATAAGTATTCGGGATTCGGATAGTCTTTTATGTTTAGATGGATTCTAGTCTTCTATGCGCTGACGGATAACGTGTTCATCACCACCTTGAAAACTCAATATGATCTGACAGTTCTAAGGCAGCTCATAGCCCCTGCTGCATCCGATAAAATGCGCGCTATGATAGCGGTATGGCAATCCGGCAGTGGTACTAAGCTGTACGTTTTTTGCTCTAGTCTCGACGGGCTAGTCAGAAGGTTGTAGTCTGTGTCCATGAGCTCGCAGTCGCGCAGGTCGAATTCGAAACCGTCGGGCAGATTGCTAACTCATATTGCCTCTGCATCCGTACTAGCTGCCACACTGATATTTGAAATAAAATCGTCAGCCTATATTGGGCAAGGCGCCAGTTTTCTGGAATTTGTTCCGGCTATTATTATTATCGCTTATCTCGAAGATCGTGTGCCTGCGCTCGCTGCGACCATTCTGATGGTGGCGGTCGGCCTTTGGGCGCGAGGATACGATCAGATTTCAAATGGCGATTGGGCACGCGCAATCCTGCTTCTGGTTTCGGGTGGGGTGATTGCCATGACGTTCCATCGCCTGCGGCAGGACTTGCGTGAGCTGCTGGAAGTCGCGGAGGCCAGGCTCGCTGCCGTCGAGGCGACCGAAAGCCGCTATCGTTGGGCCTTCGAACGTGCTGCCATGGGATTCGCGAACACCAACGAGAAAGGTGAGTTGCTGCAATCCAACAGACGCCTTTGTGAGATGACCGGGTACAAGGAGGAGGAGCTTGCCCAATTGCAGCTCGATACGCTCGCCCACCCGAACGACCGGGACACCTTGGCGCAATTGTTGGCGGGCCTAGGCAACGACATTGCTTCGTTCGTTTCGGAGGTCCGTCTTTTAAGAAAGGACGGTACGGCATTCTGGGCCAGGCTAACGCTTTCTTCGTCCGTGCCCGAGGGGGGACTCTCGGAGAGCATCTTCGTGGTGGTCGACGATATTTCGGAACGACGAGCTGTTCACGAAGCGCTTCGGGCTCAGAAGGAATGGCTAGACCTCGCTCTGTCTGCTGGACGCTTGGCCACGTGGCGGATCGACCTTAAAGACGGGACAGTCACAGGCTCGGACACGTTCTGGGACGTTCTCGGCTTGGCCCAGGCCAATAGCCGCAGTTTGGAGGAACTATCAGCTGTCGTTCATCCGGCGGACTGGCCAAAGCTGGCGGCATCGAGAAAGCCCGCATCATCGGTCATGAATTACGATGTTGAGATACGCGTCCGTCGACCGGACGGGCATATCCGCTGGGTTGCCCTGCGCGGAAGGGAGGAAAGACAGGGTGATGGAGGACAGCGGCTTGGAGTGGCTGCCGACCTGAGCGAGAGACGACAAACCACGCTGCTGCGCGCCGCGGCAAAGAAGCGGGAGCGCATTATGCTCGAACAACGCCACAGGTTCGGCAACGTTTTCGCGGTGATCACGGCGCTCGTGAAAATGGTCGATGTTCCTGGAAACAATGTTGCCAAATACAAGGAAATGCTGATCGACCGGATACGCGCGCTCGAGGCAACCCATCTGCTTCTTTCACGCAACGGCAGCGTATCGGGGGCGCTAAACGATCTCGTTGCTCAAGAGTTGCAACCATATATGGGAACACGCGCCATATCGGTCAGCGGTCCTTCCGTGGTGATGTCGGGAGGCGCCGCCGAGAGTTTTGCAATGATCGTCCACGAGCTTGCCACCAATTCCATGAAATATGGAGCGCTTGGCGATCCAAAAGGCCGGATCGACGTAAGCTGGACATTTGCACCTGAAGACACAGGCAGTGAGATCGTGTTCGAGTGGGTGGAATCGGGACGGCGGCGGACCTCGAGCGTAGTCCGTCATGGCTTCGGTTCCATGATAATCGGAGTAGATGGAGCGCCGCTTGTCGGTCACTCTCCCAAACTGGAAATAACTGACCACGGGTTGCGGTATTCGCTGCGGCTGTCACGCAAGGAAATCGGATCCTAGTGCAGTGCTCCGATCGAAAAGCAGATACCTAAAAGACGCGTCGCGCTGAATGGCCTTGGAGATGCGCTTAGGTTCTTTTCCAGGGATGTCGTTGGCCAAAGGCCGCAGCGCAGTTTCGGTATATGCAGTATATGCATGAAAGCTTGGGCGCCGTTTGCATGTCCAAAAGGACGCGCGGCGCCCTAGCTGGCATGTCTCGAAAGCCATGTCTTCAGCATAACCGCAGCTTCTGTCCGATTGCGTACCCCCAACTCACGCAGGACCGCAGCAGCGTGGATTTTCGTGGTCGCCTCTGCGATTTCCAGGTCGCGAGCAATTTCCTTGTTTGAATAGCCTTCCGCCATCAGCTTGAGGACTTCCTTTTGCCTCGAGGTCAGCCTGCCAAGGTTGAGGCCTGTGGTACGTCGCTGTGGGCCTTTCTCGGAGTGTGTATGCGCGTGGGTTGTTTGCGTTGCACCCGGGCGTGACAGAAGTGCAGGAACATAGATGCGGCCGGAGAGGATTTCATTGACAGCCAAAACGACCTCTTCGTCCGTCTGCGACTTTACGATGTAGCCGTGAAGCCCGATCGAAAGAGCCGTGAGTATTTCCGAGCGTGAATCGTTTCCGGAAACGATCGCAAATCGCGTGTCCGGATAGGCGGACAGGATCCCGCCGAGCACCTCCTGATTGAACAGGCCCGGCATATTCAGGTCCAGGATCGCAAGATCCACGAACGATTGCTCTGCCAGCAAACTGAGCACCGCGTCGAAACAAGACGCTTCAAATATCTCCACACCTGGAA
Source organism: Mesorhizobium sp. M1399 (assembly GCF_040317735.1). Taxonomy (NCBI): domain Bacteria; kingdom Pseudomonadati; phylum Pseudomonadota; class Alphaproteobacteria; order Hyphomicrobiales; family Phyllobacteriaceae; genus Mesorhizobium; species Mesorhizobium sp. M1399. Next base: position 121,905 of record NZ_JAMYKZ010000007.1, read on the forward strand.
TGCCTGCGGTCAGTGCCAATCGCAAGCCACGACGATACAAGCCGTGATCGTCGGCGATGACGATTCGATACATTGAACTACCCCAACGCGTATCTGAATGGATTGAACGGTGATGGGCCTGAAAGTCGTAGCCATTCACTCGTCGATTCATCCAGCCGACGCCGCGGCACCCCAACGCCGCAAACGCCAGATTTCTAATATAATCTTAAATGACGGGAAACGCTCCTCTTTTTTTGCCCCTTGTGAGCGAAACCCGCCGAACGTCGTCGAACATGTGTTCTGACCTCTTGGAAAGCTGACAGACCGGCTGGTCGTTCAGCACTGCCATAGGTCTGTAGGTATAGAACAGCAAAACGGCTGAATTGTTACCATTCGAATGCACGACGACATCCACCCCGACGGCCACATACCATCCAGATGCAATGTCCGGATCAGGGATCGGTGGGGAAATCTCACCGGTCTTCTACGGGAAATCTCACCGGTTCTTCTGAGGGGACAAGAACGCGTTTCCCGGGTGCTGACCAGGGTAGGATAACCGGCCCGTGACGATGGCGTTCAGGCCGAATGAACAAGGGAGGACCAGGATGAAAGCGGTGATTCAATGTGGTGGAATGGGAACACGCCTCCGCCCCTTCACTTCGATCTTGCCGAAGCCGCTCATGCCGATTGGTGCACGGCCGGTTCTCGAGATGCTTCTGAAATGGTTGCGACGCAACGGTATTCAGGAAGTCTATATTACAACCGGGTATCTCGGCCACTTGATCCGCACCGTGTGTGGAGATGGCTCGCAGTGGAACCTGAAAATTCGATACACGCAGGAGATGGAGCCGCTGGGCACCATCGGGCCATTGTCTTTGATCAGGGACGAACTGACGGAGCCATTCATCGTTCTCAATGGCGATGTCCTTACGGATCTAAGCCTCAGTCGATTTGTAGCAGCGCACCGTAAGCACACCGATCCAGTGACGATCGCAACAGCCTGTCGCCTGATCAAGATGGATTTCGGCGTCATCGACGAAGTCGACAATACCGTGCAGACCTTTCGCGAGAAACCGACGCTGTCGCATCTGGTCAGCATGGGGATTTACTGCATGAATCCAGACGTTCTGCAGTTCATCCCGTCCGGCATACCCTTTGGGTTCGACGACCTGATGCTCCAGATGATGCAGAACGGCACAACCGTGCACGTGTACAAGCATGAAGGTCTCTGGCTCGATATCGGGCGCGTCGACGACTTTCAGAACGCACAGACCATTTCCTGGGAAGACCAGTCGGCCTCGATCGAGGTCACTGCGACGGCTGCATGATGAAGTCACCAGCGCGGTTCCCACAGTTATCAGTCTAGGAGGTTGTGATGCTCTTGGTCAGTGCCCCGATCTTGGGTGTGCCGGAGAAGACTGCTTTGACCAAGGTCATCGACAGCGGCTGGCTGACCATGGGGGAGCAGGTACGAGCCTTCGAACAAGCCTTTGCCGACGTGCATGGTGCGGAGGATTGCGTCGCGGTCAGTTCTTGTACCGCAGCGCTTCATCTCATTTTGCACGCACTTGGTATCGGCCCGGGCGACGAGGTGCTGGTCCCATCCTTGACTTTCGTGGCGACCGCAAATGCGGTCCTCTATGTTGGTGCGACCCCCGTTTTCGTCGACATCGAGTCGGTCGATGTGCCGCTGATGTCCATCGCGGAAGCCGAAGCGAAATGCACGGCCCGCACCAAGGCAGTCATTCTCGTCCATTTCGCCGGCTACCTCGCCGATCGGGAACAATGGCAGAAGTTCGCCCGTGCCCGTGGGCTGCATATCGTCGAGGACGCGGCGCATGCGCCCGGCCTGAAGGAGGTGGGGACATTTGGTGCCGCGGCCGCCTTCAGCTTCTACGGCAACAAGAACATGACCACGGCGGAAGGCGGGGCGGTGATTGCCAGGGATGCCGGTCTGCTCGAGACGATCCGCCAGGCGCGTGGACATGGGATGACCACCGGGACACGTCAAAGGCTGAACAGCCGCACCCCGCAGTATGATGTCACCATGCTCGGATTCAATTATCGCATGGATGAATTGCGGGCTGCGATCGGATTGGTCCAGCTGCAAAATCTGCAGGAGTGGAATGAGATCAGGCGTATCCTGGTGATGCTGTATCGCCGTCTCATCGCGAAGCATTGCCCGGCCGTGACCATCCCGTTCCACGAGCCGCGGACGTCGGCCTACCACATCATGCCTATCCTTTTGCCGCGTTACGCCGACAGGCAAGACGTCATCGACGCACTGCGCGCGCAAGGGATACAAACCACTATCCACTACCCGCCGGTGCACCAGATGACGCTCTATCGTGAGCTCATTCCCGGTACTCATTTACCGCGCACGGAAGATTTCGCCCAGCGCGAACTCACTGTACCGCTGCATCCGCAGATCACCGCACCTTTGGTCGAAACGGTAGTGGTCGCTCTTGCCGCGGCGGTCAATAACTGCGCTCAGACAGGAACAGCCGCATGAATGCCCTGGACCTAGCCATTCACCGGCCTAACGTCTCGAGCGCCGCCCATGGGGCTGTGAGACGAGCAATCGATCTCGTCATTGCTGCAGCTGCGGCGATCGTCTTCGCTCCGCTGATGCTGCTGATTGCCCTGGCGCTGCTGCTGGAAGGCGGTCGGCCAATCTTCTTTACGCAGACCCGCGTCGGGGCCGGTGCTCGCCCATTCCGCATGTACAAATTCCGCAAATTCAGAGTGCGATGCGATCCCGGTGGCCTGGCGCTGACCATGGCCGATGACAGCCGCATGACGCCAATCGGGCGGTTCCTCGCCGCCACCAAATTCGACGAGCTGCCGCAGCTATGGAATGTCTTCAGAGGCGAGATGGCAATCATCGGTCCACGCCCGGAGAGCCTTGCCTTTGCCGATTGTTTTCGTGGGGGCTTTGAGGACATTTTACAATACAAGCCAGGCTTGTTGGGTCCGGCCCAGGTTCTCTTCCGGAATGAAGCGCATTTTTATCCGCGATCCGTGGACCCGCTATTGTTCTACCGCCAGGTTCTGTTTCCTGCCAAGGCCAGGCTCGACCTTTCCTATTATCCGCAGCGCACGATCGTCTCTGATGTCGTCTGGATGGTGCGCGGCTTGCTGGCGGTGCTTGGCGTCGTTTCGCCGCCGCCGATCGGAACTTGAGAGCAGGTGGAATACCCGCGCTCTCGTGGATTTGCAAAGTCAGTGCCTCACGTCATAGGGGGAACGCTTGGGTCATGGCATACAAGGGCAGGAAAGTTCTGGTTACCGGTGCCGATGGGTTCATCGGGTCGCATCTCACCGAAGCACTCGTCCGTAGCGGCGCGGACGTCACTGCGCTGGCTCTCTACAATTCGTTCGACAGCCACGGCTGGCTGGACGATTTGCCGGACACCATTCGAAGCCAGCTGAACCTCATCCGCGGTGATGTTCGTGACAGCGCATTTCTTAACCGGATCGTGCGTGGCCAGGCGGTGGTGTTTCATCTCGCCGCACTGATCGCGATCCCATATTCGTATGCCGCGGCCCAGTCCTATGTAGAAACCAACATCCTGGGCACGGTCAACGTCCTCGAAGCGGCGCGCCAATGGGAGACGGAGCGTGTGGTGCACACCTCGACAAGCGAGGTTTATGGCACCGCGCTGACAATGCCCATCAGCGAATCACACCCGTTGCAGGGACAGTCACCATATTCGGCATCCAAGATCGGTGCGGACATGATGGCGGAGTCGTACGCCAGATCGTTCGACGTCCCCGTGGTCATCATGCGGCCCTTCAATACGTATGGCCCACGCCAGAGCGAGCGAGCCATCGTACCGACCATCATACGTCAGGCTCTCGACAAGAAATGCTCGGCGATCATGGTGGGAGACACCAGCCCGATCCGCGATCTTACTTTCGTGGAAGACACTGCGGCGGCGTTTTTGACCGCAGGTTCGGCCGAGCTCGAATTTGGCCATGCCTACAATGCCGGAAGCCAGCGCGCCGTGACGATCTCGGACATATTGGATCTGGTGGTCGAGTTGAGTGGCTGCAAGAAACCAATTCACCGCGACGAGCGCCGCCTGCGGCCGCAGAATTCAGAGGTGCGTGCCTTGCTGGCTGATTCTTCGCTCCTCGAAAGCAAGACTGGATGGCGCGCCCAGACCAGCCTGCGCGAAGGGTTGGAGCGGACCATCGGATGGTGGCAGGGACGCCTCAGCGAAGGCCGGGTGCGCCATGAGATGGGTTACATGACATGAGCTTTCGCCTGGGTGGATTGGCTCCGCAGTTGTCGCTGGATTCGAACCAGAAGGAGATTGTCACCAATGGTCCTTGTTAACCGAATCCTTCTTGTCGTGCTCGGCATGCTGGCTGCCATGGATACGGCCGCTGCAGCGGAAGCGCAGGTCGCCTATCGACTTTCCGCCGGCGACACCGTCGAGATAGGAATTGCCTCCATCCCGGAGCGAACGCAACGTGCCGTGGTCCAGATGGACGGCACGATCGCGTTTCCCGAAGTCGGGATGGTTTCGGTGGGCGGCCTAAGCCCGGCCGAACTGCAAACACGCATGCAGACGATCCTGCCAACCAAGATATTCCACCATCGTCTGCCTGACGGGCGGGAGCAAATGATCGTCATCAAGCCGACAGACGTGACCGCCGTGGTCGCAGAATATCGGCCGATCTATGTGACAGGGGATGTGCTCACTCCCGGACAGCAGGCCTACCGGCCGCTGATGACCGTGCGGCAGGCGATTGCCGTGTCAGGTGGTTTCAGCCTTTTGCGGTCCCGGGCAAACCAGGTTGGCCCCGATCCGGTGGATCTGCGGCGCGATTACGAATCGCTTTGGGGGGAATACACGAGAGACTACTATCACAGCGCCCGCATTCGCGCCGAACTTCAGGGCAAATCGAGCTTCGACATGCAGCCACCACAAGGATCGCCCTTGCCGGCAGTTTTTGCATCGGCGATCGCCCAGGCCGAAGCAGAAGGGCTGAAGCTCTCGTTGGACAACTTCCAGCAAGAGCAGAGCTTTCTCGATAAAAGTGGCAAGGATGCCGCTGCACAAACCGAGACCTTGCTCAAACGCGAGCAGGCCGAAGCGGATGGCGTGAAGGCGGACGAAGACGAGCTGGCGCGCGTAAGGAAGGCGTTTGAGTCCGGAAATCTCACCAATAACCGGCTCGCCGACGTCCGGCGCGCTTTGGTACTCTCTTCCAGCCGGGCACTCGAAACGTCGGTTGAACTTATGAGAGCACGACGTCAGCAGGCTGATTTTGCCAGACAGCACGAACGCAATGACAACCAAAGAAGGATAGGTCTGCTGACTGAGTTGAAAGATACCAATGTGCGTCTTGCCGACATCAATGCAAGACTTCGCGCCGCCAGCCAGAAGTTGCAGCCCACGGGAGCTGCCGCCCTGCCGTTGCCGGTTGCCGGTGAGACGATCCAAGCCGAGGTCACGATCGTTCGCAGGGTGGGCGAAGAATGGCGGAAACAGCCGGCCCAAGAAGACACCGAGGTCATGCCGGGAGACACGATCGAGGTAAGGTTCAGCAGCGCTCTCGAGAGCGCGGCGATCCGATAGATCGGCTGCGCTCGAGCCAAGCGGCCGCCACTGGGTTGGCAGCCGCTTACTGCCTGAAAGCTCTGGAAAATTGGTCGGTAAGAGGTTTCATCAAGTAGGACCAGACACTGCGCTCGTCGGTTCTTATATGGACTTCGGCGGGCATGCCCGGTTTGAGGATTTTCTCTCCTGTCAGGCAGGTCGCTTCGTTCTCGACATCGATGCGCGCCGAAAAATAGGAAAGCTGACGTTGCTGATCCTTGATCAGATCTGCGGAGACGCGGTTGACCGAGCCTTCGCAAGCCGGTGTAGTGCCGGCGTCGAACGCCGGAAAGCGGATCGACACCTGCTGTCCGGGATGGATCTCATCAATGCGCGACGGAGGAATGGAAGCGTCTACGACAAGGTTGTCGGAATCGGGCACAATCATCATGAGCACCTCTCCGGCGCCAATCACGCCTCCGACGGTGTGGACCGAGGATTCTTGTACCGTGCCTGATTGCGGGGCGCGAATGTCTGTCCTGCCGAGCTCGTCTTCGGCCACCACCTTGCGCTCACTGAGTTCGGTCTGCTTGGCTTCCGTTTCGCGAAGTTCGTTGGTCACGTCGCTCCGCATTTGTTCGTCGAGCTGAAGCACCTGCAGGTCCGTTTCACTGATGTGAGCTTGTACCTCCGCTATCGCTGCGACAAGGCGTCCCGATTCGCCGCGAGTCCGGGTCTTCTCCAGGCTGACAGTGCTCAATCTCTCCTTGGAGACCAACTTCTTTGCGTAGAGAGATTCAACGTCAGCAAGGTTCTTGGTCAGCAGATCCAGAGACTCATCCGTCGCAGACTGCTGCGATTTGAGGCCATCGATCTGACGTTCCAGCTGCTTCGCGCGGCTTTGCAATTGTGCCTTTTGGCCAGCCAGCGCCGCAGCACGGCTTTCGAACAAGGCACGTTCGCCACTGACAAGCGCCGCCACTTGCGGGTCACCCATTTGAACCCGAAGGCCAGGCGGGATCTGCATTTCCGGCAGACCCTGGCGCTCGGCTTCCAGCCGGGCCAGACGAATGGTGGCTCGATTGAGGTCCTCGGTGATTATCTGCAGGTTTGCTCGGGTCAATGTGTTGTCCAGCCTGACCAACACGTCGCCGGCCTTCACGTGATCGCCGTCCTGCGCGAAGATTCCGCCGATGGTGCCGCCGGTTTGATGCTGGACTTTTTTTATGTTGCTTTCGACCACCACAGTTGCAGGCGCAATCACCGCGCCGGCAATCTTGGTCAATCCCAACCACAGCCCTCCGCCAAAGATCAACAGCAAGCTGGTTGCCAAGCCCAAGAGCAGATTGGCCCGGATGCCATCCGGATCCGGCTTCGTTTCCAACGAACGGCTTTCGCCACCGGGCGCGGCGTATGGCGACACGGTAAAAGTAGAGCGATACCTCACATATGCCCGGCTGCACCTCTGTGCAGCGGAACGAGAATGTTCTGCCAGGCTCCGGAGCAGATTGCCCCAGGGTAAATTGGCTCGAATGCCATCCGGCTCTGGCTTCGCCCCGGTCGGCTGGCCTTCGCCAGCGACCGCAGCATATGACGACATGGTCACGTTAGACACTAAGCAATACCTCACGCATGCCCGCTTGCACCGTGCTGCAGCGGAACGACAATGTTTGGCTTGTCCGGACGCGGGAAGGGCCGGATCACATTTGCCAGAACGTCTTCGCGCGAACCGAACGAATGGAGCATCCCGTTCGACAGGACGAGTACCTGATCGATGTTGACGAGAGCGGAGGGGCGATGCGCAACGACGATCACGATACCGCCGCGCTGACGCACTGCCAGGATCGCGCCGGCCAAAGCAGCATCGCCGTCTGCATCCAGATTGGAATTTGGTTCGTCAAGAACGACGAGGAATGGATCACCGTAAAGTGCCCTGGCAAGTCCGACGAGCTGCCTCTGCCCAGCCGACAGGGCTGCGCCGCCTTCTCCGATGCGTGTTTGAAAACCCTGCGGAAGACGCATGATCATCTTGTCCACGCCCGCAGCTTTGGCAGCTGCCAACACGCCCCTTGCGTCGCTTTTGCCGCCGAACCTTGAAATGTTGTCGGCGATCGTGCCGTCGAACAGCTCAACGTCCTGCGGCAGGTAGCCAATATGAATGCCGAGCAGCTCTGAATTCCACTGATCGAGCGAGGCGCCGTCCAATCTTACCGTTCCTCGAAGCGGCTTCCATGCCCCGACCAAAGCGCGCACGAGCGTGGTCTTGCCGGAGCCGCTCGGGCCGACGACCGCCAATCCTGCGCCCCTCGCCAAGCGGAAGCTTACATTGAAGATTGTTGGCTTCTGCAGACTTGGTGGCGCGACCGTCAATTCCTCGACCGCAAGCTCCGCCTTTGGGCGTGGCAGTTCCATTGGCTCTTGCTGGCTATCAAAAGCATCCAGCGCTGCCGCCAGCTCGGAATAGCTTTTGCGGGTTGCCAGAAACCCTCTCCAATTTGCGATCGCCACATCGACCGGCGCCAGTGAGCGGCCCAGCAATATGGACGACGCTATGATCACACCCGGCGAGGCCTCGCCCCCGATCACGAGGTAGGCACCAAGCCCCAGCACGCATGATTGCAAGGCCATTCGGAGCGTCTTCGACAGTGAGCTCGCTGCGCCAACGACGTCGGAGAGCCGTTCCTGGTTCTTCAGATAAAGATGACTGACCTCGTTCCAGCGCCGGCTAAGCGGGGCGGACAGGCCCATAGCCTGAACAACCTCTGCGTTGCGGCGGCCGGAATCGGCCAGAAGCCGCTGCGCAACGAGTGTTTCAGACGCACGAGCCGCAGGTTTGCGGCCGATGATCTCCGCAGCCACCGTCAAAAGCACAACGGCGCATGCGCCGAGCGTTGCCAGCACGCCAAGCGCAGGGTGCAGCAGATAGATGACCACCATATAAAATGGTATCCAGGGAGCGTCGAATAAGACTGTCGGCCCCAGTCCGGAAAGAAAGCCACGTAGCTGGTCCAGATCACGAAGCGGATGTACCCGGTTCGCATCCGGCCCGGCAACGAGGGGCAGGGAAAGCGAGGCTGCGAACGCCTTTTGCTGCAGATTTCTATGCAGGCGGCTGCCGATGCGGACCAACAGGCGAAGCCTCACGAAATCGAGGAGCCCGTAGGCCGCGTAAAGTCCCAGCATCCCGACTGTAAATCCGACAAGAGTCGGCACGCTCTGCGAAGGCAGCACGCGATCGTAGACCTGGAGCATGTAGACGGAGCCGGTCAAGGCGAGGATATTTATCAATGCGGAGAAAACGCCTACGCCAACGAGGCCGTGCACACAGCCGAACATCGCGGATCGTAGATCGAGCGAGCGCCCTTTGGTTGACTTCATGATATGCGCTCTTTGACGCGAAATTGCCGCGCAATCTCGTCGGTTCTTTCGATGAGGGACAAACTTTAACCTTCCGGGAAGCAGCAGCTCCGCCCTTCGCTGCTGGAACATTACGAATTGCTTACATATGTGCCTTCTTTGATTAAAATGTAGCAAAATCGTGACGCCAGGCTGAGAATTCGGCAACTGGCTCGCCAGGCTGGGGATAACCGGGTCTGGTAAGGAGATATTCCTAATCATGACACAGCGCAGAAGCTTATGGTCATCTTTGTAGCATCAAGGCGTCGAAGCGTCTGGGGACGGATGGGTTTTGATTTTGTCGATCGAGAGTTAAACGGTTTTGAGATACACTTCATCGGAACGCAATTGTCGGCCACCAACGCCGGCTAAAACGGGGAGGCGAGTGTCGTGAGCGAAGAGATCAATGTTGCCGACGCCTACGGCAGGGGCCGCAGCACCTTCATGGGATTGCAGCTGCTGGTCTCGCCCGGTGCGCTTGTTCCTCGGCCGGAAACGGAACTGCTCGGCAACGCCGCTCTCGATGTTCTGAGCCAACTGAACTTGCCGGTGCCTCGCGTTGTCGACATGTGCTGTGGGGCGGGCAATCTGGCGTGCGCCATCGCGCACCACGCTCCCACCGCGCGCGTGTGGGCAAGCGATCTTACCGACGGATGCGTGGAGGTCGCGCGCCGCAACGTCACCCATCTTGATATGGAGGAGCGGGTAACGGTGCTTCAGGGCGACTTGTTCGGCGCCTTCTCCGGCTTGGAGCTTGACGGCACGATCGACGTGATCGTTTGCAACCCGCCCTATATTTCGGAAAAACGGCTCGAGGGCGATCGTTCGCATTTGGTCGAGCTCGAGCCGCGTGAAGCGTTCGCAGCCGGACCCTACGGTCTGAGCATCCATATGCGAGTGCTCAAGGACGCGCCGCGTTATTTGCGGCGCGGAGGCATCCTGCTTTTCGAGGTTGGGCTTGGCCAGGACCGGCAGGTCATGAGTTTGCTCGAGCGTTCCAAGGCTTATGAGAGTATCCGGGCAGTCACCAACCAGGCCGGCGAGGGCAGGGTGGTTGTGGGGCATACGAAGGCGCAGGCGTAAGCACCGCCGTCGCGACAGGCCTAGACGCGCTGTCGCAACCGGAAACGGTCGGGGACTTGAAACAGAGTTGCGCGAGATGTCGGCAAATCAGTTTCTCTTGCGCATGACATATTGCGCAATTCCCTCGATGGAATCGAGATTCTCGGGCAGCAGCTCGCTGTCCTCGACCGTGATGCCGAAGGTCTCCTCGATGAAGCCGATAACCTCGAGCACCCCCGTCGAGTCCACGATGCCTTGGTCGAGAAGCGAGGTGTCGCTCTCCAGGCTCTCTGGATCGGCTATATAGAAATTCGACGCCAGGAAAGCGCGAATTTGATCGCTGCAGGTATCGGTTCTATCCTTGGTAGACAACATTGATTTCGCCTCCGGTACAAAAAATGAATGCTGATCAACTTCGCCCTGATACCGACTCATGACAGGGCGGTTTTTTTGAGTTTGCCCGTGTCGGTCATCGGCAGACTGGGTACGATGACGATCGACTTTGGAACCATGAAGTTTTCCAGTCGTCTCTGGCACTCTTTCTGCAACTGCTTTTCACCGATCATGCTTCCTTGCTCCATCACGACAAATGCCTTCACTGCTTGTCCAAGCAACTCGTCCGGAACGCCGATGACCGCGGCTTCCCGTACGCCCGCAATCTCCATCAACACGTTTTCCACCTCCTTCGGCGCTATCTTCTCGCCCCGCGATTTTATGATCTCGTCGCCGCGACCGACAAAGTAGAGGTAGCCCTCGGCGTCCATCCGGCAGTAATCGCCGGTGTACAGGACCTGCTCGCCCGGCAGCGGTCCGGGCTTGAGCTTCCTGGCCGTCGCCTCCGGCTTGCCCCAGTAACCCTTCATCACCGTCGCTCCGCGGATGACGAGCTGGCCAACGACACCGTGGCCGACCCGCCTGTCATGCTCGTCGACAATCCACATTTCCGTATTGGGGATGGCGATCCCGACGCTCAACGGCTTTCGCTCGAGATCCTCCGGCGGCAGGTAGGTACAGCGCTTGCATTCGGTAAGGCCGTACATCGAATAGATACGGGCACGAGAAAATAGCTCCTGAAGCAGGAGAATGTGCTTGAGCGGCAGAGCGGCCGCAGTGTTCGTGACATAGCGAATACTCGAAAAATCCTGATCCCTGAGAGACTTGAGCTCCCCGAGTGCGGCGAAGATGGTCGGTACGCCGGGAAAGCCCGTCACCCTTTCTTGCTTGATCAGCCCAAGGATCTGCGCGGGGAAGGCGAACGAGCGTTCAAGCACCAGCCGGGCGCCCGCGCCGAATGCCATGATCATCTGGTACAGGCCGTAGTCGAAGGCGAGCGGCAGGACGTTGAGGATCACCTCGTCTTCAGCAAGCGCCAGGTATGAGGAAATCGAGGCGCACGCGGCAACCATGTTTCGGTGCGTCAGCATCACGCCCTTGGGCTCGCCCGTCGAGCCGGACGTATAAATGATTGCAGCAAGATCGATATCGATGCAGCGGCGCGCGGGCGGCGTGCTGCGGGCTGCCGCGACCGCAGTTTCCCAGCGCACAGCATGCGGCGGTTCTTGCAGGTCGTCGCGTTCGATCGGCCCGGAGACGATCATGCAGCGCAACGATGGGCAATTCCGCGCCGGCTCCCTGAAAATCGAATGCAGGTGGTTGTCGGTGATCAGTGCCGTCGGGCGGCAATCGTTGAGCAGATAACCAAGCTTGTCGCTTTTGGTGAGTGGATTGACGATGCACACCACGGCGTTGGCCTTGAGCACGGCCCAGAAAGCGACGACGGCCTCGACAGTGTTGTCGGCGAAGATCACCACCCGATCGCCGCGCGCGATTCCGGCCTGGCTCAAATGATGCGCTATGGCGTTCGAGCGCATATCGAGATCGCCGTAGGTGACACGTTGATTACCGCACACCAGGGCCACCTTCCCGCCGAGCCGGCTGGCAGAGTGGATGAGATAGTCGTGCAGGAGCGGTACGGCGCCATGCATCATGCGAGCACCTCTGCGCGATGCTCGCGGTCGATATCGACGCTGAGCTTGAGCGTGCGAGCTCCACTTGGTCGGCTCGCGATAAATTGCTCATGAAGAAGCTGCGTCGACAGCACCCCGACCAGCGCCATATTGTCGGAGTTGGACAGGTCGGCGCCGCCGGCGCTGGCCTGGCACTTGCTCAGGAGACGGGCAACCGACTTAGGATCGAAGACGTTTGCCTCGCGCAGCGCCGCCTCCGAAAGTGCTTCGCGAATATAGGCCGGAGCGCCATCGGCGACGAAGCAAAGCGCGTTGGGGGCCCGGTAGGGCTGCTTCTTGCGAGTGACGATTTCCGACGGCACAATCGGTTGCGCCACACGCTTCAGAACATGCTTTTCATCGAGCACGCGCAGCTTATAGGCGGCCGGAAGCGAATTCGCGAGCCTCACGAGTTCATGATCGAGGAATGGGAAGCGCCCCTCGACGGAATGGGCCAAGAGCATCCTGTCCCCTTGCGATGAAAGCAGGTATCCCGACATCAGCGTCTGGATCTCGATATGCTGGTCCTGCGCAAGGGAGCCCCATCGCGAAAACTCCGCCGGCAGGCGGGCAAGCAGCTCGGACACGGCGTTGCGGCGCTCCGTTTGGGCCCGCATGTCTGCCGAAAACAGCCGCTTGATAGCGCTCGTGGTACGCCAGCGCGTGCCATGCGCAAAACCAGGCGCGTCATGGGCGTGGATGTCGCGCCCGAAGAACTGGCGTGCCATCGCCTGCTGTTGCACCGGCGAGCGGCTGAGATAGGGATAGAGGCGCTCCAGCAGCCGGGAGCGTCGCGTCGAGGCGGGCTGGCGTCCCCAGAAACGGCGGACCTTGCCCTCGCGGAACAGATCGTAGCCGGCGAACATTTCGTCGGCCCCTTCGCCGGTCAGCACGACCTTGATGCCATGCTGACGCACCAGTCTCGATAGCAGGAACAGCGGCGCCGGCGCGGTCCTGAGGATTGGCCGCTCGGTGTGGTAGATCACCTCAGGGAAGATGCCAGCGATATCGCTGCGCGAAACAACCACCTCATGGTGCTCGCTTCCCGCCACGCCGGCAACCAGGCGCTGGAAATGAGTCTCGTCATACTCGGCGTCGGCAAAACGCAGGGAGAAAGTCTGGAAGCGCCCGCCGGCGAAGCGTCTTCCAAGCGCGGCGACCAGCGAGCTGTCGAGCCCGCCGGACAAATAGCAGCCGACCGGCACGTCGGCGCGTACTATCCTGAGCGCCGTAGCGGCTTCCAGGGCGCCGCGCACTTCCTCCACCGCGTCATCAAGTGAACCGGCGAATTCGTCATCGCCGGGTCCGTCAACCTCTGGATAGCTTGGCTTCCAAAAAGCCCGCTCGCGAACGATGCCACTGTCATAAATGCGAATGTGCCCTGGAGTGAGTTCGCTTACTCCTCCAAACACGCCTTGTGGCGGCACGACGGTCCAGAGCGTGAAAGTCTGATCGATGCCGGCTGGATCGAAGGCGCGGGGTATATCCGCATCGGCCGCGAAAATGGCCTTCACCTCGCTGGCGAAGTAAAGCCGTCCGCCGTGCTCGCAAAAATGCAGCGGACAGATGCCGAACCGATCCCGCGACAAGACGAGTCGACCCGCCACGGAGTCCCAAATGGCGACTGCCCATTGCCCATTCATCCGCTCGAAGGCGGCCTCGCCCCAGGCATGATAGGCATGGACGATGACCTCCGTGTCGCTGCGTGTGCGGAAGCGATAACCGAGCGCGACCAGGTCTTGTCGCAGCTCGATGTAATTGAAGATTTCGCCGTTAAAGACGATCCACATTGTGTCGCCCGCGCCAGCGAGTGGCTGCTGGCCACTGGCGAGATCGATGACGGACAGACGGGCATGCGCCAATCCCGCACGTTTGTCCCGGTAAAGACCGCGCTCGTCCGGGCCGCGATGCGCCAGTGTGCCTACCATGCGCATCAGCGCATCACGGGAAGGGGGCGCCGCGGCGGCGCTCAGCGACACAATTCCGGCGATGCCGCACATCGCCTAGCCCTCGCCCATTGAAGAGGACACCAACGGCCGCGCGTGAAGATAGCGTGCGGCGCGCCGTTTGCTGTCGATATCCTTGAAAACTTTCTGAACCTGCACCACGGTGAGACCGGTGGCCTCGGCGACGTCTTCGCTAGCGATCCCGTGGTTTAACCCGTAGAGGCACAAATCCATCAGATAATAAGGCAGTGCGAAGTAGAACTCCTCCTGGCTCTGCGCCATCGAGAAGGTGTCCGTGGTGGGCGGTCTGCGCCGGACCTCTTCCTCCACCCCAAGATATTCGGCCAACTGGTAGACCTGGGTCTTGTAGAGGTGAACGATTGGCATCAGGTCGGCGATTCCGTCGCCCTGCTTGACGAAGAAGCCCTGGTCGTATTCCAGGCGGTTCGGCGTGCCCGCTACCGCGTAGTTGAGGCGGTCGGCATGATAGTACTCGGTCATCTTGCGCAGGCGCTGCTTGTAATTGGTTGCGGCGACGATCTGCAGATAGGCTGCCGACGGCAGACGCACCGTGTCGGTCCTGCCCTCAGGGTCCTGAACCGTGAGGCGCGTGATGTTGAGACCATTGCTCTCGAGAACTGAGGCCAGCACCAGCTTGCATTTCCAGCCGTCCCCATAGTCGGGAACGACAGTCTGGATTGCCTCGGTCTGCCGACAATAGGCGCCGATCGCTTCGAGGGCCGGTGTTATGTCCTCCAGGATCGCATCGATGCCAAGCTGTGCGGCGACAGTGCGGCCAAGCCTTAGCGAGTCACCGGAGGAGTGGCGCTCCGGCATGAATATTCCGAGGACCTTGTCTTTCCCAAAGGCGCGAACACACAACGCCGCGACGACGGAGCTGTCGATGCCGCCTGAGAGGCCGACAACCGCGCCTCGACGTCGCAGCGTGCCAAGGACCTGCTGGCGCAGGATCTGGACGATGCGATCGACCTCCGCAGCAGCGTCGAGCACAAGCGCGTCCTTGCTGAATGTTGAGATCAGGTCGATAGCTTGTACTCCAGTTTGCGAGACTCGGTTGGCGAATAGGTTTGCGCCACCGCTTTCTCGATAAGCGGGCGGTTGGTGGCGAGGTGAGGTTCTACGACCAGATCGATGTGGCTGCCGACGATCGGAATCACGTCCAGATGTCCGAAAGCGCGATCCCAGCCGATGGCCAGAGGCATTCCGGGTCGAGCACAGCGGAACAGGGTGCCTGTGATCGGCAGCGCCGGCTTTGGCTCGGCCACCCACTGGAAGAAGGCTCGCGCGCGCAAAACCTCTTGCAGTTCCAGTTTGGTTCTAAAACTCGTCGCGTTGAACTGTCCCTGAGCGAAACGATCGAGAAACCGGACCAGTTGCGCCTCGCGCCGCATTGCCACGGCGACTTTCGCGAGGGCCCGGCAAGCCATCCGATAAGCGGATACGCGGTTGGTTCGGATTCGATTGAATGTGCGCGTAAACGTCTCCCAGCGAGCGCTTCGCTCGCCGACGAGACTGGTGTCGAGAATGCCAAGGAACCTTACGGTCCGCCCCGCGGCCAGCAGCCGCGCCGCAACTTCGAAAGCGACAGCACCGCCGAGCGAATGACCGAGAAGTCGTATATGACCCGCGGGTTGAGCGCGGCGGATCTGCTCGACGGCGGCATCGGCCATGTCGGAGAGGCTGTTTTGCCCGCGCAGGATCATGGTCAGGGCTGGGTACCTGATCGGGGCAACGCGGGTGATCTTGCCCATCGCTGCTGCAAAGGCAGCAAGGCTCGGGCCGTAGCCGACGGATCCCGGGAACAGAAAAAGAATTGGAGGATCATGCTTCTGGGCGCGCGCGCTTTGGTCGCCTGCCTGTGCAGACGCGACCGCCTTGACCATCTCGTCCAGGCTCATTCCAACGGTGAACGCCTCAAGGCCGAGTTCCTGCCCGATGGCGCTTTCGATTTCCATGACGCAGTGCAGCAGCTTCAGCGAGTCTCCTCCGGCGTCATCCCAGCGTCCCGCCGCTACGCGCGTATTGAGGATGCTGGTCCACGCCCGCTGGACGATCTGCTGCGCCGTCAGCTTGCCTCGCGGCTCGAGCGGACGCGCCGTCGCTGCCGTCCCTCTGGCTGAAAGATCCATCTCTGCAAGTGTCGAGATGTCCACCTTGCCGCTTGGCAGACGCGGGATCTCGGCGATCGTGTGTAACCGCAAGGGACGCAGCGGCGGTGGCAGATTGGTCCTCACAAGCTGGCGAAGCTCGTCCGAAAAGCTCGCTTCGGCCGAGCGCCGAGGAACGGCAAAGGCGACAAGCTCATTGGCCGCAGTCACGATTGCCACGGCATCCGCAACAGCAGGCGCGCAACGCAGCACCCGTTCGAGTTCGGCTGGCTCGACGCGTCGACCGTTGATCTTTACCTGCCGTCCCTTGCGACCGACGATGTGCAGTAAGCCTTGATTATCAAGTCGGACGAGGTCACCTGTCGCGAAAATCCGAAGGCCTGGATCGTCCGGGTCTGATGTCGCCGGCATAACCGCCCCATCCTCCCAATGGCCAAGCAAGACATACGGGCTCCTGATCAGAAGCTCTCCGCTGCGGCCCGATTGAACGCAGCGGCCCGCTTCGTCGACAATTGCGAAGGTGATTCCAGGCAGCAGCCAACCAACTGGAACCGAATCTCCATGCTCCGGCCAGTCTCGCGGCAAGAACCATTGTGAGCCGGTGGTCTCGGTTGACGAGTAACCGATCTGGATGAGGCACGTATCGGAGACGGCCTTGCGCAGCAGTGCGATGTCGGTCCAGGGCACCTTCTCGCCACCGATCCGGGCGACTCTAAGCGAATGGAACGCTTCAGCAGGTCCGTCGGCCATGAGCGCGCGAAGCAGCGCCGGCACCAGATAGGTGATTGTCACGCCTTCGGATCGCACTAGGCGCTGAACGGCGCGCAAGCCGACCGCTTCGACTTCGACCAGATGCAAAGTGGCCCCGGTGAGAAGGGCTGCAAGAATCTCCCGGTACCCGGCGATTGTGGCGGGTCCGGTCAATGGCAGGAAAACATCATCCGAGTTGATGTGGCATGCATCGACATATTGCTGGACCCGGCACAGCAAGCTGCGCTGGCTGTTAACGATGCCTTTGGGGCGGCCTGTGCTCCCTGACGTATAAAGCACGATGGCGGGCGCATCGACCGAGACGGGGTAAGGCTGAGGCACTTGTACCGATTGCGAGGCCGCACTGGTGGGCACATCGATCCAACTGACTTGGTGAGGCAAACCGGCGGGTCGGACATTGCCCTCGCCCAGGATGGCCGAGAGCCGCGCCCCCGCCACGATTTCCAGGATCCGCGAGCTGGGATCTCGCGCGTTGAGTGGCACCGAAAGTCGCCCAGCCGTCATGCTTGCCAGGATGGCGATGGGATACCAGGCCGAGTTGGCCTGAAGAATCCCTATCGCCTGTCCGTCTGGGACGGCGGCAGCGATCTGGTAGGACAGCGTCTCAACTGACCGGAGAAGCTGGGAATAAGTCAGACGATTGGCGCCGTCGCTGATTGCGAGCTTGTCGGGGTACTGGCGGACCATATTTCTCAGGTGATCGAATACGGCAACGTTGGTAAAATCGGTGCCCAATCCTTGAAATGGGCGCAGTACCGGACCACCCTGATCCAGTGCGTATTGTGGAACACTTGACCATTTATTGGAGGTCGTTGTCTGACAATCCACCGCTAGATCCTGATCCGCGACTTCTGATCCCAAATATGCCGAAGACATGAGTTGCCCACGCTAAGATTAGGATCACTTATCGCCTCCCGCCCCAATCTTTTCATCGATCATTCTGATGATGCCCCGATCTTCGCCCAAGGACGCTTGGTTAGTCACTTCGCCTGTTTCGCAAGCCGCCGGCAGAGCCAATCATGCCGGGCTCGCGTGGTGCGCTTGACGCAGCGAGCACTGGCGTTCGTGCCAAGTTGGCAACGCCTGTTACACATCTGCCAAGGTGGGATCGAAGACGGAATCGCCGCTATTCAGGCACATTGCCTATTCTGTGGTTCTCCCGGGCGATACCGGCAATGGTTCAGTATCGGAGTAGCTGCCGGCGACAAAACAATATGCATAGATCTGTCCCCGATTTTCGTCAGTCACGCGGATCCAGTCTTTTTCCCACTTTCGGAAGGTAATATGTCCATCGGTCACCATGGCCGCAGCCTTGAACGGACTCGGCGCGTTGACGACGCGCACCGAGATCACATCGTCGCCGTCCATACGCTCGACGAGATACGTCTGCATGAAAGCCTCCCGCTAAACCACCCGCACTTTAACGCCGGCTAATAGATTCGGTTGCAACGTGCTTGGCGAAACTTGGGGTGGACACGTTCCATACCTGCAGGCACCTTCGCACTCGGCGTCGGCCGCGATGGTCTCGCCTGTCGGCAACGGTTCGCGCGCCCTGAGCGTCGAGACCAAAAGAAGCTCAAGACAGCTCAGCGGGCTGAGATATCGGCCGGATGGCTGAGCGCGCAGCCTGCGCGCCGCCCAGACCGGCACCATCGCCGCGCCGATTTCGGACGTCACCAATCCCTTTTTCGCCGAGTTCGTACGCGGACTGGAGACGCAGCCCACCAGCGCGCCGAGCGCTATAATATTCTGCTGTTCAGCACCGAGGAGAAACACGGCACGCGAAGCGCGCGAGATCGACCGGGTGCTGGAGCGCCGCATCGACGGCATCGTCATGGCACCGGCGGCGGCAACGAGGAGTTGCTCGCCGACCTCGCCGAGAGCGGACTGTCACTCGTCTTCGGCCACCGCAGGCTGAAGGGCGTGCTGGAACGTCAGTCGTATTTGGCCAGGAAGCGCCCGACGGCGGCGAGGCAGTCGTGCTTTTCCTCGACATGCGGCATGTGGCTGGAATTCGGGAAGACCAAACCTTCGACGTGCGGGATAAGATCCAGAAAGGGCTGGACGCAGGCCTCGGTCGCTTCGTCGTAGAAGCCGCGGAAAACCAGGGTCGGCGCCTCGATCTGATGCAGGCGGTCGACGATGGTCCAGTTCCGCATCGTGCCGATGACGTGGAACTCATTGGGACCATTCATGGTGTGATAGACGGTCGGATCTTCCTCGATTGCCGCAAATGTCCGGGCGACCTCTGGCGGCATCGGAACGACGCGACAGACATGGCGGTCGTAGAAAGCCTTCGTCGCCGCAACATATTCCGGATGATCGGTGGTTCCTGCCGCTTCGTGCCGGTCGAGCGCGCTTTGCACATCGGCTGGCAGCCCGGCGCGCAATTGCCGGGCTCCTTTCACCCACAGCACCATCGAGGCCAGCGAATTGGCCAGGATCAATGCCTTGAGCCCCTCCGGGCGGCGCACCGCGTGCTCGGCCGAAAGTATGCCGCCCCAGGATTGGCCCAGCAGGGCGTAGCGGCTGGCAATGCCGAGATGGGCGAGCAGCGCATCGAGTTCGCCCAGGAAGAAATCGACGGTCCAGAAGTCACCGCCCTTATCCGGCAGATGGGTCGATTTGCCATTGCCGATCTGGTCGTAGTGGATGACGGCTCGTCCGGTTTCGGCAAGCTCCTTGAATGAATCCACATAGTCGTGCGTGCAGCCCGGTCCACCATGAGCGACGATCAGGGGCAGCTTGCCCGAGGTGAGGTTTCCGGTCACTCGGTACCAGGTGCGATAGCCCTGGTATTGGCTAAATCCTTCGGTGATCGCATGCGCCGTCA
This sequence comes from Mesorhizobium sp. M1399, assembly GCF_040317735.1. Taxonomy (NCBI): domain Bacteria; kingdom Pseudomonadati; phylum Pseudomonadota; class Alphaproteobacteria; order Hyphomicrobiales; family Phyllobacteriaceae; genus Mesorhizobium; species Mesorhizobium sp. M1399. The sequence continues at coordinate 141,579 of NZ_JAMYKZ010000007.1, forward strand.
CAATCAAAGCTCCGCATCATGGCGCGGCAGGAGCCGAAGTGTGGACCCTCCCAAGCCTTGTTTTGCGGCCGACGGTACTAAGCGGCCCGGCGCATTTACAGCTAGCACTATTTATAGGTTTGCCGGTTATGAGTTTGCCCGAGGCAAGGCCGATCGCCCGCAGGTCGAGAGCCTCAATGCTCCGGTTCAAGCAGCCGGTAATGGGCGGCGAGCGCGATGGCATGGAAGCGGTTGCGCGCGCCAAGCTTTCGCGTCGCCGCGTTGAGGTGCAGCGTTGCGGTAGGCACCGCGCGGCCAATCTCACGCGCGACCTGCTTGGCCGTCAGTCCGGCAGCGGCCAGGCGCAGGCACTGGCGTTCGCGCGACGTCAGATGGACATGTTGGCAGGTGCGGATTCCAGCATCGAAACCGGCATAGACGGAATCATGCAGCAGATGACCCAGATCGCCGATCTCGGCGATGAAGGGTCTGGCTTCGGCCTCGAACCCGGCCTCCGGATCGGCACGGATAGCGGTGAAGGTGGCGAGATCGCCGCCGGCAAGGCGAATGGGTACGGTGACGCCGCAGGTCATCCTCGTGTCAAGCAGATAGCTGACCACAGGATCGTGCTTGGACTGAAGCACACGCTGCATGACGTTGCTCTGAACACCGTTGTGCGACCAGAGAAACGGTCTCGATACCGCGAGCGCGGCCTCCTGCACCGGGTCGAGCTGATAATATCCGCCCTTGCACCAGAGATCCTGCATGTCGCGCGGCACGTTGCGCAGAGCCATCAGCGAGGGCGTGATAAGCTCGCCCTTGTGGCTGACCGGCACCGGCGTATAGTCGTAGATGAATGCGGTGAAACCGATGGGCTCCAGCACCTCCGTCGCCATCGCCATGGCAGCGTCGATGCTCATTCCAGTTCGGAACCGGCTCTCTAGATCGCCTGGAAGGCTTTGCATCCGGCAAGCTTACCCGCTGATGATTGCTTGTCAAATAGCCATGTCGGGCGACTGCTCAACAAATAGGCGGGAATAAGCCTGTCCGACCCTATCTATCTTAATAGCTATCCCGTCCGGCTTCGCTCGCCGTAGTCTTTTGCGATTGGGCGAAGTAGCGAACGCCGTTCGCAAACCCAGGACTGTTTTCAGCCGCGCGGCGGTCGATCGACCGGATTCAGCGCGGCAAAAGCCGACACGCCTCCATGAGGGAACAAATATGCGACCCCAAAAAGCATTTGCAGCGTTGATACCCGGGCTGGCTCTGCTCGGCGTGACGATGATGTCGCCGGCAAGCGGTGCCTTGGCCGCCGAGGGCAAGCCAGGCGGCACGCTCCGATTGCTGGCCAATGCCGCGGCAGGCACCGCCGATCCGCACATCAATTACACGCTGCAGTATTTCCAGATCAATTATGTCCTCTACGATGGCCTGGTGACCTACAGGAAGGCCAGAGACAAGACCGGCTTCGAGGTCGTCGCGGACCTGGCGGAAAGCCTCCCGCAGGTCGAGAACGGCGGCAAGACCTATGTCTTCAAGCTGCGCAAGGGCATCAAGTTCGCCGATGGCTCGGACGTCACGACCAAAGACGTGGTCGCTTCGTTCCAGCGCATCTTCAAGATCAGCGGGCCGACGGCCGGGACCTTCTACAAAGGCATCATCGGCGCGGATGCATGCTTGAAGGCGCCCGCGACATGCTCCCTCGAAGGTGGCCTGTCTGTCGACGATGCGGCCGGAACCATTACCTTCAACTTGGTCCAGCCGGATGCCGAGTTCCTGCAGAAGCTTGCCGTTCCACACGCGTCGATCCTGCCGGCGAGCGCGCCGCTCAAGGACGCCGGCACCGATCCGATTCCGGGCACCGGACCCTATATGATCGCCAGTTACGACCCCAACAAGCTGATGAAGATTGTGCGCAACCCTCACTTCAAGGAATGGAGCAAGGAAGCGCAGCCGGCCGGATATCCGGACGAGATCGACTATGAATTCGGCCTTACCGACGAGGCGGCGGTGACGGCGGTCGAGAATGGCCAGGCGGACTGGATGTTCGATCCGCCGCCGTCCGACCGTCTCGCCGAACTCGGCACCAAATATGCCAAGCAGGTCACGGTTCACCCGCTGACGGCGATGTGGTACGCGCCGATGAACACCAATCTGGCGCCGTTCAACGACATCCGCGTTCGCCAGGCGGTGAACTTCGCCATCGACCGCGCCGCGATCGTCAAGCTTTTCGGCGGCAGCAATCTGGCGCAGCCGGCCTGTCAGATCCTGCCGCCGGGCTTCCCGTCATTCGCAGCCTATTGCCCGTTCACCGCCAATCCGGGTGAGAAGTGGTCCGCGCCGGATATGGATAAGGCCAAGCAATTGGTTGCTGAATCGGGAACCGCAGGTCAGGAGGTGACGATCATCACCGAGGACACCACTGTCTCCAAGGCGATCGGCGTCTATCTGCAGGACGTGCTCAACCAGCTTGGCTACAAGACGTCGGTCAAGCCGATTTCGCAGAACATCCAGTTCACCTACATCCAGAACACCAACAACAAGGTGCAGATTTCGATCTCGCAATGGTTCCAGGATTACCCGGCGCCATCGAATTTCCTGCAGGTCTTGTTCAGCTGTGCCTCGTTTACGCCAGGTTCCGACGCCTCGGTCAATATTTCGGGGTTCTGCGACAAGTCGATCGACGCATCGATGGACGAGGCAGAGGCAGCCACCATCGCCGATCCGGCCAAGGGCGCGACACTCTGGACCGCCATTGACAAGGCGGTGACGGACAAGGCGCCGGTCGCCGTCCTGTTCACGCCGAAGCGGGTCGATGTCATCTCGTCCAGGCTGAAGAACTTCACCTTCAGCCCACAATTCTACTGGATCGTCAGCCAGTCTTGGGTGGAATAACCTCCCGGAGCCAATGCGACGGAGCGCCGCCGGCTCTCCGTCGCATTTCCTTTTCCGGCGGATCAGCGCATCTTTCAGGCCGAGATTTTTCCTAGGCAATCCTGTTCATGGTCAATGTCATTGCGGATCAGCCCGCCATCTCGGTTCGCCGGGCCACCGATGGCCCGTGGCGCACGGCATGGCGCAAGCTGAAAGGCGATCGTTCGGCAATATCGGCATTCGCCGTGCTCGTCGTCGTCGTGATCGCCTCGCTCGCGGCGCCGCTTTATGCGCGGTACGTCTCCGGCACCGATCCATTTGTGACCAATCTCAATGGCGAGGTCGTCGTCGATGGGGTGACCCAGCCGGTGCTGCAGCCCTCCACAGAAGGCCTTGGCCTCGGCATGACGCCGATCGGGCCGACGTGGCGCATCGGTCCCTACCTGCTCGGAGCCGACAACCAGGGCCGCGACGTCGCGGCGCGGCTGCTTTACGGCGGACGGGATTCGCTGTTGATCTCGGGTGCTGCAGCCGCGCTGTGTCTCGTCCTCGCGACGTTTCTGGGGGTCGTCTCCGGGTTCTTCGGTGGCATCGTCGACATCGGCCTGTCGCGCATTCTCGACGTGCTCTGGGCCTTCCCGATTTTCCTGCTGGCGATCTCGCTGTCGATCGTGCTGATTGCGCAGAGTATCCAGATCGGTCCATTCGAAATCCGCTCCGGCAGCCTGTGGCTACCGGTCTTCATCATCGGCATCGTCTATGTGCCCTATGTGGCGCGGCCGATCCGTGGCCATGTCCTGACCTTGATGCATGCCGAATTCGTGACCGCTGCGATCGGCCTGGGCGCGTCGCCCTGGCGCATCCTTTTGCGCGACATCATGCCCAATGTGGTGACCCGGATCATCGTTTTCGTGCCGTTGATCCTGGCGCTCAACATGATGACGGAATCCTCGCTGTCGTTCCTGTCGATCGGCGTGCAGCCGCCGGATGCCAGCTGGGGCACCATCATCCAGGACGGCCAGGGCCTGCTCTATTCGCGGCCGGTCGTTGCACTGGCGCCGGGGCTGGCCATCGTCATCACGGTCCTGGCCCTCAACATTCTGGGCGACAGCGTACGCGACGCGCTCGATCCGAAATCCTCGCCGAGGGGCGTCTAGTGGTTGCCGCGCTCGGCTTCCGGCTTGGCCAGATGGTGCTGGTCATGTTCGGCATAAGTGTCGTTGCTTTCCTGATTTTCTTTGCGACGCCGGGCGCCGATCCGTCGGCGCGCATTGCCGGCCGCAATGCTTCGCAAGAGACGTTGATCCAGGTGCGCCACGATTTCGGTCTCGACCGGCCATTGCCTGTGCAATATGGGCTGATGATGAACCGGCTTTTTGTCAGCCGTGATCTCACCTCCTTCGTCAATCGCGGGCAGCGCGTCATCCCGACCGTGATAAGCGCCATTCCGGTGACGCTGTCGCTGGTCGGCGGCGCGGCAGTGCTGTGGGTGCTGGGTGGACTGATTGTCGGGGTGATCGCAGGCGCAACGCGCGGTACATTCGTTGATCGCGCGCTGATGATCCTGAGCCTGGTCGGCGTGTCGATCCCGGTCTTCTGGCTGGGCGAGGTCGCCAACCTGCTGACACAAAGCCGCTGGCACGACAGCTGGCTGTTTTCCTGGGTTCCTCCGCTCGGCTACATCCCCCTGACCGAGAATCCCTGGGGCTGGTTCAAGGCGCTCGTCATTCCGTGGTTCACGCTGGCAACCCTCTATGTCGGCCTCTATGGACGGGTGCTGCGCGCAAGCCTGATCGAGATGATGCAGGAGGATTTCATCCGCACCGCCCGGGCCAAGGGGATCGGCGAGCGCCGGGTGTTGCTGCATCATGGCCTCAGGACCTCGCTGGTCGCGTTCGTTACCATGTTCGGCCTCGATTTTGGTGCCCTGGTCGGCGGCGGCGCACTGTTGACCGAAGTGGTCTTCGGATTGCAGGGTGTCGGGAAACTGACCTATGAGGCACTGCAGACCCTCGATCTGCCGATGATCCTGGCCACGGTGATCTACGCCGCCTTCTTCGTGGTGATGGCAAACTTCATCGTCGACGTCGTCTTCGTCATCATCGACCCGAGGGCACGCAATGTCGGCTGATGCTCCTCTTCTGGTGGTCAAGGACCTCACCGTCTCCTTCCGCAGCGACGAGGGCCTGGTGCGGGCGGTGGGAGGCGTCTCGTTTGCCGTCGAGCAGCGCGAGATCATCGGGGTGGTCGGCGAATCCGGTTCGGGCAAAAGCCAGACCTTGCTCGCCATCATGGGGCTGATCGACAGCCCCAACGCTATCGTCTCCGGTTCCATCCGTTTCATGGGACAGGAGCTGATCGGGCTCAGCCGGCGTGCGCTCGATGCCATTCGCGGCCGCCAGATCGCGATGATCTTCCAGGATCCGATGTCGGCGCTCACTCCTGTGCATACGATCGGCAACCAGATCGGCGAGCAGGTGCGCGCGCATGAAAAAGTGTCGGCGAAAGCCGCGCGGGCGCGGGCCGTGCAATTGCTGGATGCGGTCGGCATCGCAAATCCGGATCGGGTCGTCGACAGCTACCCGCACCAGCTTTCCGGCGGCATGCGCCAGCGCGCGGTGATTGCCATGGCACTCTCCTGCAACCCGGCGCTGCTCGTCGCGGATGAACCGACCACAGCCCTCGATGTTACCGTGCAGGCGCAGATCCTCGAGCTGATCGGACGATTGCGCGACCAGTTCGGCTCGGCGGTGATCCTGGTCACGCATGATCTTGGCGTCGTTGCCGAAGTCGCGGACCGGGTGCTGGTGATGTATGGCGGACGCTTTGTCGAGGAGGGCGGCAAGAGCAGCGTGTTCCGGGCGCCGCTGCATCCCTACACATGGGGCTTGTTCGGCTCGATCCCGCCGATGGAGGGACCACGTCCGGCCCGGCTTGCCGCTATCCCGGGGATTCCGCCCTCGCTCTCCAACCTGCCGAAAGGCTGCGCCTTCGGCCCCCGGTGTGCCTTTCGCCACGACGCCTGTCTGGTCCAGCTGCCGATCATGCAAGGCGAGAGCCATCGCGCCGCCTGCGTGTTGCCGGAGTCCACGCGCAGACAATTCGCTGTCCAGAAGGCTGGCGGCGTGGAGATGCAACGATGAATGCCGTGCCGCGCCCGCTGCTTCGCGCCGGCGATCTGTCGAAACGTTATAGCGTCGGCCGCTCGATCTTCCCGGCACAGCGCCGGACCGTACATGCGGTCGATAAGGTGTCTCTCGACATCTGGCCCGGGGAAACGCTCGGCATCGTCGGTGAGTCCGGTTGCGGCAAATCCACGCTTGGCCGGTGTCTGGTGCGTCTGACCGAAATCAGCTCGGGGTCGCTGGAATTCGAGGGCCGCGACATCAGCGATGCCTCCCAGCGCCAGCTTCGTCCGTTGCGGCGGCAGATGCAGATGGTCTTTCAGGATCCCAGCGCTTCGCTCAATCCGCGCCGGCGGGTCGGCGATCTGCTGGCCGATCCATTCCGTATCCATGAACGCCTCTCGGCATCGGAAATGGCGGATCGCGTGGCCGACCTTCTGCGCCGGGTCGACTTGTCGCCCCAGCACGCATCGCGCTATCCGCACGAATTCTCCGGCGGCCAGCGCCAGCGTATCGGCATCGCCCGTGCGCTGGCGCTGCGGCCACGGCTTATCGTGGCCGATGAGCCGGTCTCGGCGCTCGACGTGTCGATCCAGGCGCAGATCGTCAATCTGCTCGCCGATCTGCGCGAGGAGTTCAACCTGACCTATGTGTTCATCGCTCACGACCTTTCCGTGGTGCGTCAGATCTCGAGCCGTGTGGCGGTAATGTATCTGGGATCGATCGTGGAGAGTGGGCCGACCGACGAGGTCTTTGCGGCGCCCAGACACCATTACACCGCGGCGCTGCGTTCCGCCGTTCCGATACCCAGCATCGACCGGGCGCGGCGCGGGCGGTTGGTACTCAAGGGCGACCTGCCCGGCCCGATGAACCCACCTTCGGGATGCCGGTTCCACACCCGCTGCCCAGCCGCCACCTCCCTCTGCCGCAGCGAGCGTCCGCTTCTTCAAAGCATCGGCGATGGCCGCCTGGTTGCATGCCATCATCCAGCCGGCGGTTGAGAACACACGTTTCTCGTTCAGCTGCATCATCTGATCACGACCGCTCGGGCCGGGATTTCATCACGGCACGTCGGCTTCAGAGAGATCAGACGCCATCTGGACCCTGCACGATCCGGCCCTATGTTGCGCTTCGACGTCCGCGGCATGGGCACCGCGAGCCTAATACTAAAGTAACTGTTCTCGCGTTGCCGCGCGATGCTACGATTTGAGGGACGGGCATAGGCGGCCGTACAGCGCTGCGATTTTCCGCCGGAGAGGACGGAATATGGGAGGCCACTCTTCGTGCCGCAGCAGGCAGCCGCCGACATGTTGCTCGGTTGTCGACCATAAGGGAGGAAGTCACCAATGAAGATATCGTACCTGGCCTCGGCCGCGCTTCTTGCAGCGACTGCGATGCCTGCCGCAGCCGCCGAGATTTCTGACGGCAAGGTCAAGATCGGCATTCTCAACGACCAGTCGGGCGTCTATGCCGATTTCGGCGGCAAGTGGTCGGTCGAGGCCGCCAAGATGGCGGTCGAGGATTTCGGCGGCAAGGCACAAGGCGCGCCGATCGAGATCGTCAGCGCCGACCACCAGAACAAGCCGGACATCGCCTCCAACATTGCGCGGCAGTGGTATGATACCGAACAGGTCGATTCCATCATGGAACTGACCACCTCCTCGGTGGCGCTGGCCGTCCAGGGGATTTCCAAGGAAAAGAAGAAAATCGACATCGTCACCGGCGCCGCAACCACCGAGCTGACCGGCAAACAATGCTCGCCCTATGGCTTCCACTGGGCCTATGACACGCATTCGCAGGCGGTAGGAACCGGTGGCGCTCTTGTCCAGCAAGGCGGCGACAGCTGGTTCTTCGTCACCGTCGATTATGCATTCGGCTATTCGCTCAAGGAGCAGACCGCCAAGTTCGTCGAGAGCCATGGCGGCAAGGTGGTTGGCGAGGTGCGCTATCCGCTCGGCTCGACCGATTATTCATCCTTCCTGCTGCAGGCGCAATCGTCGGGCGCCAAGGTCGTCGGGCTGGCGAACGCCGGCCTCGACACCTCCAACTCGATCAAGCAGGCGGCCGAGTTCGGTATCGTGCAGGGCGGTCAGCGGCTTGCAGCGCTTCTGTTCACGCTGGCCGAGGTGCATGGGCTCGGCCTCGAGGCAGCGCAAGGCGTGGTGCTGACCGAAGGCTTCTACTGGGATCGCGATGACAAGAGCCGCGAGTTCGCCCAGCAGTTTTTCAAGCGCACCAACCGCATGCCGAACATGATCCAGGTCGCCACCTACTCGGCAGTGACGCAGTATCTGAAGGCGATCGACAAGGCCGGCACCGACGCGACTGAAGCCGTCGCCAAGGAATTGCATTCGATGCCGGTGAACGACGTCTTTACGGCGAACGGCAAAGTGCAGTCCGACGGCAACATGGTCCACGATATGTATCTTTATCAGGTCAAGTCGCCGAGCGAGAGCACCAAGGAATGGGACTATTACAAACCCCTTGCCACGATCCCCGGTAACGAGGCGTTCCTGAGCCCCAAGGAAAGCGGCTGTCCTACGGCCAGCGAGTGATTGGCGGGCCGATGGCGCCGCCCGAACCGAATGGGCCGCGGGTGGTGCTTTCCGCCCGGGGCCTGCGGCGCGACTTCGCCGGTTTCGTCGCGGTCAGGAATGTCGATCTCGACCTCTACCATGGCAACATCCACGCGCTGATCGGGCCCAACGGCGCCGGCAAGACCACCGTCTTCAACCTGCTTACCAAGTTCCTGCCGCCGACGAGCGGCAGGATCGAACTGCTCGGCCACGACATCACCCGCACGTCGCCGGCCAAGGTCGCGCGGATGGGCCTGGTGCGCTCGTTCCAGATATCGGCGGTGTTTCCGCATCTCAGCGTGCTCGACAATGTGCGCGTTGCATTGCAGCGGCCGGGCGGGCTCAGCGTTCAGTTCTGGCGCTCGCTGGCAGCGCTCGATCGATTGACGCCGCGCGCCGAGGAGCTTTTGCGGTCTGTCGGCCTCGACGATGCCAAGAACAGGCCCGCCGCCGATCTCTCCTATGGCAGGAAACGCGTGCTCGAGATCGCCACGACGCTGGCCCTCGATCCGAAAGTGCTGCTGCTCGACGAACCGATGGCCGGCATGGGGCAAGAGGATGTGCGCACGGTTTCAGACATCATCCGCTCGGTCGCCAGGGATCGCGCCGTGCTGATGGTCGAGCACAATCTGACTGTTGTAGCCGATCTTTGCGACTGGATAACCGTCATGCAGCGCGGCGAAATCCTTGCCGCCGGCGACTATGCCACGGTCAGTCGCGACGAACGGGTGAGGATCGCCTATATGGGCACCGCCGATGAGTGACGCCGCGCCTCTTCTTGCAGTCCGCGGCCTCAACGCCTGGTATGGCGAAAGCCACGCGCTTCACGGCGTCGATCTGGAGGTCTTTCCAGGTGAAACGGTGACATTGCTGGGCCGCAACGGCGTCGGCAAGACCACGACATTGCGCGCCATCATCGGGCTGATCCGCCAGCGGACCGGCCAGATCGCTTTCGACGGCAAGGATCTGATGCCCCTGCCACTGCACCGGACGGCGCATCAAGGCATTGGCCTGGTGCCGGAGGAACGCGGCATCTTCGCGACGCTGACCGTGGACGAGAATCTGGTCCTGCCGCCGATCGTAGCCGAGGGCGGCATGAGCGTGGAGGAAATATTCGATCTCTTCCCCAATCTGAAGGAGCGCCGCAACAGCCCCGGCACCAGGCTGTCGGGCGGCGAACAGCAGATGCTGGCGATCGCGCGCATGCTGCGGACCGGCGTGAAAATGCTGCTTCTCGATGAACCGACCGAGGGACTGGCTCCCGTTATCGTGCAGCGCATCGGCGATCTGCTGGCGACGATGAAAAAGCGCGGCATGACAATCCTGCTGGTCGAGCAGAATTTCCGCTTTGCCAGCCGTGTCACCGATCGTTTCTATCTGATGGAGCACGGCAAGGTAGTGTCGGGCTTTCCGGTCGGCGAACTGCCTGATCGCATGACGCTGCTGCATGAAGTGCTGGGTGTATGATGGCGCCATGACGATGATCTTCGGAATACCCGTTCAGGCATTCCTCGGCCAATTGCTGGTCGGCCTCATCAACGGCTCTTTCTACGCCATGTTGAGCCTCGGCCTGGCTGTCATATTCGGCCTGTTGCGCGTCATCAATTTCGCTCACGGCGCGCTCTATATGCTCGGCGCCTTCATCGGCTATCTGCTGCTCACCCGGTTCGGCATCGGCTATTGGCCGGCTCTGATCCTGTCGCCGCTGATCGTCGGCGGCTTCGGTGTCGTGGTCGAGCGCCTGGCGCTGTCGCGGCTTTACGATATCGACCCGCTTTACGGTCTACTTTTCACCTTTGGCCTCGCGCTCGTGCTCGAAGGCGTGTTCCGGTACTACTATGGGGTATCGGGAAGTCCTTATTCCGTGCCGCCGCTGCTGTCCGGCGGCACCAATCTCGGCTTCATGTTCCTGCCAAATTACCGCGGCTGGGTGGTGGTCGCCTCGATGATCGTCTGTTTCGGCACCTGGGTGCTGATCGAGAAGACCAAGCTGGGCTCCTATCTGCGCGCGGCAACGGAGAACCCCCGCCTGGTCCAGGCTTTCGGCGTCAACGTGCCGTTGCTGCTGACCCTTACCTACGGCCTCGGCTGCGCTCTTGCCGGTCTCGCCGGCGTTCTCGCCGCGCCGATCTATCAGGTAAGCCCGCTGATGGGATCTGATCTCATCATCGTCGTGTTCGCCGTTGTCGTGGTCGGCGGCATGGGATCGATCCTCGGGGCGATCGTTACCGGTTACATGCTTGGGCTCGCCGAAGGCCTGACCAAGGTTTTCTATCCCGAAGCCTCCAATCTGGTGGTCTTCGTCATCATGGCGATCGTGCTTCTGGTCCGGCCAGCCGGCCTGTTCGGAAGGGACGTCTGAGATGGCCGAACTCTCACTTCGCGAGACGCGCGCCAAAAGTTCGGTATGGCTTGAATGGACGCTGGTGGGGCTCGGCATCCTGGCGCTGCTGGTGGCGCCTTTCTTCGTCTATCCGATCTTCCTGATGAAAATGCTGTGCTTTGCGCTGTTTGCCTGCGCGTTCAACCTTCTGCTCGGCTACACCGGGTTGTTGTCCTTCGGCCATGCGACGTTCTTCGGCGGGGCAGCCTACTTCAGCGCATATGCGGTCAAGGTCTGGGGCTGGCCGCCGGAAGCGGGCATCCTGCTCGGCGTCCTGGGTGCCGCGCTGCTTGGCCTTGTGATGGGCTTCTTTGCCATCCGCCGGCAAGGCATCTATTTCGCCATGATCACGCTGGCGCTGTCGCAGATGTTCTTCTTCTTCTGCGTGCAGGCGCCGTTCACCGGAGGTGAGGACGGCATCCAGGGCGTGCCGCGCGGCAGGCTGTTTGGAATGCTCGACCTGAACGTCTCGATGAACATCTACTATTTCGTTCTGGCGGTCTTCCTGATCGGCGTGTTCGCCATCTGGCGCATCATCAACTCGCCTTTCGGCATGATCCTGCGTTCCATCCGCGAAAACGAGAGCCGGGCAATTTCGCTTGGCTATTCCGTCGCCAACTACAAGCTGGCGGCTTTCGTCATGTCGGCAACATTGGCCGGGCTGGCGGGCGCGCTCAAGGCGATCGTTTTTCAGTTTGCCACGCTCACCGACGTCACCTGGCAGATGTCGGGCGAGGTGATCCTGATGACGCTCCTCGGCGGCATCGGCACCATGGTCGGGCCGATCATCGGCGCCAGTCTGGTCGTCGGCCTGGAAAACACGCTCGCTACCTCGAATTTTCCGGTGACCATCGCCACCGGCCTGACCTTCATGGTCTGCGTGCTGGTTTTCCGGCGCGGTATTGTCGGTGAGGTCTATGCGCGGTTTCTCGGGCCAAGGGGTGACGCGAAAGACTGAACGGCTCAGCGCCTCGTCGCTACGCGATACGTACGCCTTGCGCGTCGAGAAGCACGCAACCCAGCGGGTCGAAGCAGACATCGACCGTTTCGCCTTCACGCAGCGGCTGGCCGTCGATCAGCGTGTTGGCGCGCAACGGCGTGCCAGCGCCGATGTCGATCTCGTAGACCGCATTGCCGCCGAGATAGGAGGTCGAGACTATTCGTCCCGACAGCCTGTTGGCAGCACCGGCGGTGCCGACGGTAAGCTTCTGCGGGCGAACGACGACGGTGATCGCGCTGCCGGCCGTGAGCGCCTTCGGTGCGGCCGCCTTTACGACATGGCCGCTGGCCAGCGCGATCGTTGCCATGTTGCCGTCCATCGCCGTCACGCTGCCGGGCAGCATGTTGGCCTTACCCAGGAAATTGGCGACGAATGCGGTGGCCGGCTGGTCGTAGACCTGCGCCGGGGAACCGATCTGCTCGATCAGGCCGGCGTTCATCACGACGATGCGGTCGGACATCGACAAGGCTTCTTCCTGGTCGTGCGTCACAAAGATGGCGGTGATGCCCGTCTCCCGCTGGATTTTCTTGATCTCGACGCGCATGTCCTCGCGCATATTGGCGTCGAGCGCCGACAAGGGCTCGTCTAGCAGCAGCACTTCCGGTTCGAAGACGATGGCGCGGGCCAGTGCGATGCGTTGCTGCTGGCCGCCCGAGAGCTGTGACGGCAGCTTTGTCTCACTGCCGGGCAGCCGCACCATATCCAGCGCCTTCTTGACCCGGCGCACGATTTCCGGTTTCGGCACGTTCCGGTATTTCAGCCCGAATGCGACGTTGTCGAAGACGTTCTTGTGTGGAAAGAGCGCGTAGTTCTGGAACACCAGGCCGATGTTGCGCTTGTAGATCGGGATGTCGTCGACGCGCTTTCCGCCGATCGAGATCTGCCCGCTGGTGATATCCACCAGGCCGGCGATCGATCGCAGGATCGTGGTCTTGCCGCATCCGGACGGCCCCAGCAAGGTGACGAAACTGCCCTTGCGGATCGCCAGTGAAAAATCGCGCACGGCGGCGAACTTGCCGTAGAAAATATCGATGTCGCGAAACTCGACCGCAGGCTTTCCTGTCGGCTGGCTTTCGCCCCGAGCGAGCGGGTCGCGATCAGCCCCGGCCGATGCCGGCCGGGGCTGATCGTGGCTGTTATCGTCATGCACCTTTCGACACCCTGTCCCATTGCTTGGTCCAGGCGTCTTCGTTCTTCGCCCAGTAGAGCGGATCGGCGAAGGTCAGCGACTTCATCGATCCGGTCGGGTCGAAGGCCGGAAGCGCTGCGATCTTGTCGGTCAGCTTCACCTTGGTCGGATCAAGCGAGGGTGGATAATTCTGGCCTTCGGCGACAGCGATCGACGTGGCCGGATCCAGCATGAAGTTGATCAGTTCCTCGCATTCGGCCATCGGCGATCCCTTGAGCACCAGCATGTCCTCCATCCATGCGTATGAGCCGGCGGGGTCGAGATAGCCGATCGGCTGGCCCTGCTGCTGCAGGGCGGCGACGCGTCCGGACCAGGCATCGGTAACGACGATTTCGTTGCGCGACAGGAGGTCCATCAGTTCCGCGCCGGAACTCCAGAACTTCTTGGCCAGGTCGCGGGTCTCGCGAACCTTGGCCCAGACCGCATCCATGTCCTGGATGTTGTTGGGGTCCTGTTTCGTCTGCAGCGCCGCATACCAGACGCGCGTCGTCATATCGGCGTAGCCGCCGACCTTGCCGGCATATTTCTTGTCGGTAAGCAGGTTGGCGCCGTTTTCCTTGGCTTCCTCCGGCGAGATGACCTTGTTGTTGTAGGCGATGCCGGTGGTGCCGTAATCATATGGCACTGCCGACAGCTTCGGCGTGATCTTGCGGAACGGCTCGATCATGGCGGTCAGCACATTCGCCATGTTCGGAATGTTCGCCTCGTTGATCTCCGAGTTGAAGCCGCCATTGACGTATTTGATGTAGTAGTTGACGCCGGAAGAATGGACGATCTGGAAGTCGCCCGGCTTCGACGTCTTGATCTTGGTGATGATCTCGTTCTCGTCGCCAAAGGTGCCCTGGACGACCTTGACCTTGGACTTGGCGGTGTAGGGCTGGAACGCGTACTTATCGATCGCCTCCTGCACCACGCCGCCCCATCCGTCGAAGCGCACTTCCGAAACCGCGGCCAGCGCGCGTCCCATCCAGGGCATGGAAAGCCCGGTGGCGGCGGCAGCGGCGGCCGTCAGCGTCAGGAATGATCGCCGGCTGATGTCGCCATTGGCATAGCGTTCGTTGAGCCGTTCCAGTCGTTTGGTGGTTGTCAGTTTCATTTTCATTCTCCCATTTTCATTTTCACTTGCCTGCCTTGAACCAGGTGAGGCTTTGCAGGATGAGCCCACCAGCCAAGGGAATGCCGACCGTCAAAAGGATCATGACAGTGCCCAGCGCGTTCACCTCGGGGCTGATCGAGATCTTCAGCATCGAGAGGATTTGCGTCGGCATGGTCTCGACGCCCGCCGGTCGCCAGAACAGGCTGGCCGAGGTGTTGTCGAACGAGATGGTGAAGGCGAGCAGCACGCTGGCAAGCACTGCGGGAATGAGCAGCGGCAGCGTGATCTCGCGGAATGTCGACACACGCGGCGCCCCGAGCGACAGTGCCGCCTCCTCATAGGAACGTTTAATGCCGACCATGCGCGCCTGAACGATCAGCACCACGTAGGGGAGCGTGAGCAGAATGTGGCCGAGCACCAGAAGCGTCATGCTGCGCGGTTGGTCGACGGCTTTGATCATGACCAGCAGGCCGACGCCCAGTATCGTCTCGGGGACCAGCGCGGGAAGAATGACAAGCGTGTTGATCGCCTGCTTGCCACGGAACTCGAAGCGCACCAGCGCCAATGCCGCCATGATGCCGAGCAGCGTCGTCACCGTTGCCGTCACCAGGGCAATCCACATCGATGTCCGGAAGGCATCGAGGACCGGCTCGTTGGTGAGCAGCTTCTCGTACCAGCGCAGGCTGAAGCCGGTGAGGGGAAAGCCGCCAAACATCGAGGCGTTGAAGGAAAGCACGACCGTGGCGAGGATCGGGGCGAACATGAAGACATAGACGCACACCGTGATCGCGCCGGTTAGCCGCCACGCCCATCTGCCTTCGCGATCGGGATGCTCCGCTCTCATGCACTGAGACCCTTCATGATCTGCGACAGGCCCATATAGCGGCTGTAGGCGGCCGCGGCCGCACCGAGCAGAACGAACAGGACGATGGAAAGCGTGGCGCCCATCGGCCAGTTGAGCTGCCCCATGATGGTGTCGTAGATCAGGTTGCCGAACAGCGCGTCGCGGCTTCCCCCGAGCAATTGCGGCGTCACATAGGAGCCGGCCGCCAGCACGAAGCAGAGCAACAGTCCGGCGCCCAGCCCCGGAATCGACAGCGGCAGGGTCACTTCGCGGAACGCCTGTGCGCTGGTGCAGCCCATCGAGCGGGCGGCGGCGATCAAGGTGCGGTCGATGCCCTCCAGGCTGACATAGACGTTCAGGATCATGTAGGGCAGCAGAAAATGCAGCAGCCCCATGATGACGGCGCCCTCGGTGTAGAGCATCGGCAACGGCTCGTTGATGACCCCCAGCCGGATGAGCACGACGTTGATCAGCCCCTGTTCGCCGAGAATATGGATCCACGAGAATGTCCGGATGGTGAAGCTGATCCAGAACGGCACGATGAGCAGCAACAGCAGCAGCCATTTGTGCTTGAAAGTCGTGGCCCAGATGAAATAGGCGGGGAAATAGCCAAGGATCGCGCAGATCACAGCGGTGATGGCGCCGACGCGAACGGTCTTCCAAAGAAAGCCGTGATAGTAGCTGTCGGTGAGGAATTCCTTCCAGTTGTCGAAGGTCAGCACCGCCGACTCCACCCCAGCGGTAACGAAGGTGAAAAACGTGTAGACAGTCATCATCGCGATCGGCAGCAGCAGAAGCAGGGTAAGCAGCAAAAGCACGGGCGCGACGAGGACCCAGGCCAGTCGCTGATCATATAATTTCCACCCTTTGGTCACGACCCGTCCAACCACTTCATGTCCAAGCCGCCATCACCGGGCTCGGCTCCGGACTAGATTGGGCGATCGGCGTTCAGGTGTCCACTCTGCATATGGCTCCTGCACAAATTCTGTGCAGGGCCACCGCGCGACCGTCGCCCTGCTGGATTTAACAAATTGCTCGGGTTCGCCTGCGCATTGATTAAATCAGATATCCCGATATACAGGATAATTTCGGATATAGATTTGGCATGGGCCCGGGCATTTCATGAGTCGCAATTTTCTGGTGATTGAACCTGAGGAAGGCATTGCCGTGCTCAAGGGGCTTGCCTCCTCGGCGCGTATCTCGATGCTGAAACTGCTGCATGAGAAGGGGCCGATGAATGTCAACGAAATCGCCGCCGTGCTGTCGCTGCCGCAGTCGACCGTCTCGACCAACATCCAGGTGCTGGAGGATGCGGGGCTGATCCGCACCGAGAACCTGAAAGCGAAGAAAGGCAGCCAGAAAATCTGTTATCCGACGGCCGAAGAAGTGCTCGTCGTGTTCAAGAGCGAATATCGTGCGGTCAAGAACGACGCGATCGAAGTGTCGATGCCGATCGGGCTTTACACCGGCTTCGAGGTTACCGCGCCCTGCGGCCTTTGTTCGCCGGACGGCATCATCGGCTTGCTCGATGTACCGAACACTTTCCTCGATCCGGATCGTATGAAAGCCGGGCTGTTGTGGTTCACCCGCGGTTTTGTCGAATACCAGTTTCCCAATAATGCCAAGCTCGCCAATGCCGAGATCACCGAGCTCGAAGTGGCGATAGAGCTGTCTTCGGAAGTGCCGGGCACCAGCGCCGATTGGCCCTCGGACATCACGCTGACGATCAATGGCGTCGATGTCGGCACCTGGACGTCGCCGGGGGATTTCGGCGACAAGCGCGGCGTCTTCACGCCGTCCTGGTGGAAACTCAAGGGTTCGCAATACGGCAAGCTCAAGAACTGGCGAATTGCCAATGACGGCACCTATGTCGACGGCCTCAGGATTTCCGAAACCGGCCTCGCCGCACTCGATCTGAAGAGCCATCATTCAATCCGCGTCCGTATCGGCGTCAAGGACGACGCCAAGCGCCCCGGCGGGATCAACATTTTCGGCAAGGGCTTTGGAAATTACGATCAGGACATCCTGCTCCGGATCAAAACTGGTTGATATCATGAAACCGGGTTCTGAAGATAACGCAGCAATTTCAATGAACTGGCTTTCTGCTGAGCCAAAACCTTCGTCTAATTGTCCTACTTTTGGCTATTTTGGCTTGACGAAGAGCTGCCAGTTCCTCTTTGATATCGGGCAAGATGATTTAAATCATCGTTTGTGATATCGATGGGAGGAATGCATGAAGGCAGCCGTTACGGCACATCCGCATTATGTTGTCTCGGAAATCGATCCGAGGCTCTACGGATCCTTCATCGAGCATCTCGGGCGGGCAGTTTATACCGGCATCTACGAGCCAGGCCATCCGACGGCGGATGCCAATGGCATGCGTCAGGACGTCATCGATCTCGTCAGAGAACTTAATGTTCCGATCGTCCGCTATCCCGGCGGCAATTTCGTCTCCGCCTACAATTGGGAAGACGGCATCGGCCCCAAGGAAGAGCGCCCGGTGCGGCTCGACCTCGCCTGGCATACGTCGGAAAGCAACGAAGTCGGCCTGCACGAATTTGCCGATTGGTGCACCTCCGCCAACACCGAGATGATGCTTGCCGTCAATCTCGGCTCGCGCGGCCTTGACGAAGCCCGCAACCTTCTGGAGTACGCCAACCATCCCGGCGGCAGTAAATGGAGCGACAAGCGCATCGCCAATGGCCGCAAGGAGCCCTTCGACGTCAAGCTCTGGTGCCTCGGCAATGAAATGGACGGCCCCTGGCAGATCGGCCACAAGACCGCGGACGAGTATGGCCGCTTAGCGCATGAGACGGCCAAGGCAATGCGCGCCTTCTCCAAGTCGCTCGAGTTGGTGGTCTGCGGCTCTTCGAATGCCAAGATGCCGACCTACCCTGAATGGGAAGCGACGGTTCTCGACCATACCTACAACGAGGTCGACTACATCTCGCTGCACATGTATTTCGACAACGAAGCCAACGACGCTTCGAACTATCTCGCCATGAGCGAAAAGCTCGACGACTACATTGTCTCGGTCGCCGGCGTCATCGACTATATCAAGGCCAAGAAGCGCTCCAACAAGCAGCTCTACATCTCGTTCGACGAATGGAACGTCTGGTACCATTCCAAGGAGCAGGACAAGAAAATCCTCGGCGGCAGCGACGGCTGGCCATTCGCCCCGCCGTTGCTCGAAGACATCTATAATTTCGAGGATGTGCTGCAGGTCGGCCTGATCCTCAACACCTTCATCCGCCGTTCCGATGTCGTCAAGATCGCCTGCCTGGCACAACTGGTCAACGTCATCGCGCCGATCATGACCGTTCCGAATGGCCCGGCATGGCGGCAGACGATTTTTTATCCCTATCTGTTTGCTTCTAACTACGGCCGCGGCAATGCGCTGGATCTCAAGGTGGAAAGCCCGACCTATAAATCCACCGTTGCGGGCGACGTCGCCTACGTCGACATTGCCGGCGTGCACGACACGAAGACCGGCCACGTCACCTTCTTCGCCGTCAACCGCCATTCGAGCGAGGCAATCGAAACAGTGGTCGACCTCACCGGCTTCGGCGAAGCGGAAATCGTCGATCACCGGGTCGTGGCGCACGCCGATCTGAAAGCCGTCAATTCGGCCGAGAACCCAGGCAATGTCGGCCCAAGGAAGGGTGAGGGCGCCTCACTCGCCGGCGGCAAGCTGAGCCTGTCGCTGCCGGCCTATTCCTACCAGGTCATTCGCCTGAGGCTCTGAGTTCAGGCGGATCATCGAGACAAGCGCAAGCGCTGAGGAGGAGCGTCGACGTGACGGCCGATATCGAGATCAGAAACGTGAGCAAGCAGTTCGGTGCCATGACGGTGCTGGATCATCTGTCGCTCTCCATAAGGGCACGCGAATTCATCGTGTTCCTGGGGCCGTCCGGTTGCGGAAAATCGACGCTTCTTCGAATGATTGCCGGTCTCGAAGCTGTCGATAGCGGCGAGATTGCCATCAACAATGAGCGCATCGATCATCTGCCGCCGGGCAAGCGCGGCATTGCCATGGTGTTCCAGTCCTATGCGCTTTATCCGCATATGACGGTGCGCGCCAACATGGCCTTCGGGCTTGCGAATATCGGCGTTCCAGGCAAGGTCATCGAGGCGCGCATCAACGAAGCCGCCCGCATCCTCGAAATGCCGCATTTGCTCGATCGCAAGCCGGGCCAGCTCTCCGGCGGTCAGCGCCAGCGCGTCGCCATCGGCCGTGCGATCGTCAAGGAGCCGAAGGCGTTCCTGTTCGACGAGCCGCTCTCCAATCTCGATGCGGCGTTGCGCACCCGCACCCGCATCGAACTTGCCCAGCTTCATCAGCGCCTGCAGTCGACGATGATCTTCGTCACCCACGACCAGGTCGAGGCAATGACGCTCGCCGACCGCATCGTCGTCATGAACAATCGCAAGATCGATCAGATCGGCACTCCGATGGAGATCTACGAGCGTCCGGCGACCAAATTCGTCGCAGGGTTCGTCGGTGCGCCGGCGATGAACTTCGTTGATGCGACGCTCAACAAATCCGGCGAGAACGCCACGGCCAGGTTTGCGGACGGCATCTCGGTGCAGACCGAGATCGCCTCCAGCCAATTGACCGATGGCAAGTACACTTTCGGCATCCGTTCGGAAGACGTCCGTATCGTTGCCGCCGGACAGGGCAATGCCGATGGCGTGGTCGATGTGCTCGAGCGGCTCGGCGAACGCACCCTGATCTACGCGCGGCTGGGCGATGGCCAGCAGATAGTCGGTTCCGATGCCGGCAACAGTCGCGTCGCCGTCGGCGACAGGATCGGGCTCGCCTTCGACGGCCAGAAATCGCATCTGTTCAATGAGACCGGCCGCGCCTGGCATGCGAGGGAGGCCTGAGATGGTTGACCGGCTGGCGATGTCCCCGACCGCGACGCTTGCTGTCGGCGCCAGAACGCCGACCGCCGACATCTATGCGCCGCAATGGCGAAACTTCATTTTCGTTGCGCCATTCTTGTTCTTCTTCACGACGCTGCTGCTCTTCCCGCTGCTCTGGGGGATGTGGCTGAGTTTCCACAAGGCCGACACGTTCTCGTCCGGAAATTTTGTCGGTTTCGGCAATTACGTCAGGCTGTATCACGACAAGGTCTTCCTGCAATCGATCTGGAACACCTTCTACTTCGTGCTGCTGACGGTGCCGACGCTGGCGCTGATCGGTCTTTTCCTGGCGCTTTGCCTCAATCGCCGGACGCGCACTGCTGCGGTTTTGCGGACGCTGTTCTTTTCCTCGTCGGTGCTGTCGGTCACCATCGTCACGCTGATCTGGCGCATCGTCTTCATTCCGAATGTCGGCCTGTTGTCGACGATCTACGGATGGTTCGGCGCGACCGCGCCGGCTTTCATTTCCGATCCCAACCTGGCGATGGTCGGCATCGCCATTGCCACCATCTGGTGGTGCATCGGCCTGCCGATGATGCTCTTTCTCTCGGCGCTCCAGCAGATTCCGCAGGATATCTACGAGGCGGCGGCGCTGGACAATGCCAATCGCTGGCAGACGCTACGCTCGATCACGCTGCCGTCGATCAAGCGGACCTTCATCCTGGTGATCATTATCCAGATCGTGCTGCAATTCCAGCTGTTCGGCCAGGCTTGGCTGATGACGCGGGGCGGTCCGAACAACCTGACCAAGCCGATCGTGCTCTACATCTACGACACCGCATTCCGCCGCTGGGATCTCGGCCTGGGCGCCGCTGCATCGGAAATCCTGTTCATCCTCATCCTGATCGCGGCCATGGCCCAGTACCTGGTGACACGCAGCAGGGGAGACCAGGCATGAGCGCTCCAGCCGCTTCCATCAAGGGACGGGCATTTGGCGACCATTTGTTATTGGCCCTGGTCCTCCTGCTTTCGATCGTCATGATCGCGCCGGTTCTGTGGGTCATCGGCCTGTCACTCAAGGACAATGCGGAGCTGATGGCAGATCCGAATTCGGTGTTTCACGCGCCCTATACGCTGAAGAACTACATCAACACCGTCGGCACCTCGTCGGTGTTCATCTGGGTGCGCAACAGCATCATCGTCTCGGGCGGATTGACGCTCGGCACCTTGATCCTGTCGTCGCTCGCCGGCTACGGCTTTGCACGGCTGAATTTCCCCGGCCGAGACGTGCTGTTCGTGATCGTGCTGTTCGGCCTGGCGGTCCCGGAGCAGGCCGTGCTCGTCGCCCGTCACCAGATCTTCAGCATGCTGAAGTTCCACAACACCTATCAAGGGCTCATTCTGCCGGGCCTTTCGGCTCCGTTCGGCGTCTTCCTGATGACCCAGTATTTCAAAGCCATCCCGAAGGAGTTGGACGAAGCCGCCATGCTCGATAACGCCAGCCGGCTCAGGATTTTCTGGAAGGTGCTTCTGCCGCTCACGCTGCCTGCGCAGGCAACGCTCGGCATCTTTACCTTTCTCGGCGCGTGGAACGATTATTTCTGGCCGCTGATTTCGGCAACGAGGAAGGACATGTTCACGCTGACGGTCGGCATGGCCTCGACGCAGACCAACTTCGCCCAGTCCGAAGGCATCGGCTTCCTGATGGCGCAGGCGGTGTTTGCCGGTGCACCGATCCTGATCGTCTACCTGTTTTTCCAGAAATACATCGTCACGGCGGTCTCCGGCGCTGCGGTGAGATAACGAAGATTGCCTGACGGCCGGGGGGAATGCGCAGCGATTGAAGCACGAAGGCCAATCCAGGGTGGAGCGGCGGAAACTCAGTAGGAGGAACTGATATGAAACTGAAGAAAATGCTGTTTGCCGCAGTCTCTGCGGGCGCAATGATGCTCGCAAATCCAAGCTTCGCGGCCACGGAACTGAGCGTGCAGCGCTTTTTCGGCGCCTGCGATGCCGATTTCGGCACCAACACCGATCCCACCAAAGCCGTTGGCGAATGCGGAATCATCACCTCGCTGATCAACAAGTTCAACGCCGACAATCCCGATGTCCACGTCAACGTCACCACCGTGGAATGGCCCGGCTACGATCAGCTGACCGCGCAGTTCGCTTCAGGCGACGCTCCGGACATCGTCACGATCCATGAATCCGTACTGTCGGATTATCAGTCGAAGGGCCTGTTGATGCCGCTCGACGATCTCTTGAAGTCAGTCGGCGTGACACCCGACGCCTTCACCGACGCGGCGCGCAATGGCGCCACCAAAGACAGCAAGATCTATGGCCTGCCGATCGACAGCTGGACGATGCTCTATCATGTCAACATGGATCTTTTCAAACAAGCCGGCCTCGTCAGTGCCGACGGCACGCCGATTTTTCCAAAGTCGCCCGAGGAACTGCTCGCCCAGGCCGAACAGTTCAAGCAGAAGACGGGCAAGCCTTATTTCGTCCAGAACCTGACCAATGAGACTGCGCTCTACACACGCAATCTCTACACTTATCTTTTCCAGCAGGATTCCGATTTCTTTGCCGATCCGAAGCATGTGAAGTTGAATACGCCGGAAGCCAAGAAGGTCGTCGAGATGTACAAGGCGATCTTCGAGAAGGGCTACACCACCAAGGACCTCGATTATGGCGGCTCGATCAATGCCTTCCTTGCCGGCGAGGGTGGCGTCCACCTCAACGGCACCTGGGTGGTCGGCGATTACAACGCCCAGTCCGAAACCAAGGGTACGGCGCTCAACAAGGGCGGCTATGCGGTTTATCCGTATCCGCAGCTGTTTGGCGGCACCCACGCGCAATATGCCGACGGCCACACCTGGGCCGTGTCGCAGAAAGACCGCACGCCTGAACAGATCGCGGCCATCGGCAAATTCCTGAAGTTCTTCGCCGACAACGACTTTGAGTGGTCGCGCACCGGTCACCTGCCCGCCTACAAGGCCGTCATCACCTCGGACGCCTTCAAGGCCCTGCCGCATCGCAACACGATCTCTGCGGTCGCCGACCTCGGCAAGCCGCTGCCGTCGGCCGTACAGCGCCAGTTTGCGATCCAGGACATTATCGGCGAAGAGATGAGTGCAGCAATCAGTGGCCAGAAGGACGTCGACACCGCCCTTGCCGACATGGAAAGCCGCGTCAACGAATTGCTCGCCAACATTTGACCACGGGTTTCGAAAGGCCCTCCCAAGGCGCCCCCGCGGCTGGAAACGGCCGCGGGGTTTTGGTGAGGCGGTGGTTGCAGTGGTTATTGCGTGACTTGCCCGTGGCGACCGGGTCGAACACGCCAATCACGGCGCCGCAACCTCGGCAGCAGCCGACGCGAGCCCTGACTGGAGGATTCCGCTAGAACGCCGCGGCCATGGGCATTGCGATCTTGTTGGGGATCTGGATGTCGATCTCCAATCTCGACGTCGTTTCGCCGTGATCCATGCTCACCTGCAGGAAATCCTGGTCGACCTGAACATGCCGGGCGATCACCGCCATGATCTCCTCGCGCAACACGGAGACGAGATCGGGCTGGTTGCGGCTTCGACGCTCGTAAGCCAACAGCAGTTGCAAGCGCTCGCGCGCCACGGGCGCGCTGCCGCGGCGCTTGAAGATATCGAGCAGGTTCATGCTGCCCTCCTTCCCAACAGCCGGTCGAGGAGGCCCCTCCGCTCGAAAGGCAGAACGACCGGCAGGTCCTCGCCCTCGAGTCTTCTTGCCGCGTCGATATAGGCGCGTGCGGCGGGGTTGGTGTTTTCGCTGAGCGTAACCGGCGCGCCCACATTGGATGCGCGCAGCACGTCCTGGCTCTCGGGAATTATTCCCAGCAGAGGCGTGGACAGGATCTCGAGAACGTCATCAATGCTGAGCATCTCGCCGCGGGCAGCGCGGGCAGCGTCATAGCGCGTGACGAGGACGTGTTTGGCAATCGATTCACCTTGCTCGGCTTTCATCGTCCTGGAGTCGAGCAGGCCGATAATGCGATCGGAATCGCGGACCGAGCTCACTTCCGGGTTGGTCACGATTACCGCCTCGTCGGCAAAGCGCATGGCAAGTTGCGCGCCGCGCTCTATGCCGGCGGGGCTGTCGCAGAAGACGTAGTCGAAAACCGATCGCAGCTTGTCGATGACATCGGCGACGCCTTCCTCGGTGAGGGCATCCTTGTCGCGCGTTTGCGAGGCCGGCAGCAGGAACAGCGTGTCGAGCCGCTTGTCACGGATCAGCGCCTGCGAAAGCTTGGCAGTTCCCTGAATGACGTTGACGATATCGAAAACCACGCGCCGCTCGGCGCCCATGATCAGATCGAGATTGCGCAGGCCGACATCGAAGTCGACGAGGGCCACCCGCTTGCCGGTTTTCGCGACCGCCGCGCCGAGAGCGGCCGTCGAGGTCGTCTTGCCGACACCCCCTTTGCCGGATGTGACAACCACTACCTTGCCCATATTTGTGCCTCCAATGTTGTTAGTTGAGCGGTGCGACGCAAAGTGCGCCGTCCTCGAGAAAGGCCTGTACCGGCCTTCCTCGCGAGGAGGCGTCCATCTCCTCGGCGGTGCGGTACCAGCCGTCTACCGCCAGAAGTTCGGCTTCATTTTTCCGGCAAAAGATACGAGCCGCAGAATTTCCCGTGGCGCCGGCGAACGCACGCCCACGCAGCGTGCCGTAGACGTGGATCGACCCCCCGGCGATGATTTCGGAACCGGAACTGACGGAGCCGACAATGACCACATCGCCATCGGGGTGAAAGATCGACTGGCCGGAGCGGATCGGTGCCTTGATCATCAATGAGTTCGGCGCCTCCGGCTCTTCCGTCTTGGCCTCAGCGGCGGCTTTTGGGTCCGGCTGCACGTAAAGCGCGTCAGCGGTGGCCTCCTTGGCGCCAACGAGGAGCGGCGGCAGATCAGCATCGAGACCAACATTGCCGTCCGCCTCGATCGCGTAGATGCGAATCCCGCGCTCCGCGAGCTGTGAGACCAGATCTTCGATCTCGCCCGCCTCGGGCTTGAGCATATTCAGGTCGAGCACGACCGGGCGACCGGCAAAGAAGCCGGGAGAGTTTTCGGTCCAGTGATCCAGGCTTTGCAGCCATTCCCCCAACGGGGCCTCAGGGGTGAGGGTGAAGGCTACAAACGAGCGCGCTCGAAAGCGTATGGACTTGTTTTGGATGGGAGCGACGCAGGTCACAGAGGCGACTCCTTACTGATTGGTTAAGGCTAGCCCGGCATGGTTAACGAACAGTTAATGGCGGCCTTCCGAGGCTTCCATTCTTGCTGTTTCGGAGCGCACCGACGGTCGATCTGATTGGACCCTGGAGACCCTCGCCGTTGCCGAAGACCGGCCGATGGGCGGAAATGAGGCGTTGCGACGGTGCGGAGGTGCCATTCGACCTCCGCACCGCAATCGCCATGGCACTTTTGTCAGTTACCCATCATCTGCTTGGCGTTTTCCGGCGTGATCGCCGTCGTTGCAACTGTGACCGTCGGCTCGACGGATGTGGCGCAATCGAGAAGAACCGACTTTGCCATATCGATCGCCTCCTTGGCGCCCGTCGGATAAGTGAAGGTTGCAGCCCATTCGCCTTCGGCAACGGCCCGGATGCCGCCGGCAGGACCTGGCAATCCGTCGGTGCCGATGATCTTGATCTGCCCTTCCTTGCCGGCGCCCTTGGCGGCAAGGCGCGCTCCGGCGGCCATCATGTCGTTGCTGGCGTAGACCATCTTGATATCGGGATTGGCCTGAAGCATGGCTGCGAACGCCGTCTGTGCCTTGTCCGGCAGCCAGTCCGCCGCCTGCTCGGCGACGACCTTGATCTTGTCGTTCTCCTTGACGCCGTCCTTGAAGCCGTTGAGCCGTTCCACGGCAGGGGTCGAACTGGGCAGCCCTTCCAGAACGGCAACTTCACCGCCGTCAGGAAGCAGTTTCGTGGCGGTATATTTGCCGGCTTCGAAGGCGATCTTGTAATTGTCGCCGCCAATAAAAGCCGTGTAGTCCTTGCCCGGATCGCCAACCGTCTTGCGGTCGAGCTCGATGACGGGGATGCCGGCCTCCATGGCCCGCTTCACCGCCGGCGTCAGCGGCGATGCTTCGAAGGGCGATATCAGCAGCAGGTCGACCTTCTGGGTGATGAAATTGTCGACCTGTGAGGTCTGGGTGTTCACGCTGCCGGCGCCATCGGCGATCTGCAAGGTGAACTGGGACACTGCCTTGGCGGCGGCGGTGAGTTCGTCATTGACGTGCTGGCGATACGGCTCGGCATTGTTGGCCTGAGAAAAGCCGATTACGAATTCGCCGGTCTTGGAGCAAGCCTTGACCAATGGTTCCGCAGCTTGAGCGCCTCCGGCGGCTGCGAGAAAGGTCCCGGCAAGCAGACACGTTTGCCAGGCCCTTTGTCTGCTATTGCGTGTGCTCCTGATAACCATGGTTGTTTCCTTCCTGTCGATGCCCTTGGCTCGACTGTTGGTTTGCTGAGCTTCACTCTCCCGACGCCGGGTAAGCTGGCGTTCAGGGGTCTTCCAATGTCGCCCACTTAACGGACCAGACCTTCGCGGCGACGGACGAGGGACTGAAGAACCGCCGCCAGGATGATGATCGCGGCTGTCGCGAGCAATTGCAGGGCGGGTGTGATGTTGTTGAGTTGCAGGACGTTGGCGAGCGCGCCGAGCATGATCGTGCCGGCGACCGTGCCGACCATCGATCCGGCTCCACCGAACAGGCTGGTACCGCCGATGACGACCGCGGCGATGGCGGTAAGTTCGTAACCGGCGCCGTCATTGGCACTGCCGAAGTTGAACTGCCCTGCATGGACGATGCCGGCGAGAGCGGCCGCGAAGCCGGTGATCGCATAGACGGTGATCTTGACGGCGGACACCGGAACGCCCGAGAGGCGCGCCGCCCGCTCATTGCCGCCGACGGCAAAGACATAGCGGCCAAAGCGGGTCGTGTTGAGAACCACTGTGGCGATCGCCGCAAAAGCGATGAAGACGATGGTTGCCACCGGCACCACATTGTTGAACAAGCGCTCGCCCAGAATGGCAAATACCGGAGGGGCAAGCCCGGGTCCGTCGCCATAGGAGATGTTGATGTACTCGTTGCCCGAGACGACCAGGGCCAGACCGCGCGCGGCCTGAAGGCCCGCGAGGGTGACGATGAAGGGCTCAAGGCGGAAGCGCGTCGAGATCGAGCCCTGAACGGCACCGAAGACCACGCCGGCAAGAAGCACGGCAAGGATCGTCGGCACGAGGCCAACGCCACCATTGATCATCATCGTGGCCGTGACGACACTGGCCAGGCCAAGCAAAGCGCCAACCGAGAGGTCGATCCCCGCAGTGATGATGACGAAGGTCATGCCGATCGCGATGATGCCGGTCTCGGACACGGCGCGTACGATGTTGGCGATGTTGTCCGGGGCGATGAACAGTATCTGTCCGTGCCGGCGCGGCGAGAAGATGATGCCGCCGATCACGACGACCACCAAGCCGATCAGGCTCTGGAAGCGGACGATGAGTGCAAGCGGATCGCGCCGCTTCTGAGCTGTCTTGCCGCTCGGCAGTTCGGTATCCGCCGTGCTGGTGTCGGACATCAGGAGGCCTTTCCGGTTGCGGCGGCAAGCACCGTGTGTTCATCGACGCCGCGCTCGAATTCCGCCACGTTGCGGCCCTCCCGAAGAACCACGATGCGATCGCATAGGCCAATCAGCTCAGGCATTTCGCTCGAGGCGACGAGTATGCCGAGGCCTTGCGATGCCAGATCGCGAAGCCTGGCATAGATTTCCGCCTTCGCGCCGACGTCGACGCCACGCGTCGGTTCATCCAGCAACAGCAGCCGCGGATTGCCGAGGATCTCCTTGGCGAGCACCACCTTCTGCTGGTTGCCGCCCGACAGCGCGCCGACCGGGATGGCCGCATTGCGCGGTCGTATGTCGAATTGGCCGAACGAGCGCGCCACAGCGGCTGCTTCGCGTGCAATCGACATGAAGCCGCGCGGCGAGATTCGTCGCAGCACCGACATGACCAGGTTGCGGCCGACCGCTGTACGCAGCATCAGCCCGCTTCCTCGCCTGTCGTCGGTGACGAGGGCGACGCCGGCCCTGCGCGCAGCTCTGATGGACTCGAGGCGCACCGGGCGATCGTCGACCTCGACGGTGCCGGCCCAACGGCCGGCCAGGCCGGTGCCATAGAGCGCGCTGAGCAACTCGGTACGGCCGGCACCCATGACGCCCGCCAGGCCGACAATTTCGCCCTCATGCACGTCGAGCGAAACGTTTTGGGGAACCTGCCAGCCGGCGCTGGCTCGAGCGGGATGGAAACGGGCGTCCTTGAGATGAAGGAGCCGGCGACCTGCGGTGCGTGTGCGTTTCGGGTAAAGGTCCTCCAGAGGCCGGCCGACGAGAAGGCTGACCAGTTCGGCCTGTGGTGCGTCCGGGGCTGTCGTCCCGGCCACGCGGCCATCGCGCATCACCGTTACCCGGTCCGCAACTTGGGGAACCTCCTCAAGCCGATGCGAGATGTAGATGATGCCCACGCCGGTGGCACTGAGCTTGCGCATGATGGTGAAGAGCCTGTCCACCTCGCTGACCGTCAGGGCCGCCGTCGGCTCGTCCATGATCAGGACACGCGATGCATAGGACAGTGCCTTGACGATCGCCACGACCTGACGATGCCCGATCGACAGTTCGCCGACGGGCCGTTCGACATCGATGTCCAACTCGATGGCGGTCAGCCGGGTGCGGGCTTCTTCGCGCATCCTTGCGACATCGAGAAAACCGCCGGGCTTCACCAACTCGCGACCGAGGAAAAGATTGGCCGCGACATCGAGGCCAGGCACGAGATCGAGTTCCTGGAAGATCGTGGCGATGCCGGCGGCCTGCGCTTCGCGCGGATTGGCAAAATGCACCGGTGCGCCATCGATCGTGATCGTTCCTTCGTCAGGGGCGTGCACACCGGACAGGATGTTCATCAATGTCGACTTGCCAGCGCCGTTCTCGCCCAGCAGGGCATGGATCTCGCCCACGCGCAGTTCGAAATCGACGCCGCGCAAAGCGTGAACGCCACCGAAACGTTTAACGACGCCATTCATGGTCAGAAGCGGCGAAGTCATGCCGGTCTTCCGCAGGATGCGCGCAGGCGCAGCGTTGGCTCAAGGCGAACCGTGCGTCGTTGGCCATCTGGAAGTCCAATCCGCTCAATCAGCAACGCGGCTGCCTGCCGGCCCAAATCCTCGCAGGGCTGTTCGACCAGCGTCAGTCGCGGCTCGAAGTAATCGGCCCATTCGAAATCGTCGAAGCCGACCACCGATATGTCCCTGGGGACAGCGAGCCCTCGCTCACGGACCGCGCGCATCACGCCTATCGTCGACAGATTGTTGCCGGTCACCAGGGCAGTCGGAGGCACCAGCAGCGACAACAGCGCATGGGCGGCGGTGCTCGCACTGGCGGTGGTCGCGTTTCCCGTCACGACGTAGTCCGGCACAAACTCCAGGCCGTTGGCCTCCAGTGCCGCGCGAAATCCGTTCATGCGCTCCAGCGTGGTGGCAAATCCCCGCTGTCCGGCAACAAAACCGATGCGGCGATGTCCGAAGGACACGACGTGGTCGATCAGCGCGCGGATGGCCTCGAAATTCTCGACACCGACCTGATCAAAGCGATCGTCAGGTAGTCGGTCGATCAAGACGCAGGGCAGGGACCGTTCCGAGAGATATCGCAATGCAGCTTGCGGCGCGGCAGAGGGCGCCAGGATGATCCCGTCGACGCGTCGCTGGTGCAGTGCCTGGACGACAGCCAGTTCCTTGTCGGGATCGTCCTGCGTATCCGACAGGAACACCATGAGGCCAAGGCGCGCGCACTCGGTCTCGACGGCGCAGATGATGTCGCTGAAATAGGGGTTTGAGATCGCCGAAATCGCCAGGCCGACACTGCTCGTCGAGGCCAGCTTTAGCGAGCGTGCGACACTGTTGGGCATATAGCCGAGAGCAGCGATCGCCTCGCTCACCGATCTGGCAGTGGCCGGGGAGACATAGCGGGTTTGATTGACGACGTGTGAAACGGTCGACACCGACACGCCTGCCCTGCGAGCGACCTCGACGATCGTCGTCATCGCGGAGCTGTCGCGCTCGACGTGGTGACGGGCAAGCGCACGCACGCTCCTCCTCGAATCTTGCGTTTCCCAGTCTCACAATCTGTGAATCCGCCTGGGCGGCCGTTGTGACTTTCCGAAAGCTAGCGCCATCGAAACGTTTGCGCAACCGGTTTTCTGGCTTGATGTGACTTGCTTGCGCCGAAATCAGCCAGGACTTCCGTGCCGGCCATCAGCTGCGGCTGGATGCCACCGCGATCTGTTGGCCGGGCGCGACAACTAGAGCAAGGCTTCGTACCGATCGCCAATCTTGTCGACTGCGAAATCCGCCGCCCGGCTTTTCAGGACGGCAGCAGGGGTGGGGTGGTCCAGCATCTCGGCCATCGCCTTCGCCAGGGCTGCGGCGTCACCGACCGGCACCAAGGTGCCGAAACGGCCGTCACCGAGTATCTCGCGCGGGCCATGCGGAGCATCGGTGGAGATTACCGGGACACCGGCAGCCATGGCCTCGACCAACACGTTGCCAAAGCCTTCGCTGGTGGATGTAAGGACGAACAGATCGGCTGCGGCATAACAGGCTGCCGGATCGTTGACGTAGCCGGCAAAGAGCACTTCCCCGCCTATGCCGGTCTCTTCGGCATAGGCGTGCAATTCGGCAGCCAGCGGACCTTCGCCGAAGATGACAAGCCGGGCAGGGCGGCCGGCGCGCAGGGCAGCGAAGGCCCGCAGCAAAGTCCGGTGGTCCTTGACCGGCACCAGGCGCCCGGCGGTGGCGATGACCGGGCCATATCCCATCGCTGCCAATTTTGCCTGCCAGGCATAGGAAGTCCCCTGCGGTGCTTCAGCCGGCGGCAGCGGGTTGCTGATGACCACGACCTTGGATTCGGGGAAGCCGCGGGCGATGATGTCACGGCCGACACCCGCCGAAACGGCGATGGCTTTGGTCGCGCGCGCTGCAACCAGCGCGGAAAGCCAGATCGCCAGCCTCGCGCCGAGGCCGCTCGCAGGCAGCGAGGCGGCGGCGTGGAAGCTTGGAAAGAATTTTGCGCGGCTTCTGGCCAACATGAGTGACAGCGCCATGACCAGATTGGCGAATTCCGGGGCACTATAGACCGCATCAGGATCAAGGCGGCGGAACAAATTTGCGCTTCGCACGATGCCTTTTAGCGTCGCCGACTTGGCGTAACCCTCGCCGCGCAAGAGAAGGCCGAAGTCGACCAGATGCACGGCGGCGGAGCGCAGCGCCGCGTTAGGCCCTTGCGCGTTCCAGGTAAAAAGCGTGACCTCGTGGCCACGCGACGCCATTTCATTTGCCATCAGGACGAAGACACGCTCGGCGCCGCCGCCTCGCAGGCTGGCGATGTGGAAAACGATGCGCTTCGCCATGCCTTGCTTCAGGCTCGGCTGGCAGCAAGGTCTGATCTGTTCGGCGGCCGGCGCATGTCGCGGATAATGCCCATGCCAATGGCCAGCAGCATGCCCAGGGCAAAGCCTGCGAACGCTCCTGCGCCTGCCACCAGGGCAGTGCGCGGGGGCCATGAGCGCCCTGGCGGGGGCACCGCGGTCGAAATCACCTGTACGTTTGTGGTGTCGATCTGCTCGCGCTCACTGATTTGGCGCGCACGTGACAGAAAGCTCTCATAGACCGCTCTCTTCGAGGCCGCATCGCGTTCAAGCTCACGCAGGGCGACTTCGGACTCGCTGTCGGTGAAAACGTTGCTCTTCAGATCGTTCATCCTGGCGTTGAGAGAGGCCAACGAGGCCCTGGCCTTGTCCAGGCTGGACTTTGCCGTTCCGACGGTGCGGGAGAACTCGGCTCGGAGTTGCGAGTTGACGGTCTCGAGCTCCGTCCTCAGCCTGACAATCGTCGGGTGGCGCGGACCGAAGGTCATCGACTGTGAGTCGATCTGCTGTCGCAGGCTGTTTGACCTGTCGCGCAGCGCCGCGAGCGCTTCCGAAACCGTGGGGTCGGGATTGGCCCCATTTATACCGGAGGCAACCAGGGCGTCGTAGCTTGCCTGCGCGGCGATCACGCGCGATTGCGCATCGACGATTTCGCCGTTGAGCTGCGTCATCGTCTGCGAACTGACGAGCTGGCCATTGCTGGAGGACAGGTTGTGGCTGCGCCTGTAGCTCTCGACCTTCTCTTCGGCTGCCTGGACGTCGCTCTTGAGTTGGCCAAGCCGGCTGTCGAGGGCAGCCGCGGCACGGCCGGCACCGGCAGCTTCGGCCTTGGCCAGTTCTTCCTGGAAGTTTTTGACTATGGCCTGCGAGATCAGGATCGCTTTGGCAGTGGTTTCCGCGGATACCGAGAGGGTTGTGACAAACGAGGTTGGGTCCGCAGCGGCGTTTACCCGGTCCGCCAGGTTCTTCAAGGCGATAAGCTTCGGGTCGGGCTTCGCCACCGCGCCAGACGTAGACGTGCTCCGGTCTGGATCGAAAAACTCTGGATCGTGAGTCAGATTCAGTTCGTCCACCACACGGGAAAGCACGTTGCCCGAGGTCAAGATGCGCTGCTTGCTGCGTGTGTTGAGCAGCTGGCTATCGACCTGGCCCGGTTGTGAGTAGAGGTCGTTTTCCACAACCTGCAAATTGGAGGGGTTGATGAGTACCTCTGTCGTGACGGTGTAACGCTGCTTGCTCAGCAATGCATAGGCGCCGCCGACAATGCCGCCGATTACCGCCAGCATGAACGCCAGGGCGAGACCGGCCCGCAGCCAGACGAACAGGCGTCGAAAATCGAGCTCGAGGAAATCGCCGATCTTGTCCAGGGTCACCGTCGCGACAGGCTCGGATGGTTGCGGCGTCACCGGTGCGGAGCTGCGCGCCGCGACTGGGTCATGCTGTTGCAGCATCGCCCTGCGCCGCGCATTGGCGATACGCTCGAACGCACTGTTATTGGAAGCCGTCGCGGAGATCGGGGGTGTGCCGGAACCGGCAGACATGGTGACAACCCTTGTTAAATCGTTACGCTTGGCCTGCTCTACAGAAACATCGTTAATATCTTATTTTCCAAGCTGGCCCATTTTGCCGTTCATCCCCCCTTCCGTCCGGCGGACGTTGAAGGGATTCGTTGCCCAGAATTTGGCGCGCATTCTTGCCGTCGCCCGATTTGCGTCCGCAACCGGTGAGTGATTTTCATGAAATCGGTAACGCGCACTTAACGGCGCGGTTGTATTGAAAAGATGGCAATGCCTTTTGAATGACATCTGAAGCACTGACCGCGACCTGCAGGATGGCGTCAGTCGCCTGCAATTGCAGGAGAGGAACGTGACGAAATTCTATTCGGTCCAGTATCTTCGCGCCTGCGCCGCTTTGTTGGTTCTGTTCGCGCACGCTTTTTCCTACCAGATCGGCATAGATAATCCGATTATCGTGACTGCGGGCCGCCTTGGTGTCATTCTGTTCTTCGTCATTAGCGGATTCATAATGGTCTATATTACGGGGAGCGGTCCCTTCTCTGCTCCAACCTTCCTGAAACGCCGAGCGATCCGGATCATCCCCCTCTACTGGCTTTTCACAAGCGTCGCCGCACTTCTGGCAGCTCTTGCACCAAGTCTCTTCCAGAAGACCGTCTTTACGTGGCCCCATTATCTCCAGTCGCTGTTCTTCGTTGTCCACCAAGCGCCGGAACGAGATGGCGTCAGCCCAATTTTGTCACTCGGCTGGACGCTCAATTATGAGGCCTATTTCTATATCGCATTCGCGGTGCTCGCATTCCTATCGGTGACCGCGCGCGCATTTGTGTTGACGGTCTTTTTCATTGCGATGTGGCTGGCCGGGCTGTTGATAGCTCCCACCAACCCTGTTCTCCAGTTCTATCTGAACGCTTCGCCGGTGGCCTTCGTCGTCGGCATGTGGATAGGCCGGCGCTATCTGGACGGCGGCTTTGCTTCCGACACACGCCATGTCTGGCTACTCGGCCCTATGGCCGCTGCAGGCGTGTTGCTTGCATTCGTCGATGACGGCACGCCGCTGATGAGCCAGATCAGCTTCGCGGGGCAGGTAATGTGGGCCGCCAGCCTGCTTCACCTTGGCCTCATTCTGGAACCGAAACTGAAGCACTGGAGCCTGCTCGAAGAGCTCGGCAACGCCTCCTACGCGCTTTACCTGTCGCATATCTTCGTGATCGGCGCCGTAGCCTACCTGGCCAGGCGCACCATCGGCTACGACCATCCGGCAACAGTGTTGCTGGTCTCGGTGGTCAGCATCGTGACTGCCTGCATAGCCAGCCTGGTGATCCACCAGATGATCGAGAAGCCGATTCTTCTCATTCTGAACGGCAGAAGGAAGGTTAGAGCCACATCGCTTCCTTACGCTGCCACGGGGAACAAATAAGGAGACCGTGCAAACGTCCGGGCATCGAACTTAACGGTTGTGGCAAACGCATGGCCCGGCATATTTTGACAACACACACGCCGCATCCGTTCGGCAGTCTCTTGAATGGATCTCGTGGCCGGAATGCCGTTTGAATACCTTCACTTGGAGGGGCCATGAGCTATCCTGCTGCCGCATCGGAACGATTGTTGTCCAGCCAGGCGCGCCGTCAAAACGCGTTGTCGCTGCTGTTTTTCCTATGCGCCGCATTCGCGTTCCTGCTGCGCTTTACGGTGTCGCCGCAGGTGATGAACATGGTCGTCGACTATACGGCCCAGGGAGGCTCGTTCTACGAGAAGCTGCATTTCGGCACTTACGCGATCTTCCTGCTGCTTGCTGTCGTTCTTTTCAGCCGA
Source organism: Mesorhizobium sp. M1399 (assembly GCF_040317735.1). Lineage (NCBI taxonomy): Bacteria > Pseudomonadati > Pseudomonadota > Alphaproteobacteria > Hyphomicrobiales > Phyllobacteriaceae > Mesorhizobium > Mesorhizobium sp. M1399. The sequence goes on from NZ_JAMYKZ010000007.1 coordinate 176,353, forward strand.
CCGTTTCTGCTGCAGGGCGACGAAATTGGAATATTCAAGGCGTTGATGCGCTATTCGGTGCTGATGTTCGCGCTGGTGCCTTATCTGTTCATTACCGGCCGTGCGGGCTCCTCCGGGTTCATCATCGATACCTATCTGGTGGCCGGCGCCACAGGCCTGTTGATGCTGGCATTAAACGCGGAGTCGCGGCGGGCGCTGGGCGACGTAGTGCTTGGAATGGCCATCCTGAGCGCCGTGATCGGCACTATCGAAGCGGTGACTCAACATCGATTCCTGCCTTACGGCATCAACGAACTGCAGTTCAGGCCGATCGGCCTAGCGGCCCATCCGCTGTCACTAGGCGCGCTCTGCGCCACAGTCATCGGATTCGTACCGCTGACGCGCTGGCGCATATGGGTGCGGGTGGTGGCGATTTTCGTATTGGTCGTCGGTTGTGCTGCATCGGGCGCTCGCGCCGCGCTTCTGCTCGCTGCCGGAGAAATCCTCATTCTGCTGCTGTTCGTGCCTTGGCCGGGCCTGTCGCTCAAGTATGAGCGGCAGGCCAAATTTGTCGTGCTGATGTTCACTATGACAGGCGGCGCGGTGCTTGTTGCGATGCTGTTTGCTGGCGGTCTGCTGAACCGGTTCAGCAACACCATTTTCGACCAAAATTTTATGGCGCGGGTGACGATCTACCAGGTGTTCGGACTTGTCAGCTGGAAAGACATCCTGTTTGGCATGAACGGCGACGAACTCCTGGCGATCGTCAACGAGAAGCTGCATCTGCCGTTCATCGAGAGCGCGCCGGTGGTCATCGTCATGCTCTTCGGCCTGCCCATAGCCGTGCTCTTTACGGTGCTGATATTCTGGTTCGTTTTTCGGCTGCTGCGCGGGGCGCCGCTGCCCGCATGGATAGGCATCATCACCTTCCTGCTTGCTGCGCTGTCGAACAACGCGCTCTCATCAAAATCGCCTGAAATCGCGATTATTGTGGTGTTGCTGCTTGCCTATAGGAAGCAGCCCGATAGAGGCCAGCTCGAGAGCATGCCTTCGGCCGCTGCATCCCACCCAAACCCGGCCGGGTCTCGTTAAGCACGGACCTCGGATCCGGTCAGCCGGCGCTATCCACGACCTCGACATCGCCGGCGCGATTGAGCGTGTGGATACCCGCCCGCGCCCATGCCGGCCCCGGATCGATTGGGCGGGGCAGTTCAAAACGGACGTCGAAATCATTAAGCCGATCCAGCCGCATCAACCCCAGGCCACCGCCATAGGCTCTCGAGCCGTTTTGCACCGGCAGCAGCAAGGCGTCGCCCTGACGGATGAAAGCGCCGCCCGGCCGAGTGGCCGAGTGATCGACGGCGACGGGATTGAGCGCATGCGCTACCCAAGGCCCACGCAGCGCCGTGGCGGAATAGACGGTCATCGTGTCCGACGCGCTGCCGTGACCGAACCGCTCCGTCCCCAGCAACCAGAAGCGGCCGTCGGATTCTAGCAGCGTGGCGTCGTTGAAATCCCTGTCCGCGATCAGCACCGTATCGCGTACCCAGCGATCCGGAAACTGCACGGCACGGTAGAGCACCAGTTCGCGTGCCGTAGCGCTTTCAGGAATCATGAAAATTTCGCCGGAGTGGGCGAACACCTGCGGATATGACAGGTGATGCGCTTCCTCCAGCACCAACCTCGGCACGCCGAAAACGCCGTCGTCGCCAAGTTCAGCGACGGAAATCACGCCGCGGCCGGTGGCGTAGGGGAACTCCTCGACAAAAAGATAGTGGCGGCCGTCGCGTTCGAGAACGAACGGATCGGCGTAGAATCGCTGCCCGTCATCGGCAAGCACGGTGAACGGCTTGCCATCCAGCTGTCCGGTTTCGGCGACGCCTGGACCGTCGATCAGCCGGTAAGCAACCTGCCAATAGAAGGGGCGCCGGCCACGTCGCAGTTTTTGCACGGCACGGTCGACCAATCCCCTGCCGAAAAAGGGCAGATAGTGCCGGATAAATCCGCCTTTCTGCAGGGGTGGCGCCGGGCTCTCGGCAATCGGCGCAAGTTTGCCCGTGGAAAAGCGGGCGACACATTGGGCAATCAGGGAGATGGCGCCGGCGAGTAGCTCGTTGCTGCTGCGGGACAGCCAGAGCCGATCGCTGATCATCGGCCGCGCCCTGGCGATGGCAACGCCGTCGAGGCGGGCGGTGAGTTCGGGTAGCCGCCCGCTCGCCAGTATCTCGGTCATGCCTGCGGCAAAGCTGCTGCGGCCACAAAATTCGAGCGTCAGGACAGGCGTGCCCCGTCGTGCGGCGGTAGCGGTGAGATCGACTATAAGGTCGGCGGGGCCGGTATCGCCGGACGGCAACGGCTCGGAACGGCTTGCCAGTGAGGGGCCGAAGCGCCGGCCCTCGAGCGCCAGCACATTATCCATCCCGCGCGCGTTGGCTTCAGGCGTCGGCGCGCGGCAACTCGAGACAACGTGTCCAGCCGCGCTCAACCGCACCAGAAGCTCATTTTCCCAGCGCCGGGATGCGTCGGCGTGGCCGATGATTAAAATATTAGTCAATCCAATATATTCTTTTTCAAGACTACTGCCATAGACTATTTGTCAGCCCGACCTTTCACAAGAGTTAACCCGGGAGAACGCGGCCTTGGTTGTTAATCATATATTAAGAATTGAGATCACGAAGGCGTTTTCCGGCGCTATTATGGCTGTTGCGGACAATAGTCGGCATGTTTCGAGTGCTGCAGGCGGCCAGGATCAGCAATGAACGTCCTTTCACGTCCAAAACTGCCGTCCAGGCGGAAACTGCTGATCGTGTTCGGCACGAGGCCGGAGGCGCTCAAATGCTTTCCGGTGGCGCGCGCCGCCCTTGCTCATCCAGGCTTCATCACCGAAATATGCATCACCGCCCAGCATCGCGAGATGGTCGACCAGGTTGTCGAACTGACCGGCCTGCCGGTGCATCACGATCTCAACATCATGCAACCCGGCCAGTCGCTGTTCGACGTGACCTCGCGCGTGCTCTTGGGCATGGCCGAGGTGCTGGACAAGGCGAAGCCCGATATCGTCATGGTACAGGGCGACACCACCACGGCGATGGCCGCGGCTCTGGCTGCCTTCTACAAGCGCATCCCGGTCGCTCATGTCGAAGCAGGATTGCGCAGCCACAACATCAACTCGCCGTTTCCTGAAGAACTGAATCGCAAGATTGCCGGCGACATCGCCACCTGGCATTTTGCGCCGACCGTTCAGGCGCGCGACAACCTCATCGCCGAAGGAAAAGCCGAAAGCACTATCTTCGTGACCGGTAACACCGTGATCGACACGCTGTTGCATTTTTCAAGCGCGATCGATGCCGACAGGTTGATGAACGCGAAGCTCGCCGCCCGTTTCCCCTTCCTCGACTCTACGAAGAAAATGATCCTCGTCACCGGCCATCGCCGCGAGAATTTCGACGGCGGCATCCAGCGCATCTGTACGGCGTTGAAAGGATTGGCGGCGCGCGGAGACGTGCAGATCGTCTACCCTGTCCATCCAAACCCCAATGTGCGCTCGGTGGTCAACGCAGAGCTGGAAGGCGTGCCGAACATCCATCTGGTCGAGCCGCAGGACTATCTGCCGTTCCTGTATCTGCAGAAGCAGAGCTATCTGGTGCTTACCGATAGCGGCGGCGTGCAGGAAGAAGCGCCTTCGCTCGGCAAGCCGGTGCTGGTGATGCGCGAGAATACCGAGCGACCCGAGGGGATCGTGGCCGGCACCGCCCGCCTCGTCGGCACCGATGTCGAGAAAATCCTGTTCAACGCCAATCGCCTGCTCGACGATCAGGCTGCCTATCGCGGCATGGCGGAACGACACAACCCATATGGCGATGGCCGGGCCAGTAACCGGATTGTTGAGGAACTGCTGCATCATGGCTGAAATCAAAACCGTTTCCGTAATCGGCATGGGCTATATCGGCCTGCCGACCTGCGCCATTTTCGCCAGCCGAGGGCTCGACGTCATTGGCGTCGATGTGAACGGAGCGGTCGTCGAGAAAGTCAATCGCGGCGAAATCCACATCGTCGAGCCGGACCTTGACGGCCTGATCCAGAAGGTCGTGGCGAACGGCAAGCTCAAGGCCTACAGCACGCCGCAGCCGGCGGATGCGTATATCATCGCCGTGCCGACCCCGATGACCCACGACCATAGGCCGGACGTGACCTACGTACTGGCGGCGGCACGAAGCATCGCCCCGGTGCTGAAGCGGGGAGACCTTGTGGTGTTGGAATCGACATCGCCGGTCGGCACGACACGCATCATGAACGGGCTGCTTGCCGAGTTGCGGCCTGACCTCAAATTTCCTGTCCTGCATGACGAAGACGCCGATGTGCTGGTCGCCTATTCGCCCGAGCGCGTGCTGCCGGGAAAGGTGCTGACCGAGCTGATCAATAACGATCGCTCGATCGGCGGATTGTCCCGCAAATCGTCGGAACGGACCGCGGCACTCTATTCAACCTTCGTCACCGGCGACCTGTTCATGACGACGGCCGAAAGCGCTGAGCTGGTGAAACTTACCGAGAACGCGTTCCGCGACGTCAACATCGCCTTCGCCAATGAGCTTGCCGCAGTGTGTCAGGACCTGTCGCTCAATGTCTGGGAAGTGATCGATCTCGCCAATCGGCACCCTCGCGTGAACATCCTCCAGCCGAGCCCGGGCGTTGGCGGTCACTGCATTGCGGTCGATCCATATTTTATCATCGACGCCGCACCCAACAGCACGCGGCTGATGGCTTCCGCACGCCGGATCAATTCCGAGCGGCCCATGTCGGTGGTCAGGGATATCGAGGCTTTGCTCGACCCCTCCCGCAAGCAAACGATCGCCTGTCTTGGCCTCAGCTTCAAAGCCAATATCGACGATTTGCGCGAGAGCCCGGCCGTCGAGGTGGTGAAGCTTCTGTCCGATAACCCCAATGTGAAGATCATTGCGGCTGAACCCAACACAAATGCGCTGCCGCAGGAACTCGAGGGCAGGGGCATCGTGTTCACCGACGCACTTTCGGCCATCGACAAGTCCGATATCGTCGTCCTCCTGGTCGACCATCGGCAGTTCAATCTGGTCGACCCCGAAGCGCTCAAGGACAAGAAGCTCGTCGATACAAGGGGCCTATGGACCTGGCGCAAGGCACGCAAGCCCGACGCCCGTATCGAAGGCAAGAAACCAGAAGTCGCACAAGTGACGCTCGCAAGGGAGCAGGCTGCATGAACGCGCACGACCCGGCTTGGGCGCAGCATTCCCTGTTGGCATCACGGCGCCGGGAGTTCCTTGGCGCACCGATCCATGCGCTGACCATGGCCGAGACGCTGGCCATCGCCGACGAGGCGATGACCGTGCGGCGGCCGCTGCATCATGTGGTCGTGAATGTCGCCAAGCTGGTGACCATGCGCCAGAATGCCGAACTGCGCGAGGATGTTGCAGGGGCGGACGTGGTCAATGTCGACGGGATCGGCGTGCTTTGGGGCGCACGTCTGTGTGGCGTCGCGCTGCCCGAGCGGGTGGCGGGCGTCGACATCATGATCAATCTGCTGAGCCTCTGCGCGAAGCGTGGGTTCAGGCCCTATCTGCTGGGGGCCGAACAGCACGTTCTCGACGCGGTTGTAGCGAGACTTGCCAAGGACCATCCGAGCCTGGTCATAGCGGGGATGCGCAACGGCTATTTCAAGCCGGAGGATGAGGCCGGGATCGTCGCGGCGATCAACGCGTCGGGCGCCGACTGCCTGCTGGTGGCCATGCCGACACCGCGTAAGGAGCGATTTCTCAAGCGCTACCGCGACGAACTCGCCGCAAGCTTCGTGATGGGCGTGGGCGGCAGTTTCGATGTCTATGGCGGCAAGGTTGCCCGTGCGCCGAGGCTGATACAAGCAGCCGGCCTGGAGTGGCTGTTCCGCGTGGTCCAGGAGCCGCGACGCTTGTGGCGCCGCTACTACGACACCAACACTGCCTATGCCGGGCTGCTGTGCCGGGAGTTCTGGGAGCGTCGCTGGCGCCGAAACGCCGGTTTATAGGTTCGCGTTCACCCATAAAACAGGCGTTGGCCGTGGGAGCGACGTTCGAACTCCCGAGACTAAGGCCGTGACTTGGAAAACGGCGCTTAACATTGGGTTATCTGAGTGTCACGATCGTAGATGCCGGTCTCCGAATCATGGCCTCTCAAATATCAAGGTAAGCGCCCGCCTTGCGGCATGTTGCAGCCGGGGGCGCGTCACCCTTTCGGACTTAGATTACGGGTTTAGGATCGCGAAGGCTGTTCCAGGCCGGAGCGCTTTCCAACGCCGCATAGTTCCCCATTGCGATCTCCTGGACTATTTTCATTGGTGCTCCGCCAGCCGCGCGCGCAAGTGACCCGCCCACGCTTATCCGCCGTACGCCCGCCCCGGCAATCTGCTCAAACGTGAGACCGGAAACACCTTGGCCGAGGACATGATTGACCGGCACGCTGACAGAGCTGCAAATCTGCTCGAGAGACGCCAGATCCGGGACACCCGGCGCATACAGCACCTCAGCGCCAAGAACCTTCGAAGGCCTTTAGGCGGCGAATCGCCTCGTCGAGACCATACACGCCTTTACCCACCCCATCGGCGCGGGCGGTGAGCACGATGTCGTATTTTCGAGCAGCTGCAACCGCCGCCGCTACACGTGCCACCGCAGCATCAAAATCGCGTATTGGCTGGCCAGGCTTTGGTTGTCGATCTTCGATCGAAAGTCCAGCCAATCCCGCTTCGGCGGCAAGCCGGACGGTTTCAGCCACGCCTTCTGGTGTGTCTTCATAACAATCTTCCAAATCGGCAGTGACCGGCACGGTCGTCGAGGCGGCGATCTCGGCGGCATATGCCAAGCTTTCGTCGCGGCCGACTTCCTTTGCTCCGTCCTTCTTTCCCTTCAAGAAGGCGTAACCCGAAGATGTTGTCGCAAGCGCCCTAAAACCCGGACCAGCCATCATTCGCGCGCCGGCTACGTCCCATGGGTTTGGGATCAGGAAGCAGCCGGATTTATGAAGAACGCGAAATTGTTCAACCTTCTTGGATCGGGAAATCACGCTGCCCCCTCAGACTTGGAAAAAAAGCCGGGTTCGACTAAATGCCGATGATTGCAGCTTTTCAATCGTCCGTTTTTCCGCCGAGCGCGACGTGCGGACCACTATGGCGCCCCCTCTCATGACCCGAACACCCGGAGATTGAATGTCCGGTATGCAAGAGCCCGTCTCCGGCAAGGTACACCATGTGTTGTAAGCCTCGGAAATACCCGCTTACAGATCGCTTATGCGCCTACGCGATCCGTAGCCGCGCCCGCAGCTGGGCGAGGAATTGCGTCGCTGCCACAGGGTGGAATAGCGAGGTCAGCCCGAAGAAAACCGCAGCTCCGGCGGTGCCGCCGGCGATGAGCGAGAAGATTGCCGGCACATCGCCGGCCACCATGCTGGCAAGCTTGGCGGCCACCCCTGTGCTGAGCGAGATGATTGCCGAAACGCCAATGTCGCGCCACGGCACCGGCACCGGCGTGAGCCGTTCGCTGATGATGATGCAGGTTATGGAGCCCACCACCGAGCCGCCCGCAAGCGCCAAAGCGGCGCCGATCTCCGCCATCGAAGGGATCAATAGCAGAGACAATGCGATTGTTGCCGCCGAGCCGAAGAGATTGGCGATGATCAGCAGCCACGGCCGTTTGTGCGCGTGCACCACGACGCCATAGACGAAGCTGGTGAGGTTGGCACACAGCACGCTGAAGGCGATGATCGGAAACAGCAGGCCGAAGCGGCCGTGATATTGCGAGGGCAGCATGAGCTCAGTGATATCGCTGCTGAGCGCGACCAGCATAGCTGCAATCGGCAGGCAAAGCCGCATCATCAAGGCCATCAACTGCGATAGCAACCGACCCGATGCGGCGGGCCCGTCCTCGTCGAACCGGCTGACCACCTCGGGAAAGGCGCCCATGTTGATGGCGTTAGCGACCATGTCGATCGGTTGGCGGGCCAGCGCATAGGCTGCGGCGAAGATCGCCACAGCGCTGGCATCGTAATAGAACTTGAGGAACAGACGCTCCGCGCTGTTGAGCCCGAAGCCAACCAGCGCCATGATGATCAGCGGCACACCGAGCGCAAAGAAGTCTCTGTGGGTGAAGCGCGGCGGACCGGTAACGACGCGTCGGGATGCCATGATGCCCGCCACGATGCCGGCAATCAAGGCGCCGAGGCTCGAGCCGAGCGATACCGTCAGAAAGCTATCCTGGAAGATAAGGATGGCGCCGATCGGCAGCGCGAGTTGCAGCAGGGCACGCAGGGCTTCGAGCATCGAATAGACCGAGTGGCGCTGCTGCATCTGCAGCACCGTCAACGCGAAGCGGCTGATGGATCCGGCGACGAGATAGCCGCAGACCGCGATCGCGAACTCGACCCAGCGTTCCGGCACGACCACCGCCGACGCGCCTACCGATATGACCAGCGCCAGTGCCGTGGTGGCAAGCAACACCTGCCCGGCCAGCATCAGGCTGCCGCGGCTGACTTCGCCCTTGCCGCCAAGCCTGAGCAACGCGATGCGCAGCCAGTTGGTGACGGCAATGTCGGTCATTTCGCCGACGGTCACCACCAGAGTGAGCAGGCCATACTCGGTCTGGTCGATCAAACGCGTCACGACGACCAGCAGGAGCAACGCCGAGATTCGCGTCAGCAGGATCGCCGGAGCATAAATGAGCGTGGAACGGAGCAGCAAAGGCGTGTCCCTGGAAAATTCACCTTCGACTAGCCGCCGATTGGCGGAAAATCCAGCGCGATGACGGCGAAGGGTGAACAGATTCAGTTTGAACTAAAAGATTTGCCGTAAACCTTATCGGGAACGTTTGCTTTGCAGTTACCCGGTCTGTGTTATTTAGAGTACCATGTTGCAGCGCCTCATATCCGATCGAAAAATACATGTCCTGGTCGCGACGCCGTCGGGCGTTTCGGGCCAGGGCGGCATCGACCGCATCATGGGGGCGCTGAAGCAGGAGTTCGAACGGCAAGAAGTCACCGACATCGATGTGCGCTTCCTTGCCAGTCGTGGCTCGGGGCATGTCGGACTTTCGATCTTCTATATGCTCGGCTTTTGCTTGCGGATGCTTAAAGCGCGTCTGGCTGGACGCGCCGATGTCGTTCATATCAACATCTCAGTCTCCGGCAGCACCTATCGCAAGATGGTGATCGCCGCCTGCGCACGGCTGCTGTCGATACCCTATGTCCTGCATTTGCACGGGGCGCAGTATCAGACATTCTGGAAAGACGATCACGGGTTCATAAGCCGCCGTATCAAAGCTCTGTTCGAGCATGCCGATCGGGTGATCGTTTTGGGCAGGCTTTGGCGCGATTTCGTCGCCAACCGGGCGCCAGGCGCTGCCGGCAATATCGTGATCGTGCCCAATGCGACCGAAGTCCCGTCGCTGGCGCATGTCGGTGGCGGCGGCCACGTGCATATCCTGTTCCTGGGTCGTATCGGCGACCGCAAGGGCGTACCGCAATTGTTGGACGCGCTGCATCGCATGAACCCCGTCAAGAACTGGCGCGCCACGATTGCCGGCGATGGCGAAATCGATGCGGCACGGGCAAAATCGGCCGGGCTGGGGATCGCAGACCGGATCGCCTTTCCGGGTTGGGTGGGACCCGACGATGTCGCGTCGCTGATCTCTTTCGCGGATATTCTGGTTCTTCCCTCCTTCGCCGAAAACCTGCCTATGTCGGTGATCGAAGGCATGGCAGCCGGTTTGGCGGTGGTGGCAACCCCGGTTGGCGCGGTCGAAGACATAATTACCGACGGGCAATCCGGGCTGCTGGTGCCGCCAGGCGATGTTACTGCGTTGACCGACGCGCTGGGCCGCCTCGTGGAGAGCCCAGCACTGAGGGCGAGGCTTGGTGCCGGTGCCATGGCCGTGCATCGGGAACGGCTTGAACTCGCCCCGTTTGTCGGCGCAATCTGCGATGTCTGGCGGTCGGCGGCGTCAAGCCGTCAACCGGTCAAGCGCTGAGGCTGATGATCGCGGCGGCGCCTCAAGCCCGAATTCGCGGTGGAATATCTCCAAATTCAACAGCGCCCATATCAGCTTTTCGTGGTCTGCGGCACCCGTGGTGTGTTCCGAGACGATTTGATCAAGCTGTTTCGGGCTCAAATAGCTGCGAATGACGGAGTTAGGCGAGCAAAGGTGGTCGTGCACGTAGTTCCTCATCGACCCCCGAAACCAATCGGCGACGGGCACCTTGAATCCGATCTTGCGGCGGTTGAGAATTTCCTCCGGAAGTATGTTGGCCATGCTGCTGCGCAAGATCAGCTTACCCTTCCGCCAACCCACCTTGTAGCGATCGGGCAATTTGCTGACGAACGCAACCAGATCGCGATCGAGGAACGGCATTCTTCCTTCGATTGAACCGGCCATCATCATCCGGTCGCCTCGTTCCAGGAGATTGTCGGGCAACCACGATGTCTGATCGAAAAATAGCGCGCGGCGAAGATGGGATGCTGTCGCGCTTGAGGAAAACGGTAAGTTGTTGCGTCCATTGCGGCAATTGGCCGGCGCACCGATGAGGCGACTGTGTTCCTGCTCTGTCATGGCTCCAAACCAGGAGATCATCCGGGTGGCAAAGTCCCTTTCACCCGCGCTTCGGGCAAATGTATCGAACTTGGCCGATGCGCCAGGCATGGCACGTATCAAAGGGGCGAGGAGGTTGTTGTGGAGCAAGGCTGGAACGAGCGACCGGTAGATTCCAGCCAGTGACTCTGCGCGATGTTTGGGATACCCGCCGAGAACCTCGTCTGCCCCTTCACCTGTGAGCACCATCTTGACGTCCTGTGAGGCTCGCTCCGACATCAGGTAAATCGGAATGTCCGAACTTTGTGAAACGGGCGCCCCCAGATGGCGAATCAACTTCGGCAGGTGGTCAATCAGGTCGTCCGCTTCTATGACCAGTTCGCAATGATCGGTCTTGAAATGATCGGCGACGCGTCGGGCGAATGGAAGTTCACTATAGGCCGGTTCGCTGAAACCGACCGAAAATGTGCGGATGGGCTTGTCGCTGTGCTTGGTCATCAGGGCGACGATTGCTGACGAGTCGAGGCCTCCGGAGAGAAAGGCGCCGAAAGGTGCATCGCTGCGCATTCTGATCTCGACGGAATGGTCGAGCAGTTCCAGAAATCGTCGCTTGGCGGTTTCGTGGTCGATGTCCTCGGTCAGGTCCGTTTGATCTGGAGGCGTATAATAGCGCGTTTCCGTCACAGTCCCTTGCGACCAAACGGCATAGCTTCCGGGGTTGAGCTTGCGGATTTGTTTAAAAAGCGTGCGCGGTCCAGGCACGTAACGCCAGCGCAGGTACTCGTGCACAGCGTCCAAATCGAGTTGCTGCGCATTTGGCTGCGATGACAACAACGCGTTGATCTCTGAGGCAAAGGACAGCAGTTTTTCGCTCTGCATGAGGTAAAGGGGCTTTTTGCCGAACGGATCACGGGCGAGGATCAATTCGTGCCTCTGAGCATCCCAGAGCGCAAAAGCGAACATGCCGCTCAACCGTTCGAACATGGACAAGTGCCACTGATCATAAGCTCTGAGCAGCACCTCGGTATCGGAGCGCGTTCGAAAATGATGACCGAGGCCGATCAGTTCCTGGCGCAGCTCGATATAGTTGTATATTTCGCCGTTGAAAGTTATTCTGAGATGGCCGTCCTCGATATGCATCGGCTGATTTGACTCTGGCGCTAAGTCAATAATCGCCAGGCGGCGATGGACCAATGCCAATTGTTCCTCGCCAGTATTCAAGTCCAAGAACTCGATGCCTTCGGCATCGGGACCGCGATGCCGCAATGCATTTGACATTCTGGCGGCCCGCTCTTGTGGATTCTCGGCCCTTCGGCCGATCCACCCGGCAATTCCACACATTGTTCCCCCTAGGCGCGCGTATTCCTCACTCCAGTACAACAAATGTATTAAACACTTCGTGGCTAACAGATCGAGCCGCGAGGGAAAACTGCCACAGGCCGTTCTCGATCCAACCTGGCGTTGAGAGGATCGAAGTTGACGGCTGCTCATCCGCGACGAGAACTGACGGCAATTAGGGCAGGCCCAGTGCCTGCAGCATCTCCGGGTCGGGCACCGGGGGGCCATCGGGCCGGATGAGGCTCATCCCATAGCGATTGGAGAACTCCCAGACAGACCATGGGATCGCGAAGCGTTCGGCCTCTCGGCGCACCGCCTTGAGATAGCGCGAACGGTCGGCCTCGAAGGCGCCCATGCGGCCGTCCGCTGACATGAGGATAGCGCCGAATTCGCCCATGAAGAGCCGCCGGCTTGGAATGCCATGGCCTTCAGCCCAGTCGACGGCCTGACGAAAGCTCGTCTCGAGTTGGCTCTGCCCCCAGTTCTGCTCGAAATATTTCGCTACTGCTTCGCGCGCGGTGGCCATGTTCATCATCTGCTCGACCCTGCTCAAGCCGGCAGCTTCCATCCGCGCCCTAAGGGTTTCGGTCACCACTTCGGGTGTACTGCTGTCGGCAGGCCAGGGAAGTCCCGAAACAAAGCTGTTTGTGTCGTCGGGCCGCTGGTGGGTGAAGCTGTGCGGCTCATACATATGGAAGCTGTAATAGAGGTTTGGGTCATCAAAGCCGGGGCTGAGGTTGACCAGTCCGGCAATGCTGCCGCCGCAGGCGCCGGTCGCAACGATGGTGAGTTCGCTGCTGACCGCTCGAATGTCGTGGACGGTCCCCGCCATGATCCGCTGCCAGTCATCGCTGCCGCTTGGATCGCAAGGGTAATATGCTGGCTCGTTGTAAGGTTCGAGGGCGACTTTGTCGGTGCCTATCTTGACCAGCATGGCGGCGACCGCCACAACCATCTGGCGGTAGCCGGCGACGCCCTCGCTGTCGGCGCCGCCGTAGATCATCTCCATGCTGTAGTCCGGAACCTGAGTGACGCCATGCAGGTCGAAAACCACCTTGAGGCCGGTCGACGTGATCCGCTCGACGGCGGCGGCAAGTATGTCCAGCGCCTGCTGCCGCCTGGCGCCCCCGCTGGCAAGCAGAGGGCCGGGATCGACGCTCAGCCGGACGAAGTCGAAGCCCATCGATCGGATGTGGGCAAACACCTCCCCGGCCGGCCAATCGGTGAACGGCCTGCTTCCCGCAAGCCACTCCTTTTCGCTGCGATAGGGCGGCCAAACGTAGGTTCCGTCTTTCTCCACCGGCGACCAGTTGAGCCACTCATGCACGCCAACGCCGCGCTTGAGAGGGATGGGCGCTGCCTCGGCCGCCATAACCAAGGCGAGCACCCAGGCAACAACACACACCGCTTTTCTCATCGCTCTCTCCGCATGGTGCCGGAGATATTAACCGCAACGAACGGGAAAGAAGATTGCCGGCGCGCAGCTTTTCGACGGCATGGTATACAAGGACCGAAACGTTGACGGGGCGTGCATGAGAATCGGCTGGTACATCAACCGATTGCGCAGCATGGGACCGGCCGAGGTGTTGCACCGGCTGAGCGAGCAACGTCGAAGGATCGCGTCGCGCCGCCGCGATGATGGGTGGGAGCGCTATCCATCGCCGCAGTTGCACCCGGTGCTGCCGGGATTTCGCCACGCTGTGCTGGCAGCGACCGACGCTCAACGGCAAGCCATAGCGGCGGCCGCGCAAGAGACGCTTCAGGGCCGGTTTTCGGCACTCGGGCGGACATGGCCAAAGCGCGAGCCCGATGTTTTGTTTCCTGCTGAGCTTTGGCGTCTTGATCCGGTGACCGGCAGGCTTTGGCCTGGCTCCGAGGCTCATACTTTCGACATCGATTTTCGCCATGGCGGCGACCTTGGCGATATAAAATATGTCTGGGAAATCAACCGGCTGCAGCAATTGCCGCCACTGGCTGCACACCTGCTCCTCAGCGAGGACAATCGGTCCCGGAGGGCCATTGAGGTGGCAATCGGCAGTTGGCATTCCGCCAATCCGCCGTTCCGAGGCATTGGCTGGGCGTCCGGCATCGAGGTAGCGCTGCGAGCCATCAGCCTGATCGTCACCCTGGACCTCGTTGGCGACCGGCTTGACCCGACGACCCTGCGGAAAGCCGGTGAGATACTCGCGGCAAGCGCCTATTGGCTGCCGCGGTTTCCATCGCGATATTCCTCCGCCAACAACCATCTCGTCGCAGAATTGGCTGGCGAATATCTGGTCGGCCTGGCGCTCGGGGCCGAATCCGAAATCGCCCACGGCGCCCTCCTGAATGAGACGCACAAGCAGATACTCGCCGACGGCGCCGGTGCCGAGCAAACGCCGACCTACGCAGCCTTCAGCGCCGAACTCATCTTGCTGTGCGCCGCCGCGGCACGCCAGGCGGGAACGCCGTTTCCCCACGCTGTCGAAGCGCGTCTGGGTGCCTTCGCCAATTTCGTCGGCTGGCTGCCACTGAAAGCCGCCCGCTTCGGCGACGACGATGAGGGCCGCGTGCTGAAGCTGGGGGACGAGCCGAACTATATCCGATCCGTCGCGGCCGCCATCCAAAGCTTACTGGGGACGCCGGGCAACGCGCCGGGGCCCGACGACTTTCGTTCGCTTTTCTTTGGTGCGCCGTCGGGCCCGGCACCGGCGGTGCATGGCTTGCAGACATTCGCGCGAGGTGGGCTCTCCGTCTGGCGCGGAGCAATGAATGGCCGCGATGTCGAACTGACGTTCGACCATGGGCCGCTCGGCTATCTCTCGATAGCGGCGCACGGCCATGCCGACGCGCTGTCGCTCACCCTGTGCATCGACGGTGAGCCGGTGCTGGTCGATCCGGGCACCTGGCTCTACGGTTCGGGAGGCGCATGGCGCGACTGGTTCCGCTCCACGCCGGCGCACAACACGCTGAACATCGAGGGTAAAAACCAAAGCACCATCGCTGGGAATTTCAACTGGTCGCACAAGGCAGTTGCGACGCTGGTGGACAGCGAGCCTGGAACGCACTGGAGGCTGTGTGGCCGGCACGACGGCTATAGAAGCCGCTTCGGCGTCATGCATCAGCGCACTTTGGCGCGCCAGGCCGATGGCATCCTCATCACCGACCAACTGCTCAGCGGCAAGCATCAGTCCGAGATCGTCTTCCAACTGGCCGCCGGCCTCCATACCGACCGGCATGAAAACACCGTCACGGTATTGCGCGGCGACGAGGCGCTATTGGCCATCCGCTTTCCTGATGCCGCGCTCGATATCCGCGCCGGCGGTGACATGCCGGGGCAAGGCGGTTGGGTTTCACTGCGTTTTGGCACCAGGCAGCAAGCCGAACGCCTCGCCTGGCACGGTGAAGTGGGCGAAGCCGGAATCCATATCCATCTTGCCCCAATTCACCCGCCGCAACGGCAAAAACCGGCGCCAACGTAGAGTTGCCGGGCGAGTTCCAGCCGTATTCGACATTAATTACGTTTGGACATTTAGCGGTTTCGTTACCGTTGATCTGCTAGTCTCGCATCATCCAGCCTGCTTTGCCCGCTGCGCCCGCAACAGCCACTGGTTGCAGGCGGCGTAGCGGGTTTGGCGGGGATTTCGTGCTTTGCAATTCGCCCCAGGAGCCGCTGCAACGATGTTTTCCGAATTTGCCAGAGCGATTGTGGAAAAGCTTTCGAACGTCAATCTGACCACGCTCGGCCTGCTTCTCCTCACCGCACTGGGCAGCGCGGTGATCGCCTACTGGCGAACTGCCGAACATAAATCCCTCAGGGATTTTTTCGATTTCGCCTTCCCGGCGGAAGTCATCCTGCATCCGTCGGCGCGAGCCGACGCCCTGTTCTGGATCACGAAACGGGCGATGATGCCCTTCCTGCTCATTCCTGCCGGCGTCACCTTCGTCGTCGCGGTGGGCTACGGCACACGCGAGGCAATCGGCTGGCTCCTTAACATCCACGCGCCGCTTCTCGGCGGCCCGGCGGGACCAATGACGATCGTCATCTTCACCGCAACCATGCTGGTCGCCTATGATATTTCATACTACCTCTACCACGTCGCCCAGCACCGCTTCCCGTTCCTGTGGGAATTGCACAAGGTGCATCATTCGGCCGAGGTGATGGTGGGGATCACCAAGGACCGGGTTCATCCGCTGGACGATCTGATGAACCGTATGTGGGATGGCGTCATCCCGGGCATCTGCTTCGGCATCTGGAGCCTCATTGCACTCGATCCGGTAGAGGTCGCCATCTTCGGCATCAACGTCTACGTCATCCGCAACATCCTGATGATGGATTTTGTTCGCCATACGCATCTCAAGATCTCGTTCGGCCCATTGAACAACATCATCCTGTGTCCGCACTGGCACCAGGTGCATCACAGCATCGACCCACGTCATTATGACAAGAATTTCGGCCTGCTTTTTTCGTTCTGGGATCGTCTGTTCGGAACTCAGTTTGTCCCGGAGCCTGATGAAGACCTGAAATTTGGCCTGATCGATCGCGATGTGCGTGATTATCAGTCGCTCTTTGGGCTCTACATCCTGCCGCTCAAGAAGATGGCAAGGCATGTCATGCGACTGTTTCACAGGCGGCCCAATGTGGTCGCGCAGCCACAGGACAGTTCTCCTTCATGAACACCGTTGTTGCCATCGAGGTCCTAGGGGCGGAGCGCCTGGAAATCGTCCGTTCGGCGGATCGTCTGGCTGCGGTCGAAGCCGCTTGGATGGACCTTTGGCATCGTACCGACGGGCTGATCTTTCAAAGCCATGCCTGGATTTCGGCATGGTGGAGTACCGTACAACGCCGTGACCAGCGCGCGTTGCGGATCGGCCTGGTGTGGAAGGGCGAGAAACTCGTTGCCGTCGTTCCGCTGGCGATCGGCAGGCGCAGGGGGCTGCGGTTTCTCGAATGGGCGGCCGGCAGCTATACCGACTATGGAGATATTCTCGTTGCCCCGGACTGCTCGTTGTCGGCGCTGCAGGAGCTATGGAGCCAACTCTGCGATGCCGGTGGCTTCGATCTTGCCCTGATCAATCGTCTCTCACCGGATGCGGCGGCCCGCAAAATTTTCACGCCGGGAGCTTCCTGCGGCATCAGGCTTCGTCCGTTTCACCGAACGGAAGTCAGCTATCGCGTTGCCGGACAATGGGAAAGCGGAGCGGCATGGTTCGCGGATCAGTCGAAAAAGACGCGCCAGAACTATCGGCGCGGCATCAAAGTGCTGGAAGAAACCGGAGAGGTGAGATTTCGCCTGCTTGCCCCCGACGAGCCGCTGCAACCGGTACTGGAGCGCCTCGCGGCCTTGAAGCGGAAATGGCTGACCGAGCGCATGCGTGAATCAGACCTCTTCGAAGAGGGCGTGCCGGTACTCGCCGCGCTCGTCGATGCGTTGGCGCGCGCCGGCGTGCTGCATATCTTCGTCCTCGAATGCAATGGCGTGATGGTCGCGGTGTCGATCAACTTCGTCCAGCACGACGTGATGATGGCCTTCGTGACGACGTTCGATCCGGATTTCGGCCGGGCGTCGCCGGGTGTGATCCTGTTGATGGATTACGTGCAGTGGTCGATCGATCACGGCTTGAGCACGGTCGATTTCCTCTGTGGCGCAGAGTCGTTCAAACACAAATTCTCAACGCAGGCGGTTACGCTGGAATCCGTCATCGGGACGCGCACGGCACAGGGCGCGCTTGCATCTCTTGCCGATCGTGTCCTCCAGACCGTCAGGCATATGCGCGAGCGGTCATCGGCACCACCAGAGGGACGCGATACGCCCGCTCAAGCCGAAGCAGCCTTGGACTAGCGGGACGCTGGCAAAAAAGCTCAAATGAAGCGCGGTATTGGACCGTTTTGCGGCGTGGTGCGGTCGCCGAGGTCGAGGAAGATATCGTCGATGTAGCACCATCCCCAGCCTTCCGGCGGATCGTAGCCTTCGATGACGGGATGGCCGGTTGCCCGAAAATGCTTGGTGGCATGACGGTTGGGCGAGTCGTCGCAGCAGCCGACATGGCCGCATGTGCGGCAGAGCCGCAGATGCACCCACTGCGAACCGCTCTTCAGGCATTCCTCGCAGCCGAGCGCGCTCGGCGTCACGTCGCGAATGTCCCCGGCATGCCTGCATTCGTCCGCCATCATGCGCTCCTGGCCAGTTGAGGCGCCACGGCGAGACTGCCGCCTTGCGCGAGATATGCATGCAGCGCCGCAACCACCTGGGCACCTTCACCGACGGCAGCGGCGACGCGCTTGATCGAGCCAGCGCGCACGTCGCCGATGGCGAACACGCCGCTGCGGTTCGTCTCCAGCGCACCCGCTTGGCCAATGTCCGGCCCAGTGCGCACGAAGCCCTTCGCGTCCAACGCCAAGCCGCATTGCGCCAGCCAATCGGTGTTCGGATCGGCGCCGATGAACAGGAAGAGATGGTGGATCGGACGTGCTGTCTCCGTGTCGCGGTTGCGCCAGCGTACATTGCCAAGATTGCCGTCGTCGCCTTCCAGCGCCGTGATCTGCGTCTCAGCCAGCACCTCGATGTTCGGCTGTGCCCTGACGCGCTCCACCAGATAGCGCGACATGCTCGCATCCAGGCTGCTGCCGCGCGCCAGCAGCCATACCTTCTTCACATGCGCCGCCAGATAAACAGCAGCCTGGCCAGCCGAATTGCCGGCGCCGACCAGGGCCACCTCTTGCCCGGCGCAAAGCCGGGCTTCGATCGGCGAAGCCCAATAGTGCACGGAGGTTCCCTCGAATTGCGCCAGGTTTGCCATATCAAGGCGGCGATAGCGCGCTCCGCTGGCGATCACCACCGACCGTGCCCGCACGGTCTCCCCGCCGCCGACGGCGAGCGTGTAATGGGCGCCCGGCGTGTCGCTTGCACTGCCCAGCCGCTTCGCCTCGTCCGGTATCACCATTTCGACGCCGAATTTCTGCGCCTGATTGTAAGCGCGCGCCATCAGCGCCATTCCCGAAATGCCGGTCGGGAAGCCGAGATAGTTCTCGATGCGCGAGGAGGCGCCCGCCTGTCCACCAAAGGCACGGCAATCGAGCACGATCGTCGACAGCCCTTCGGAAGCCGCATAGACGGCCGCCGCGAGGCCGGCTGGTCCGGCGCCGACAATGGCCACGTCGTACAGCTTGTCGGCGTCGATCGGCCTCACCAGGCCGATGCAGCGGGCGAGCTCGTTCTCTCCGGGATTGAGCAGCAGCTTGCCGTTCGGGCAGAGCACGATCGGCAAATGGTGGATATCGACATGGAAGCGTTCGATCAGCGTCTTGGCGCAGGGATCGGTAGCGGAATCGAGAACCCGATGCGGCTGACCGCTGCGGGCTAGGAAACCTTGCAGCCGCAATACGTCACCGCTGTCGACCGGTCCGACAATGATCGGTCCGGCTGTGCCGCTCTCGAGCAGGCCGACACGGCGCAGGATCAGCGCCCGCATGATGCGCTCGCCGAGGTTTGCTTCCTGTACCATCAGGTCCCGCAGCCTTTGCGAGGCGATGACGAGCGCCTCGACCGGCTCGACCGCCTCCACATCCACCAGTGAGGGCCGGGCTGAAAGCTGCGCCAGCTCGCCGACGAAATTGCCCGCACCGTGCGTGACGATCGTTTCGCGCCGGCCGAAGCTGCCGCCCTGGATTATATCCACTTTGCCGGACAGGACCACGATCAGACCGGGCGCCAGCTCACCGGCTTTGACGATCTGTTCGCCTGCAGCATAGGACACGGCTTCGCCGAAACGGCCCATGCGGTCCAGGTCAGGTTCAGCCAGCGCGGGAAACATCTGATCGCGACGGGCAATGGAGATCGGATTGGCAGATTGAGACATGGTTCGAGCCTATCGCCGCTGTCCGACAGATTGAAGCGGTTTTTTGCGGCTTGCGGGCCGTAGGAACCTAACGCGCCTGTCGGTAAACGCTGCGCCCCTTCGCTTCGCATTTCACTGACAGCGGGCCGTGCGCCGGTGCCGTCGCGAGGTGCCTCACATTCCGTTGCATCTCCCTGATTTGTTTGATTTGCGTATTCCGGCAAACCCGACGCATGCTGCTTCGGCCGGCGCCTGTCTAAGCCGGCCAGGCCCGGCGCGCCGTCCTGTGTCAAACTCTCGGCCGCCGGGCTTCTGAACAGGAGAAACGGCCTGCGTCCGCTAGGCGGCTACCTGAAGCACGATCTTGCCGCGCGTATGCTGCTTCTCGAGCCGTTCCTCGGCTTTGGCGACGTCCTCGAGAGGATAGATTGCCTGCACGAACGGCCTGACCTTCCCGGCGTCGATGAGGCGGCTGATTTCGGCAAGCTGTGCTGCGTTCGGCTTGGTCAGATAGGAGACGCCGCGAGCCCGATGCTGGCGGGCCTTTTCCGCCGACGGTTCGGAAAGCGTTGAGACGAGCGTGCCGCCGGGTTTGAGCACGTCCCACGAGCGGTCCTGTGTTTCACCTGCTACTAGGTCGAAGACGAGGTTGACGTCCTCGACAACCTCCTCGAAGCGCTGGTTCTTGTAGTCGACCGCCTGGTCGGCGCCAAGCGCGCGGACGAAATTGAAATCCTGCGCGGAAACGGTCGTCGCGACGAAGGCGCCCGCAACCTTTGCAAACTGCACCGCCAGATGACCGACGCCGCCGGCGCCACCATGGATGAGGACCCGCTGCCCGGATTTGAGGCCGCCGTGATCGAAAAGGCCTTGCCACGCGGTAAGGCCCGCAAGCGGCACGGCGGCGGCTTCGGCGTGGTTTAAGCGTTGCGGCTTCGCCGCCGCCTCCGTTGCCTTGACGACGACATATTCGGCGTTGCCGCCGCGGTCGTTGCCGAGCATGGCATATAGCGGATCGCCCTTCTTCAGCGTATGGCCCGCGTGCCGCACAGTTCCACCACGCCGGATACGTCACGGCCGAGCGTGACGGGCAGATCCGCGCCCGAAGAGCCCTCGCGAACCTTGTAGTCGACGGGATTGACGCTTGCCGCGTAGACCTTGAGCGTGACCTCGTCGTCATGCGGCTGAGGCAACGGAACCGCGTCCAGCGAAAGAGCCTCCGGTCCACCAAAATCGTGGATACGGACGGCCTTCATGGTAATCATGGCTTGCTCCTCGTCGGTTTGCGGTCCAGTTCGCCTCTGAACAGTTTCACCGGCAGGCTGGCGTCTATCCGGCCGGCGGTTCGGTCGTGGCAAGGCCGGTCGACGGTGCGCCGTCAGTGTATCGTTTGCGAATGCTCGCCGCCGGGTTGCGAGATGCCGCTTAGCGCTTCACCGGCTGTCGCCGTCTCGCTGTTGGTGGCGAGGTCGCCCAGCGAAACGATGCCGACCAGGCGCTTGTCGCGATTAAGCACCGGCAACCGGCGCACTTTCAGATCAGCCATGTTGCGCAGAACATCCTCCGCGTCTTCGTCGTCGAAGCAATACCTGACCTCGGTGCTCATCACTTCCCGTACCTTGGCGTCAGGTGTCTTGCCTTGGGCGACGCCGCGGATTGCGATGTCGCGATCGGTTATCATGCCGACGAGCCGGTCGTTCTCGCCCACCGGCATCGCGCCGGCGTCGAGGCGACCCATCATTTCTGCCGCATCACGTAGGGTTTGCTGCGGACTGGCGATCTCGACGTCCTTTGTCATGCAGTTGCCAACTTTCATTTTAACCTCCGTTGGTTGCAGGCCCTGCCGCCAATTCCGTGATGGAAGGGTGAATGAGCGCCAGCGCAAAACGTTCCATGGCAAGACCCGTTTCGAGCGCTCCGCCAAATCACCCTTGCCATCCTCCACTCCGACCGCCCTTCAGGCGGTCGGCCCGGGAAAAGTCGGTTCCGAAGGAATTTCGGAAGGGGTGCCATGAGGAATCCCGATTGGCTCCTGGTCCGGCATTGGAATTGGATCCGGCGAGGGTGGGGGTACGCCTGGAGGTTCTCCCGGCGGAGTCTCCGGCGGGGCAGGCGGCCGGGCCGGCTCGGGATTGGGATTGTCCGGCAGTGGATTCGGGTTGTTCGGATCGGGATTGTCCATCGATCACTCCCCTGACATCTGTGGCCTGATCTCCGCTCAGAGTGGGTTGTCGCAGCGGCGATCAGGCTCTCTTGTCCTAAACCAAGGGGAAGCAAAAGCGTTCCCGATTCCGACGCCAAGCGCGGTGCGAATCTATCGGGCGGTTCCCAGGCTGGCATACATTCCGTTGGTGCGGAATTGCGTCGGGTTGATGCCGTAGAGGCGGCGGAAGACCTTCGAAAAATAATTGGCATCCTCGAAGCCGCACATGATGGCGACTTCCTTGACCGGCAGGAAATCGGCCTTCGTCAGCAACTTCGCCGCGCGCTGCAGTCGCTGCTGCAGCACGAATTCGGCGGGCGGAAGACCTTCACTCTCGGCGAAGCAGCGCGAGAAATGCGCGCGGCTCAGGCCGCTGATCTCGGCGAGATCGGCAACGCGGAGCGGCCTGTCGAGATTAGCCTTGATGTGATCGATGACCGGTTGCATGGCGCTCTTGTCGTCGGTGACGGCATGCGAGCCGAAGACATCGTCGTAGAGCGCCATGGCGGCTTCATAGGCGACAGCCGAGGCGGCTCCGGGCGAGACCGCGCCTGTGATCAGGCGTACGCTGCAATCCGCGAGATGATCGATCGTCGAGGGCTTCAGCCGAAGCACCGGACCGACGGCGGCAAGGATCGACTTGTGAATGCGCAGTGCCTCCTCGCCGTTCATCGATATCCAGAAGAATTCCCAGCGTTCGCCCCTGGCCAGCCAGTAACGGTGGTTGTGCGGCACGAGAACCAGCAACGTATCGCCCCTTTGCAGACGGTAGTTCCGGTTCTCGTAGCGCAATCGGCCGATGCCGCTGATCGTGTGCTGGAGCACGGTAAACGGCGTCTGGCCGCGCCTGCGCCCATCCCAGTCGTAGACCTCGTTCTCGCGCACTTCATAGCCCGTGCTTGTCGGCATGGTGTGCAGGCGCTGGCGGCCGCGCGGCAGCGATACCGTCCTGCCCGCCGGCCCGGCGTCGATCAAGTTCCGCAGCACAAAATTACCCCTAAAAGCATAATCCTTCTCTGGTCGCGTGCTGAATTAGGCGCATAATCCCTCGAGAAAAGCAAAAGAAACCGCGGTCAAAGAGCGGACGGGAGGAAGCGCCGGAGTCCAGCCTGCACGCCATGGCAGGCGGGCCAGGCCTGTTTTAGCCGCCTTTGCCCTAACATTCGATCAGGTCGAGGTGAGACTGATGAGTTTCAAGATCGCTATCATCGGTGCGGGAAGCGTCGGCTTCACCAAGAAGCTCTTCACCGACATTTTGTGCGTTCCTGAATTCAGGGATGTCGAATTCGCGCTGACCGATCTCAGCGAGCGCAATCTCCAGATGATCAAGTCGATCCTCGACAGGGTCGTCGAATTCAACAGGCTGCCGACCAGGGTTACAGCAACGACCGACCGCCGTGCTGCCCTCGAGGGTGCCCGCTACGTCATCAGCTGCGTTCGCGTCGGCGGTCTCGAAGCCTATGCCGACGACATCCGCATTCCGCTGAAGTATGGCATCGACCAATGCGTCGGCGACACGATTTGCGCCGGCGGCATCCTCTACGGCCAGCGCAACATTCCGGTGATCCTCGATTTCTGCAAGGATATCCTCGAAGTCGCCGAGCCTGGGGCGAAATTCCTGAACTATGCCAACCCGATGGCCATGAACACCTGGGCGGCGATCGAATATGGCAAGGTCGATACCGTCGGCCTCTGCCACGGCGTCCAGCACGGCGCCGACCAGATCGCCGAAGTGCTCGGCGCCAAGTCGCGCACCGAACTCGATTACATCTGCTCCGGCATCAATCACCAGACCTGGTTCATCGACCTGCGTCTCAACGGCCGCAAGATCGGTAAGGACGAGCTGGTTGCCGCCTTCGAGGCGCATCCGGTCTATTCGCAACAGGAAAAGCTGCGCATCGACGTCCTGAAGCGGTTCGGCGTTTATTCGACCGAAAGCAACGGCCATCTTTCCGAATACCTGCCCTGGTACCGCAAGCGGCCGGACGAAATCACCCGCTGGATCGACATGTCCGACTGGATCCACGGCGAGACCGGCGGCTACCTTCGCTATTCGACCGAAACGCGCAACTGGTTCGAAACCGAATTCCCGCAATTTCTGGAATCCGCCGCGAGGCCGATCGATCCTGCCAAGCGCTCCAACGAGCATGCCAGCCATATTCTCGAGGCGCTGGAGACGAACCGCGTTTATCGCGGTCATTTCAACGTCAAGAACAATGGCATCATCGCCAACCTGCCGCAGGATGCGATCGTCGAGTCGCCCGGCTTCGTCGATCGCTTCGGTATCAACATGGTGGCCGGCATCACGCTGCCGGAGGGCTGCGCCGCCACTTGCATTTCCTCGATCAACGTCCAGCGCATGTCGGTTCATGCGGCAATCTCCGGCGATATCGACCTGCTGAAGCTCGCGGTCCTGCACGACCCACTGGTCGGCGCGGTTTCGACCCCGGAAGAGGTTTGGCAAATGGTGGACGAGATGGTCGTCGCCCAGGCCCGCTGGCTGCCGCAATATGCCGATGCGGTGCCGGCCGCGAAGGAACGGCTTTCGAAATCCAGGGTCAAGACCCGAGAATGGGCCGGTGCGGCACGGCGCGACGTCCGTTCGATCGAGGAATTGCGTGCGGAAAAAACGGCTCTCAAGCAGGCCGTCTGAATTTCATCGGGACGGATTGCGGTAAAGTTTCGGAGGGATTTTCGGCGCCGCACCGTCTGCATAGCGTTCGAGGAGAAATGGAGCGGCGTCAACGCGCTCCTGAACAACAGGGAGGAGAGACGATGAGGAATTTTCGAAACATTGGCATTCTCGCAGGGCTGGCGCTTGGCGTCTCGGCCTCGGCGCTGAGCGCATATGCATCCGAGCCGACCGTGCCGCCGGTGCCCGCGCAATTTCCCGCCGAGGGAAAGATCAAATATGTCGCGCGCGACTCCATCCTGGAGTTCAAGGCACTTCCAGAATACCACGAACCCGATTGGGTCACCGACAAATACGTCAAGCCAGGCAAGCTGCCGCCGGTCAAGGACCGGCTCCCGAAGGAGCCGCTGGTCTTCAAGACCGGCAACATGCCGGACGGCGTCGGCGTCTACGGTGACACGATGCGCCATGTCATCGGCGGCCGGCCGGAGGGCTGGAACTACGGCGCGGGGCAGACGCAAGGCTGGGGCGGCATCGACATCGGCCTCTCCGAATGCCTTACGCGAACGGCCCCGCTTTTCCAGGTCGAAGCCAAGGACACCGAGCCGCTGCCGAACCTCGCCAGGGGCTGGGACTGGTCGAAGGACGGCCACACGCTGACGATGCATCTGGTCGAGGGCGCGAAATGGTCGGACGGCGTTCCGTTCAACGCCGACGATGTGATGTTCTACTGGGACGACGAGGTGATCGACCCCAATGTCTCGCCGCTGAACGGCGCCACGCAGGAGACCTTCGGCGTCGGCACGACGCTGAAGAAAATCGACGACTACACCGTCGAGTGGACCTTCAAGGACGCCTTTCCGAAGCAACACCTCTACGCCATGGCTTACGGCAAGTTCTGCCCCGGACCGTCGCACATCCTCAAGCCGCAGCATCCGAAATACTCGAAGAACACTTACGAGCAGTTCAAGAACGCGTTCCCGCCGGAATATATGAACATGCCCGTGATGGGTGCCTGGGTGCCGGTGGCATACCGCCCCGACGACATCATCGTCATGCGCCGTAATCCGTACTATTGGAAGGTCGACGAGAAGGGCAACCAACTGCCGTATCTCAATGAACTGCACTACAAATTATCGACCTGGGCCGACCGCGACGTTCAGGCGGTGTCGGGGGCGGCCGACATCTCCAATCTGGAGCAGCCGGAGAATTTCGTCGCCTCGCTGAAGCGGGCGGCGCAAAAGGACGCGCCGGCCCGGCTTGCCTTCGGTCCGCGGCTGATCGGCTATAATCTGCGGATGAACTTCTCCGCCAACGGCTGGGGCAATCCCGACGAGCGTGGGCAGGCGGTTCGCGAGCTGAACCGCAACGAGGATTTCCGCAAGGGCGTTACCATGGCGCTCGACCGCAAGGCGCTCGGCGACTCGCTGGTCAAGGGTCCGTTCACCGCCATCTATCCGGGCGGCTTCTCCTCGGGTACGAGCTTCTACGACCGGAAGTCGACGGTCTACTACCCCTTCGATCTCGAAGGCGCCAAGGCGGAACTCGCCAAGGCAGGCCTGAAGGACAGCGACGGCGACGGCTTCGTCAATTTTCCTGCCGGCACCGCCGGCGGAAAGAATGTCGAGATCGTGATGCTCGTCAACAATGACTACACCACCGACAAGAGCCTCGCGGAGGGCGTCGTCGGCCAGATGGAGAGGCTAGGTCTTCGCGTTGTCCTGAACGGGTTGAACGGCGTCCAGCGCGACGCGTCCATGTATTCTGGCCGTTTCGATTGGATGGTCAGGCGCAATGATGAGGAGCTCACCTCGGTCGTACAGAACACCGAGCAACTGGCGCCGATCGGCCCACGCACAAGCTGGAACCATCGCGCTCCGGAAAACGGCCAGGTCGATCTGATGCCGTTCGAGAAGGACCTCGTCGACATCGTCAACAAGTTCGTCTCGGCGCAGGACAACGACGAGCGCGCCAGCCTGATGAAGCAGTTCCAGAAGATCTCGACGCAACACGTCTATACCGTCGGGCTGACCGAATATCCCGGCGCGCTGATCATCAACAACCGCTTCTCCAATATCCCGCAGGGAACGCCGATCTTCATGTTCAACTGGGCCGAAGATTCGATCATTCGTGAAAGGGTCTGGGTCGCTGTCGACAAGCAGCAGAAATATGAACTGTTCCCCGAACAGCTTCCCGGAAAGCCCGGCGACAAGGGTCCGACGAACTGAGTTTCCTCCCCTGACTTGAAAATTCCCGGCCGCGCTGCTGGCGCGGCCGGGACAAAGCCAGCGGCAAGGGGATAACTGAAACCGAGCGAGGAGAGAAACGGCCGATGCTGCGATTTCTGCTTATGCGCATAGCATCCGCATTACCGGTTCTCGCCATTTTGAGCGTGGTTACCTTCGCGATCATCCAGGCCCCGCCGGGCAACTATGCCGACTACATCCGCTTGCAGCTCATCAACCAGGGTGGAGCCTCCTTTGCCGAGGCCGATGCGCAGGCGAAGGCTTATAGCGTGGAGCATGGCCTCGATAAGCCGGTTCCGCTCCAATACCTGAACTGGATCGCCGGCATCGTCACCCGCGGCGACTTCGGCTACAGCCTGTATTACAACAAGCCCGTCGCCGACGTGGTGGGCGAGCGGCTGCCGCGCACGCTGCTGCTTGCGCTTGTCTGCCATCTCTTGGCTTCGGTGCTGGGCATCGGCTTTGGCATCTGGGCGGCGACCAGACAGTACAGCTGGATCGACAGTACGCTGTCAGCGATTTCCTTCCTCGGCATGACGGTGCCGCGCTTCCTGATGGCGCTGATCATCGTCTACCTGCTGGTCTTCCAGTTCAATGTGTCCGAGATCGGCAGCTTCTTTTCGCCGCAATTTGGCGGGGCGCCGTGGTCCTGGGCGAAGTTCGTCGATCTCGTCCGGCATGTCTGGCCGGTTGTCGCCATCGCCACCTTTGGCGGGCTCGCCTACAACATGCGGGTGATGCGCGGCAATTTGCTCGACACGCTGAACGCGCAATATGTCGAAACCGCTCGCGCCAAGGGTCTCAGCGGTGGTGCGGTCGTGATGCGCCATGCGGTGCCCAATGCGCTGCATCCGCTGGTCATGTATCAGGGCGTGGTGCTGCCCTATATGCTGACCGGCGAGATCGAGACTGCGATCATCTTTGCCCTGCCGACCGTCGGCCCGGCGATCGTCGGTTCGATGGCGGTTGGCGACGTCTATGTCACGGCGACCTTCATGATGGTGCTGTCGGCGACGCTGATCGTCGGCAACATCATCGCCGACATGCTGCTCGTCATGCTCGATCCGCGTGTGCGCCAATATGCAGGGTCCTGAGATGCTTGTGTTCGAGCCCTCGCTGCCGCCACTTGCCGAGGAGCCGGCCAAGATCAAGCCGCGCGGCAATGAGAGCTACATCGCACTCGTCTGGCGCCGCCTGAAACGGTCCTGGACCGGCATGGCCGGGCTCATCCTGGTCGCGTTTCTGGTGCTGCTGGCGGTGTTTGCCGACTTCTTCGCACCGATGGATCCCAAGGTGACCGATGTCGGCTTCGCCCCGCCGCAGATGATGAGCTTCCATGACAAGGACGGCAACTTCGTCTTCCAGCCACGCGTCTATGCCCTGGCGGATTCGGAAGACCTCGACCCGGTTACCTTCCAACCCGTCGTCGGGCCGGACTACGACCATCCGCGGCTGCTCGGCTTCTTCGTCAAGGGAGCGGAGTACAGACTGCTCGGCCTGCTTCCCGCGAACCGGCACTTCTTCGGCTCGACCGACGGCCAGCCGGTGCACTTCCTTGGCACCGACAAATTCGGCCGCGATGTGCTGGCTCGTGCGATTTATGGTTCGCGCATCTCGTTGATGATCGCATTGACCGTGGTTTTCATCGTCACCGTGATCGGCACGACGGTCGGCATGGTGTCGGGTTATTTCGGCGGCACATTCGATGTCTGGGTCCAGCGCTTCGTCGAACTGGTGCTCGCATTTCCGCAATTGCCGCTTTATCTGGCGCTAACGTCGCTGGTTCCGGTGACGGCGCCGACAAATGTCTTCCTGGCCTTCGTGATCGTCGTCATGTCGGCGCTTGGCTGGGCGCAGATGTCGCGCGAGGTGCGCGGCAAGACCCTGGCGCTGGCGCGAATCGACTACGTCCGTGCGGCGATGGCGGTCGGCGCCACGGATGGCCGCATCATCATGCAGCACATTTTCCCAAACGTGATGAGCCACGTGATCGTTGCCGTCACATTGGCGATCCCCAGTGTCGTCCTGCTCGAATCCTTCCTCGGTTTTCTCGGCTTCGCGGTGAAGCCGCCACTGATCTCCTGGGGGCTGATGCTGCAAGACACCGCCACCTATTCGGTCATTGGCACCTATCCCTGGATCCTCTCGCCGGTCGGCTTCGTGCTTGTCACCGTCTTCGCGTTCAACGCGCTTGGCGACGGACTGCGCGATGCAGTCGATCCTTATTGACGTGACATGATGCAACACGCGCTCGTCAAATCTTTCGCACCGCCTGTCCGGCTCGACCATGATGGACGTTCGGAAAACCCGGTCATCGATGCCCGCAACATCGCCGTCGATTTCAAGGTCGAGCACGGCATGGTGGAAGCGGTCAAGGACATCTCCTTCCAGCTCTATCGCGGCGAGACGATCGCCATTGTCGGCGAGTCCGGATCGGGCAAGTCGGTGACGGCGCGCACCGTCATGGGACTGTTGTCGAAGCGTGCGGTCGTGTCGCCGAAATCGACCGTCGAATACAATGGGGCGAACATCCTGAAATTTTCCGAGCGTGCCCGGCGCAAACTGCGCGGCGACCGCATCTCGATGATCTTCCAGGAACCGATGAGTTCGCTCAACCCGATCTACACGATCGGCAGCCAGATCGTCGAGGCGATACGGGTGCATCGCAAGATGAGCCGCAGGCAGGCCGAGGCAAGGGCGCTCGAGCTGCTGCAGCAGGTGCAAATTCCTGAGCCCCAGGCGCGGCTGAAGCAGTATCCGCACCAGCTTTCCGGCGGTCAGCGCCAGCGTGTGATGATCGCCATGGCGCTGGCCAACGATCCGGACGTGCTGATCGCCGATGAGCCGACGACGGCGCTCGACGTGACGGTTCAGGCGCAAATCCTCAATCTCATCCGCAACCTGCAGAAGAAACTGCGCATGGCGGTGATCCTGATCACGCACGACCTGACCGTGGTGCGGCAGTTCTCCGACTATGTCTACGTCATGCAGCATGGGGAGATGCGCGAGCACAATGTGACGGAGAAGCTGTTCGCCAATCCGCAGCATCCCTACACATGCCACCTGCTTGCCTCCGAGCCGCGCGGCCAGGCAAATCCGTTGCCGGAAGGCGCCGACGTCATTCTTGAGGCCAAGGGTGTGCGCGTCTCCTTCATGCTGCGGCACGGCACGTTCATGAAGCCGGATCTGCGCGAACTTGTCGCCGTCGACAGCCTCAGCCTGACCCTCCGGCGGCACGAGACGCTGGGCCTCGTCGGCGAATCCGGATCGGGCAAGACCACGTTCGGCGAGGCGTTGCTCAGGCTCAACACCACGGACAGCGGCGAGATCTATTTCGATGGCCAGCCGATCCATGGCTGTTCGCGGGCGCAGATGCGGCCGCTGCGGTCGCGCATGCAGGTCGTCTTCCAGGACCCGTTCTCGTCGCTCAACCCGCGCATGACGATCGGCCAGATCATCGAGGAAGGGCTTGTCGTCAACCGCATCGGCGCCACGAGGAACGATCGGATCGAGCGGGTGCGCGAGGCACTGATCAGCGCCGGCATGCCGGGCGATATCCTGTCGCGCTTCCCGCACGAGTTTTCCGGCGGCCAGCGCCAGCGTATTGCGATTGCCCGCGCCGTCGCGCTCGAACCGGAATTCATCGTACTCGACGAGCCGACATCGGCGCTGGATCTCTCGGTCCAGGCGCAGATCATCGAACTGCTGCGCAAGCTGCAGCGCGAACGGGGCCTGAGCTACATCTTCATCTCGCACGATCTCAAAGTCGTGCGGGCGCTGTGCCATCGCGTCATCGTCATGCAGCACGGCCGGATCGTCGAAGAGGGGCCTGTCGACGAAGTCCTGTCCCATCCCAAAACCGCTTACACCGAACGGCTGGTCAAAGCCGCTTTCGAGGTAGCCTGATTGTTATGCCGGAGGTTATTGTGGCAAGAAATCCCAAGGTCGCTTTCATCGGAGCTGGCTCGACGGTGTTCATGAGGAACATCGTTGGTGACATATTGCAGCGTCCGGCTTTATCCGGCGCGACGATCGCACTGATGGACATCAATCCGCAAAGACTTGAAGAAAGTGCAATCGTCGTTGGCAAGTTGATCTCGACGCTTGGCGTAAAGGCCAAAGCCGAAACCTATTCGGACCAGCGCAAGGCGCTGGCGGGCGCCGATTTCGTCGTCGTCGCCTTCCAGATCGGCGGCTACGAGCCCTGCACGGTCACCGACTTCGAAGTTCCGAAGAAATACGGGCTGCGCCAGACCATCGCCGATACGCTCGGCGTCGGCGGCATCATGCGAGGCTTGAGAACCGTGCCGCATCTGTGGAAGATCTGCGAAGACATGCTCGCGGTCTGCCCGCAGGCTATCATGCTGCAATATGTCAACCCGATGGCGATCAACACCTGGGCGATCGCGGAGAAATACCCCGACATCAAGCAGGTCGGCCTCTGCCATTCGGTGCAAGGCACGGCAATGGAGCTGGCGCATGATCTCGACATTCCCTACGAGGAGATTCGCTATCGCTCGGCCGGCATCAATCACATGGCCTTCTACCTGAAGTTCGAGCATCGCCAGCCGGACGGCTCCTATCGCAACCTCTATCCGGATCTGCTGCGCGCCTATAGCGAAGGGCGGGCGCCGAAGCCGGGGTGGAACCCGCGCTGCCCGAACAAGGTGCGCTACGAGATGCTGAAGCGCCTCGGTTACTTCGTCACTGAAAGCTCCGAACATTTCGCGGAATACACGCCCTATTTCATCAAGGACGGGCGCGAAGATCTGATCGAGAAATTCGGTATCCCGCTCGACGAGTATCCGAAGCGCTGCATCGAGCAGATCGAACGCTGGAAGGGGCAAGCGGAAGCCTATCGCTCGGCTGACAAGATCGAAGTGGAGCAGTCGAAGGAATATGCGTCCTCGATCATGAATTCGGTCTGGACCGGCGAGCCGTCGGTGATCTACGGCAATGTCCGCAACAATGGCTGCATCACGTCATTGCCATATAATTGCGCGGCCGAGGTGCCGTGCCTCGTCGACGCCTCCGGCATTCAACCCACCTTCATCGGCGACCTGCCGGTGCAGCTTACTGCGCTAATCCGCACCAATATCAACGTCCAGGAGCTGACGGTCCAGGCGCTGATGACCGAGAACCGCGAGCACATCTATCACGCGGCGATGATGGACCCGCACACGGCGGCTGAGCTCGACCTCGACCAGATATGGTCGCTGGTCGATGATTTGCTGGTTGCGCATGGCGATTGGCTGCCGGCCTGGGCGCGCGGAGCGCGCAGCGTTCGGGCGGCCTGAGGCGCAGGGCTGTCTATTTCACTCGCCTATGCCGACCATAAAGCCCGCTTTGAAAGCGGCGCGGCGTTGCCGGCCGATGTCTCGAAATCGAAGAGCTTCTGCGTCACCAGTGCAGCCGCCCCTCTTGCCCAGGAATTGTCCTCCCAGTCCAGCAGCATTGGCGGTGCTTGTCGAAAGGTGTTTTGCCCGAGCATCACCCGCATCGGGCCAAACAGCGCGTCGCCAAACGATACCGCTTCACCGCCGACAACAATGACCTCCGGGTCGGTGATGTTGACAAGATTGGCGAGATGCCGGCCGATGCCACGTCCGGCTTCTTCGAGAATGGCGACGGCTCGCGGTTCGCGGTCTGCCAAGGCTTCCATAAGGGTCGCTTTGCAATCCGCTTCGTCGTGCCCGGTGGCTTCGCGCCATGTGCGCAGGATCGCCGGCTCGGCGTAATAGGCCATCAGGCAGCCGCGTTTTCCGCACTCGCAAAGGCGGCCGTTCTCCTCATAGGAGGTGTGACCGAATTTGCCGGCAGC
Organism: Mesorhizobium sp. M1399; assembly: GCF_040317735.1. NCBI lineage: Bacteria > Pseudomonadati > Pseudomonadota > Alphaproteobacteria > Hyphomicrobiales > Phyllobacteriaceae > Mesorhizobium > Mesorhizobium sp. M1399. Next base: position 208,967 of record NZ_JAMYKZ010000007.1, read on the forward strand.
ACCGTTCGCACCGCGATAGAGTTTGCCTTCGAAGACGAGCGCACAGCCGATCCCGACGCCGATCGCCAGCACCGCCATATTGCGGTGCTGGCGTCCGAGGCCGAAGAGTTGCTGGGCAATGGCGTAGGCATTGGTGTCGTCCTCAAGCCACACGGGGACGTCCACCCGTTCGGCCAGCATCGGGCCAAGGGGAACGTTGTCCCAGTTATAGCGATTGCTGCGGATACACACGGCCTTCTGGTTGTCTATAACGCCAGGCATTGAAACGCCGATCCCGGCAAGCTTGGCGCCGGGCCGATCGACAATCGCAATCAGCTCCGGCACCGCCTTGGCCAACGCCTTTGTAATACGGTCGGGATCGCTGTCCGAGAGCTTGACGCGCATGGAACCCAGCGGATTGGTCGCAAGATCGGTGACCACGCATTCGACCGACCCGACCATCAGCTTGAAACCTATGGCGAGGCCGTTCGCGTAGTTGATATCCACCGGGATAGGGCGGCGCCCGGCCGAGCCCACGACTGTCTTGCCCTCGATCAGCAGGCCATCCTCGATGAGGTCCGCCACGACGAAGGTGACGGCCGCCGGACTGAGGCCGGTAACGGACGCTATGTCGGCCCGGCTGCGCGGACCCTCCTGCCGCAAGAGATTGAGGATCAGTCTCCGGTTCATCGCCCGGGTCGTGCTCGGGTCACCCTTGAGCTTCACGGATTATTCCTTAATTTTGTAATTTAATTATTGCCTCTCGATCAAACATATGCGTAAGTTTGCCCAACTGTTCAACACCCGAACCGATCGAGCAGGCGCTTGCGCCGCATATCTGCCGTTGCACCGGTTATGTCCGCTATTACGAGGCCGTTCGTGACGTGATCCTGAGCACGCCCGGGCTGGTACAGGGCTGAGGCGCGATGATGAGGCGCCCCTGGATATTCCGCCTGCCGCGCTTTCTAATTCTCGGTCTGGCGGTCACTGTGATCGCAGCGCTGGCGGTCTTCCTCGGCCTGTTCGAAAAGAGCGCCGTCAGCGCGGTGGTCGATAGGCCGTTGTCAGCCGAGGAGATGCAAAAATTGGCTCCGCAGGGCCGGTATCTTGCCCAGGCGGCCGATTGCGCCGCCTGTCATACGGCGCCGGGCGGCGCGCCCTTCGCCGGCGGTCTCGCCTTTGCCATGCCCTTCGGCACGCTCTACGCCTCCAACATTTCGCCGAACAAAGAGACCGGCATCGGCGCCTGGACCCGGGCCGACTTCCATCGAGCCGTCCGCGCCGGCGTCGGGGCGCATGGCCGGCATCTTTATCCGGCCATGCCCTATACGTCCTATCGGCGGCTCACGGAGGCAGATGTCGATGCGATCTACGCCTTCCTGATGACACGCGAGCCGATCCGGCAGGCGAATCGGGCGGGCAGCTTTCCGTTCCCCTATGTCCGCCGGTTCATGACCTTCTGGAACCTGATTAATCTTCCCTCCCGAACGGTTGCCGAGGACGCGGCCAAATCGCAGGACTGGCATCGCGGACGCTATCTGGTTGATGCACTCGGCCATTGCGGCGAATGCCACACGCCACGCGATTTCACCATGGCCACGATCCCGAGCCGATATCTCCAGGGCGCGCGGATCGACAATGTCGACGCACCGGACATCACCACGGCCAGTCTGGCGCGGTTCGGCTTCGACCGCGACGGTCTCGCCGCTTACATGCGCGCCGGGCTTGGGCCGGAGGGGGTGATGAGCTTCGGCATGTTCGACGTGGTGCACAATTCGACACGGCATCTGGACGAGGCGGACGCCAAGGCGATGGCGACCTATCTGATCGGCGAGGCGGCGTCCGCACCCGAACCCGGCAAGCCGTCTGCCGCGACCGAGGCTGCCGCCGGCCGACGCGTCTATGTCGAGGCCTGTTCCGGCTGTCATGGCCTGAACGGCGAAGGCACGCCGCATGTCGCGCCGGCAGTGACCACCAATGTGTCGCTGCGCCTGCCGAGCGCCCACAATTTGCTGGTAATCGTGCTGGACGGCCTTCCGGCTCGCATCTATCCGCACGGCGAAGCGCGGCAGGACATGCCGGGCTTTCGTGAACTGCTGACCGACCAGGAAGTCGTGGATCTCGGCAATTACTTGCGCGTCAAGTGGGGCGGGACCAGTCCCGACATTACGCCGCAAAGCGTCGCGGACGTGGCAAAACGAAACTGAGTAAGCCTGATCCTGGAAGTCGACCGGTATCGGCAGCTCACAGGCTGGTATCGCCATTGCCGTTGCTCACATTCGATGCCGGCAGCTACACTACCGTTTCGACCATCGAGATCGATGGCGGCATCTCGTTTCATCGTTGTGAGCGCCATGAATTTCGACATCCCCGTCCGCACCGAGGCCTTCCGCCGGATCGCCGATTTCGTCGAGCGCGAAATCCTGCCGCTCGAGGCAGACAAGGCTTCCTATGACGGCCATGGCAACATCGCGCTGCCGCTGCTCGAAACGCTGCGGCCAAAGGCGAAGGCGGCTGGCCTGTGGTGCCTGCAGTTGAAACCCGAGACTGGCGGGGCGGGCCTTTCCAAGGTGGATATAGCTGTCTGCTATGAGGCGATGAACCGCTCGATCTTCGGTCCGGTCGTGTTCAATTCCGCGGCTCCCGACGACGGCAACATGATGGTGCTGGAACGGTTGGGGACGCCGGAGCAGAAACAGAGATGGCTGAAGCCGATCGTCGATGGCAAGGTGCGCTCGGCTTTCGCAATGACGGAACCGCATCCGGGCGGCGGGTCGGACCCGTCGATGATCATGACCAGAGCCGAGCGGCGCGGCGACAGATATGTCGTCAGCGGCCGCAAATGGTTTATCACCGGGGCGCAAGAGGCGAGCCATTTCATCCTTGTCGCACGCACCTCGCACGATCCGCGTCACGGCCTTTCGGCCTTGCTGTTCCACAAGGACCAGCCGGGCTGGCGGATCCTGCGGCGCATCGAGATCATGGGACCGGAGGAACATGGCGGCCATTGCGAGCTGGAATTCGACGGGCTTGAAATCCCGGTCGAGGACGTGCTTGCCGGCGAAGGCAGCGGCCTCAGGGTTACCCAGGTCCGGCTCGGTCCAGCGCGGCTCACCCATTGCATGCGCTGGCTCGGCCTTTCCAAGCGCTGCATCGAAATCGCGCGCGCTTATGCCGCCGAGCGTAGCGGCTTCGGGCAGCTTTTGGCCGACCGCGAGAGTATCCAGCTGATGCTCGGCGACCTTGCCATGCGCATCGAGATCGGTCGCTTGCTGGTGATGAAGGCGGCCTGGGAGCTCGATCGCGGCGGCTTTGCCCGCAAGGAGGTCTCCATGGCCAAGATCCAGGTCGCCAACGTGCTGCATGACGCTGCCGACGTGGCGATCCAGATCAACGGCGCCCGTGGCTATTCGAAAGACACTGTACTCGAATGGATCTACCGCTACGCCCGCCAGGCTCGCCTGGTCGACGGCGCCGACGAGGTTCACAAGATGGTGCTCAACCGCTTCCTCAACGAGGAAGGTACAGGCTTCTGGCGCTGGCATGTCGAAGCCGGCACGCAAGATGACACAGGTCGCGGCGGGAACCGCTGAGCCGGCAATGAGGACGGATTTCGATCCAGCAAGCCTGCAGGATTTTCTGAGAGCGCATTTTGGCGATGGCCAGATGTCGCTTGAGCGGATCGTCGGCGGCCAATCCAACCCGACCTATTTCGTCGACTACGGCGGCCGCCGCATGGTGCTGCGCAAGAAACCTCCGGGACCGATCCTGCGCGGCGCTCATGCCGTCGATCGCGAATATCGGGTGATCGAAGCGCTAGCGGCGACAGAGGTGCCGGTGCCACGGCCGGTGCTCTTTCACGACGGCGACGAGCCGCTCGGCACGCCGTTCTATCTGATGCAGCGGCTTGACGGCCGGGTGTTCCACGATGGCTCGTTGCCGGGACTGGCGCCGGACGAGCGGCGCGGCATCTATTTTGGCATGGCCGAGGCGCTGGCAAAGCTGCACGCAGTGCGGCCGGAAGAGGTCGGGCTCGGCGATTATGGCCGTCCCGGGAACTATTTTGAACGACAGATCGCGCGCTGGACCAGACAGTTGCGGGAATCGCCGAGCGAGCGCATCACCGCGCTCGAAGCCGTCGCCGAATGGCTGCCGCGACATCTTCCGCCAGATGACGGCCACGTCTCGATCGCGCATGGCGACTTCCGTTTCGGCAATCTCATCTTCCATCCCGAGCGGCCCGAAGTGATCGGCATACTCGACTGGGAGTTATCGACGCTTGGCAATCCGCTTGCCGATCTCGGCTTCTGCTCGATGCCCTGGCATTCCTCGCCTGACGAATATGGCGGCATCCTCGGTCTCGATCAGGCAGCGCTCGGCATTCCGACACAGCGCGAATTCCTCGATCATTACTTCGCCCACGCGGTGCCGACGGCGCCGCTGCAGCGGTTCCATCTGGTGTTTGCCATGTTCCGCTTTGCGGTGATCTTCGTCGGCATCGCCGACCGCGTGCTGGCCGGCAGCGCGGTTGCGGCCGATGCGGCCGACGTGGCACCGCTGGCCGGCCGTTTTGCTGCACGCGCCATGGAAGTCATCGACGGCGCGCGGCCCTGGTGAGGAGAGGCTGGCAATCGGCTAAGCGAGCCGCACGCGATACGCGTTCAGTTCATTCGAACTTCCGGTTCCGCCAGCAGCGGAATCTCCAGGCCACGCCGCAAGCCGGTGGCGACGACCGACACCCTGAATTTTCCGGCGAGTGCCTTGTCGAAGATGGCGCCGACGATGATGTCGGCATCGTTGTCGACCTCCTCGCGGATGCGGGTAGCCGCTTCATCGACCTCGAACAGCGTCATGTCCATGCCGCCCGATATCGAGACAAGGACGCCCTTGGCGCCCATCATCGAAGCTTCGTCGAGCAGCGGGTTGGCGATTGCCGCTTCCGCCGCCTTCCTGGCACGGCCTTCTCCGGCGGCCTCGCCGGTTCCCATCATGGCGCGGCCCATGTCGCGCATCACCGACTTCACATCGGCGAAGTCGAGATTGATCAGCCCTTCCTTGACGATCAGATCGGTGATGCAGCCGACACCTGCATAGAGAACCCGGTCGGCCATGGCGAATGCGTCGGCGAACGTGGTTCTGGCGTCGGCGATCCTGAACAGGTTCTGGTTGGGGATGACGATGACGGTATCGGCGCTTTCGCGCAGGCGCTCGATGCCGTCATCGGCAGCGTGCATGCGGCGCCTGCCTTCGAAGACGAATGGCTTGGTGACGACGGCGACGGTCAGTATTCCAGCTGCCCGCGCTGCCTGCGCTATAACAGGCGCGGCACCTGTTCCGGTTCCACCTCCCATGCCGGCGGTCACGAAGCACATATGCGTTCCAGCAAGGTGATCCATGATCTCGTCGATGGATTCCACGGCCGCGGCACGGCCGACCTCGGGCAGGGACCCGGCCCCCAGACCTTCGGTGATATGAGCGCCCAACTGGATCAGCCTCGTTGCCTTCGACATGGCAAGGGCCTGGGCATCGGTGTTGGCGACGATGAATTCCGCGCCCTGCAGGCCTTCGGCGATCATGTTGTTGACGGCGTTGCCGCCGCCGCCGCCGACCCCGACGACGGTGATCTTAGGCCTCATCTCCGAGATTACCGGCCTCGTCGCGGTGTTCATTGCCGTTCTCCCTGGATACGCCGAGTGGTCGCTGGAAGCTTGTCCCGGGCGCACTGCGAAAACTTTGAACCGGGCAGTGCGAATCAGAACAGCCCAGAATGCAGGGAATCAGAGCGCGGAGCGGGCTGCAAGTGCGCGATGTGCCTCTTAGGCGACTTGCGCCTGAAAGTTCACGCAATGCGCCTCAGATCGTGGCGCGGGCGCCGCACGCTACAACTTCGGCGCGAGGCGCTGCGCGACATGATCGGCAATCGCCAGGCAGGAGGTCAGGCCGGGGCTTTCGATGCCGAACAGGTTGAGCAGGCTGTCCACGCCATGCACCGCCACGTCCTGGATGACGAAGTCGGCATTGGCCTCACCGGGACCGGACAGTTTTGGCCGGATGCCGCTATAGGCGGGCTGCAGGCTGCCATCGGCCAGGTCCGGCCAGTATTTGCGGATCTCGCTGTAGAAGCGCTCGCCACGAGCTGGATCGACGCGATAGTCGAGTTGATCAGTCCATTCGACGTCCGGCCCGAAGCGGGTGACGCCGTCGAGATCGAGCGTCAGATGAACACCGAGTCCGCCTGGTTCGGGTACTGGATAGATCAGCCGCGAGAAGGGCGCCCGGCCGGCCACCGAAAAATAATTGCCTTTGGCGTAATGGAGCTTTGGCACGAACTGCTGATCTAGCCCTTCAAGCGAGCGGGCAAGCGCTGCGGCGCTAAGCCCGGCCGCATTGACGAAGCGTGTGGTAGCGATCTCGAAGCGCTCGCCGCCGGTAGCGTCCACCGTGTCGAGCACGACGCGGCCCGCTTCGATGCGGCCGGCGGCGACGCGGGTGTTGAGGCTGAGTGCCGCCCCGTGCTCCTCGGCATCAGCCAGCAAGGCAAGCATCAGGGCATGGCTGTCGACGATCCCGGTGGCCGGCGACAGCAGCGCCGCCGTGCACTTGAGGCTGGGCTCCAGCGCATGTGCCTCGGCTTCGCGCAACGGCACCAGGTCGCCGGCGCCGCAAGCGCGCGCATTGGCCCGGATCGAGGCGAGCACCGGCTCCTGTTCGGCATTCGTAGCGACGATGAGCTTGCCGCAGCGCAAATGCGGGATCGCACGCTCGTCGCAGTAGCGATAGAGCCTTTCCCGGCCCGCCACGCAGAACCGGGCTTTCAGCGATCCAACTGGATAGTGGAGGCCGGCATGGATGACCTCGGAATTGCGCGAACTCGTCCCGGTGCCGATGGCGCTCTCGGCTTCCAGCACCAGCGTGTCGATGCCGCGCTGCGCCATCTCTCGCGCGATCGCCAGGCCAACGACGCCGGCGCCGACGACAATGCAGTCGACACGGTCCACGATCAGGTCAAGCCGAAGTTCTGCATGCGTCCATCCATCCGCTGGCCCTGTCGAAAGCGCTTGACACTATATCGTTCGAGAAAGATGCATCAAACCGCATAATGCACGGGGACCTGCCGAGCCGGACCGGCGGCGGAACTGTTTCTGCGTGCAGCACAGGAGCCGTCATGGACGCACGACCGAATTCGCCCGAAGCCCGCGACATAAGCTATCACATGCATGGCTACACCAACGCCCGCAAGCATCAGGAGGCAGGGCCGCTCGTCATCGAGAAGGGCGACGGCATCTATGTCGAGGACCTCGCCGGCAACCGCTATATCGAGGCGATGGCCGGGCTTTGGAGCGTCGCGGTCGGTTTTTCGGAGAGGCGGCTGGTCGATGCGGCGGTACGGCAAATGTCGAAGCTGCCTTACTATCACGACTTCGGCTCCAAATCGCATTCGCCGCTGATCGATCTCGCCGAGAGACTGGTGCAGATGGCGCCGGTGCCGATGAGCAAGGCGTATTTCACCAATTCCGGCTCCGAGGCCAACGATACGGCCATGAAGATGATCTGGTACCGGTCGAATGCGCTCGGCCAGCCGGCGCGCAAGAAGATCGTCAGCCGCAAGAAGGGCTATCACGGCGTCACCATTGCCTCGGCGAGCCTGACCGGACTGCCCAACAACCACATCTCGTTCGATCTGCCGATCGCCAATGTGCTGCATACCTCGACACCGCACCATTGGCGCGAGGCGCTGCCGGGTGAAAACGAAGAGCAGTTTTCGAGCCGGCTCGCCGACGAGCTGGAAAAGCTGATCCTGGCCGAAGGACCGGAAACCATCGCCGCCTTCTTCGGCGAACCGATCATGGGTGCTGGCGGCGTCATTGTTCCGCCTTCCGGCTACTGGGAAAAGATCCAGGCGGTGCTGTCGAGATACGACATCCTGCTGGTCGCCGACGAGGTGATCTGCGGCTTCGGCAGGACAGGTGAGATGTTCGGCTCGCAGACCTTCGGCATCAGGCCCGACATCATGGTGCTGTCGAAACAGATCTCTTCGTCCTATCTGCCGATCTCGGCCTTGCTGATCAACGACAAGGTGTTCCAGCCGATTGCCGACGAAAGCAATCGTATCGGCACCTTCGGCCACGGCTTCACCGGGGGCGGCCATCCTGTTGCGGCAGCGGTCGCGCTCGAGAACCTGAAGCTGATCGAGGAGCGCGACCTTGTCGGCAATGCGCGTGCGGTCGGCGCGCATATGCAGAAGCGGCTGCGCACGCTCGCTTCGCACCCGCTTGTCGGCGAGGTGCGCGGCATCGGCCTGATCGCGGCGGTCGAACTGGTCGGCGACAAGGCGAACAAGGCGCCGTGGGGGAAGACCGGTGAACTGGGCGGGCTCGTCAACGGCTTCATGCAGCAGAACGGCGTCATCTCGCGCAATATGGGCGATGCGCTGGCTTTCTGCCCGCCGCTGATCATCACCGAGCCGCAGGTCGACCAGGTGATCGACGCGTTTGAAAGATCGCTCGAGGCTGCCGTCAAGCAGGTCCGATCGCCAAGCTGATCGCGCTATTTAGCGATGCCGACCGCATCCGGCACGACGACCAGCTTGCCAACGAAATCCTTGGCGATGAAATCGGCTTGGGCGCGATGGAAATCGGACAGCTTGTAGACGCCGCCGACCAGCGGCCGGATCTTCTTCTCCTCGATGTAGCGCACGATGCGGCGGAAATCCGCCCGTGTGCCCTGGCTCGAGCCATGCAGTTGCAGCTGTTTCAGATACATGGTGCGCAGATCTAGCTGCACGACGGGGCCGGCAATTGCACCAGCCGTGGTGTAGCGGCCTTCCGGCCTCAAGATGCGCAGGAGGTCGTTGAAGATCGCGCCGCCGACCAGATCGGCGACGACGTCGATCGGCTGGCCCCCGGTCGCCGCGCGAACGGCGGCCGGCAGATCGGCAACGCCACGGGTGATCACCGCCTCGGCGCCGATATCACGCACCGCCTTTTCCTTGCCCTTGCCGGCAATGGCATAGGGAATGGCGCCGCGTGCCCGCGCCAGCTGCACGATGCCTGAGCCGACGCCGCCCGAGGCGCCGGTGACCAGCACCCGCTCGCCGGCTTTCAACGCGGCGCGTTCCAGCATCTGCTCGCCGGTGAGATAGGCGCAGCAGAAAGTGGCAAGCTCGACATCGGTCAGATCGGTATCGACGACATGGGCGTTTTCGGACGGTACTGCCTGGTATTCGGCATAGCCGCCGTCGCGGCCATGGCCCATATAGTCGATGTCGGCGAGTGAATCGTCGTCGCGATTGTAGATGGAGAAATCGACCATCACCCGCTCGCCGATGCGAGCCGGCGACACGCCGTCGCCGACGGCAACGATGTTGCCGACCGTGTCGGTGCCCTGGATGCGCGGGAAGGTCAGCGTATTGCCCTGTCGACGCCAGGTCGACACAGCGGCGGCATCCTCCTCAGTGCCATACGCGCCCTGTCGCACCCAGACATCGGTGTTGTTCATACCGCAAGCGGTGACCTTGACCAGCACCTCACCCGGGGCGGGCGAGGGTACTTTGACGTCGGTGCGGTAGACGAGCTTTTCCGGTCCGCCGTGCCCGATCAACTGCACGGCGGCCATGGTGGCGGGGATGGTCTTGGTCATGGCATTCATGTCGGTTCTTCAGATGTTGGCATGTCGGTTCTTCAGATGTTGGCAAACACGCTCTTCACCGCATCGGCCGTCTTGGAGACGACGATGTCTGCCTCTTCCCGCGTCAGGCAGAGCGGCGGCGCAAAACCGAGAATGTCGCCCTGCGGCATGGCGCGGCCGATGACGCCGCTTGCCGCAAGCGCGGTCGCGATCTGCGGACCGATCTTCTGCGAGGCATCGAAGAACACGCGATCGTTCTTGTCGGCGACGAACTCGATTGCCGCCAGCATGCCGTCGCCGCGCACCTCGCCGACGTTTTTGTGGCCACCGACGGCTTTCGTCAGCTCGGCGCGGAAATAGGCGCCGGTCTCGCCGGCGTTCCGTACCAGGTCCATCTCGTCGATCAGTTCCAGGTTGGCGACGCCGGCGGCGACGCAGATCGGATGCGCCGAATAGGTCCAGCCATGGCCGAGCGAGCCGAGCTTGTCGGAACCCTGCACCAGCACCTGCCAGACCTTGTCGGAGACGATGACTCCGGAGAGCGGCGCATAGGCCGAGGTCAGGCCTTTGGCGATGGTAATCAGGTCGGGCTTGATGCCGTAATGGTCGGAGCCGAACATGGTGCCCAGCCGGCCGAAGCCGGTGACGACCTCGTCGGCAACCAGCAGCACGTCGTACTTCTTCAGCACCGCCTGGATCTTCTCCCAGTAGCCGGCCGGCGGCGGCACGATGCCGCCGGTGCCGAGGATCGGCTCGCCGATGAAGGCGGCGACCGTTTCCGGCCCTTCGGCCAGGATCATCTCCTCGAGCTTGTCGGCGCAGTATTGCGAAAACTGCTCCTCGCTCAGCGAGCGGTCGGCGCGGAGGAAATAGTAGGGCGCCTCGGTGTGCAGGACCGGCGCACGCGGCAGGTCGAAGGCGTTGTGGAAAAGGTCGAGGCCGGTCAGCGATCCGGTCATGATGCCGGAGCCGTGATAACCGCGCCAGCGCGAGATGATCTTCTTCTTCTCGGGCCGGCCGAGCACGTTGTTGTAGTACCAGATCAGCTTGATGTTGGTTTCGTTGGCGTCGGAACCGGAGAGGCCGAAATAGACCCTCGACATGCCTTGCGGCGCGCGGTCGATGATCATCTTGGAAAGCGTGATCGATGCCTCGGTGCCGTGGCCGACATAGGCATGGTAATAGGCGAGGTTCTTGGCCTGTGCGGCGATGGCGTCGGCGATCTTCTGGCGGCCATAGCCGACATTGACGCAGTAGAGCCCGGCGAAGGCGTCGATGCTCTTCTTACCGGTATTGTCCCAGATGGTGACGCCTTCGCCACCGGCAATCACACGCGTCGGGCTCTCGCCACGCGCATGGGTGCCCATATGGGTCGAGGGATGGAAGAAGTGATCGCGATCCCAGGCGGCGAGTTCGTTTGACTGGTCGAGCATTTTTTTACTCCTGAGAAAAATGTGTCGGGCGCGGCTCACGCAACGTCGAGGCAGAGATATTTGAGATCGGTAAAGGCTTCGAGCCCGTGACGCGAGCCCTCGCGGCCGATGCCGGACTGCTTGACGCCGCCGAAGGGGATCGGCGCGCCGGTGATCTTGACGCGGTTGATGGCGACCATGCCATAGTCGAGCGCGCGACCCATGCGCAATTGCCTGCCGCCATTCTCAGTCACGACATAGGCAACCAGGCCGTATTCGGTGGCGTTGGCGCGGGCGATGACCTCGTCCTCGCTGTCGAAAGGCGTCACTGCCGCAACCGGACCGAAGGTCTCCTCGCGCATGATCAAAGCGTCGTCTCCAACGTCGGCAAGCACGGTCGGCTGGTAAAACAGCGGCCCGGCCGGATGGCGCTTGCCGCCGGTCAGGCAGCGCGCGCCTTTGGCGAGCGCATCGGCCACCTGCTCCTCGACCTTCTTGGCGGCGCGTTCATGCATCAAGGGTCCGATTTCGGTGTCGTCAGCCAGGCCATTGCCGGCCCGCAATGCCTGGACGCGTTTGGCGAAAGCAGCGCAGAACCGATCGTATAGCGGACGCTGGACATAGATGCGGTTGGCGGCGAGGCAGTCCTGGCCGGAGGTGGCGAATTTGGCGTCGACCGCGATGGCCACAGCCTTGTCGAAATCGGCGTCGGCGAAGACGATCAGCGGCGCATGACCGCCGAGCTCCATCACCAGACGCTTCATCGTCGGCGCACTCTGCGCGGCGATCAACCTGCCGACCTCGGTCGAGCCGGTGAAGCTCATGGCGCGAACGCGCGGGTCTTCGCACATCCGCCCAACGATGGTCGAAGCCTTGCCGGTGAGGACGTTGAACACGCCAGCCGGCAGGCCGGCACGTTCGCCAAGCTCGGCCAGCGCCAGTGCGGACAGCGGCGTTTCCGAGGAAGGGTGCGCGGCGATGGTACAGCCGGCGGCAAGAGCGGCAGCCGCCTTGCGGGTCAGCATGGCCGCTGGAAAATTCCACGGCGTGACCACGCCGACGACGCCGAGCGGCTCGCGCCGCACCATCATCTCCGCGCCCGGCAGATGACTGGTGACGCTTTCGGCGTTGAGGCGTTTGGTCTCCTCGGCATACCATTCGACAAAAGAGGCGGCGTAGTCTATCTCGCCGAGCGATTCCTTCAGCGGCTTGCCTTGTTCTAGCGTCATCAGCAGCGCCAGGTCATTTTTGGCGGCGATGATCAGATCGAACCATTTGCGCAAGATTTTCGAACGTTCCTGCGGCAGCAATGCGCGCCAGGCGGGAAAGGCGCGCGATGCCGCATCGATCGCCGACGTCGTCTGCCGGGCATCGAGCGCGGCAACGAAAGCGACGGTGGATCCGGTGGCCGGATCGGTCACCTCGAAACTCTCCGCGGTCTCGCTTGCCGTCCAGTGGCCATCGACATAGGCGAGTTCACGCAGCAGCCGTCGGTCGGCGAGGCGATCAAGCGCTTCATGGCGCTGCGAGCGGGCAAAATGTGCGGACATCATCGGGCTCCCGGTTCGGGTGACGCCGCAAGACTATCTCTGCCGCGCAAACAGAGAGGCTGTTTCGGTGCCTGCACGTAGAGAGATTGTCTCTATCGCATCGCCCGGGCAGACGATCTCTCCTGTATCAGGAAGATGCGGGCAGCAGATCGGCCACTGGCAGCACACTCTCCTCCTTCACCGTCTTGGTGACGATGTAGGTGAAATAGCGGTCTATGCCGATCTCGCGTTCGAGCAGAGTGTCAACCAGCCGCTGATAGGCGTCGATGTCGCGCGCCATCACCTTCAGCAGGTAATCGACGCCGCCACCGACAGACCAGCAGGCGACGATCTCGGGGATGTCGCGGATGACGCGCTCGAAACGGTCGAAATCGGCTTGGCGGTGGCTGGCCAGCGTCACCTCCATCAGCACGGTGGCGACCGGCGCGATGGCACGCATGGCGATCCTGGCGTGATAGCCGGAGACGATGCCGGCCTTTTCCAGCTTGCGCAGCCGCATCCAACACGGCGTCGGCGACAGGCCGACCTTCTCGGCCAGCGCCAGCTTGGTGATGCGCCCGTCGCGCTGGATGGCGTCGAGGATTTTCAGGTCGATCGGATCGAGTTTCGCTGCAGCCATGATCGTCCACTTCCAGTGCCGGACACCATGATGGCGCATTATTTCGATTGTCAATTGCACTGATTTCGATCTCTAATAAGTCATGACATTATGGCGACCAGATCCCGCTCTTATCCGGCGGCCGGCCTACCAATCGCTCGCCGACCAGTTCGCGCGGGCCATCCATGACGGGCGCCTGGCCAATGGCGCCCGGTTGCCGACGCACCGGCAGCTGGCCGACGATCTCAAACTTTCCGTGCAGACGGTCAGCCGCGCCTATGAGGAACTGATCCGCCGCGGGCTGGTGTCCGGCGAGGTCGGCCGCGGCAGCTTCGTGCAGACGCAGCGCCGCGAGCCGGAGCCGCCCTATTTGCCGGAGCGGCTGGGTGAGGTCATCGACCTCTCTATCCTGAAGCCGGTCTGCGAACCGATGCATCTGGAGCGGCTGAAGCAGGCGCTGGGCTGGCTCGCCGAAAACCTGCCGTCGAGCTCGGCGCTGTCGTTCAGGCCGAACATGGTGTTCCCGCGCCACCGCGCGGTGGGTGTCGAGTGGCTACGCTTCTGCGGCCTCGACGCGTCGCCGCAGAACATCAGCCTGACCAACGGCGCCACCGCAGGGATGACAGTGGCGCTGATGAGCGTGGCGCCGCCCGGTTCGACCGTCGCCACCGAGGCGATCGGCCATCACACACTGATCCCGCTGGCGCGTTATCTCGGTTTCAACCTCGAGGGTTTGCCGATCGACGACAATGGCCTGATCCCGGAAGCGCTGGACGAGGCCTGCCGGCTGTCGGACATCCGCGCGGTGTTCGTGCAGCCCTCGGTGATCAACCCTACGGCGACGCTGATGGACGCCGCCCGGCGCGAACAGATTGCCGCCGTTGCGCGCAGGCATGACATCGCCATTATCGAAAACGACGTCCTCGGCCCGCTGGTCGAGGACCGGCCGCCGCCGGTCGCGGCGTTTGCACCCGAGCGCACGCTCTACGTCACCTCCTTCACCAAGATCGTGGTGCCGGGCCTGCGCATCGGCTATCTCGCGGCACCCGATCGTTATGTCGCCGCGGTTGCCAACCGCCACCTCGTCTCGAACTGGATGGCGACGCCGCTGGTGGCCGAGATCGCCACCAAATGGGTGACCGACGGCACCGCGATGGAACTCGTTCGATGGCAGCGGATGGCTTTGCGGCGGCGTCTGGACATCGCCGCCGAGGCGCTCGCCGGAGTGGACTATCGGGCTCATCGCGACGGGCTGCATGTCTGGCTGCAACTGCCCGATGATCGCGGCGAGGAAGGCTTTGTTTCCCAGGCCCGCCTGCAGGGCGTGGCGATCGCGCCCGGCACGTCGTTTCGCATTTCGCAGATGCCTTGGCATCCAGCCGTGCGGATTTCGCTGGGCTCGACCACGGAGGGGGAACTGCGTGCCGGTCTCGGCGTTGTCACCAAGCTTCTGCTCGGCGATCCCGAGCATCTCCTGCTTGCGATCTAGGCAACAATTGGCGGGGAATTGTGCGGAGTCCGAAATATTGTCATGATATTATTTTCTTGATTGACATGATTTGCCGCGATCCGCATCGTTAAAGGTACAGCTTCTCCAGCACGGGAAATTCATTGTCGGCGCCCATCATCAAGATCGACGGCATTTCGAAAAGCTTCGGCACCTTCAAGGTGCTGGATGGCCTCTCGATGCAAGTCATGCCCGGCGAGAAGCTGGCGCTGATCGGCCCGTCGGGTTCGGGCAAGACGACGATCCTGCGCATCCTGATGACGCTCGAGCGCATTGACAGCGGCCACATCCAGGTCGACGGCGAGCAGTTGTACCATATGGAGCGCAACGGCCGGCTGCTGACGGCGGATGAACGGCATTTGGCAAAGATGCGCCAGAAGATCGGCATGGTCTTCCAACTGTTCAATCTGTTTCCGCACAAATGCGTCATCGACAATGTGACGCTGGCACCGATGCTGACCAAAGCCATGCCGCGGGCCGCCGCCGAAAAGCGGGCGATGGAGCTGCTCGACATGGTCGGCATGGTCGACAAGGCCAAGGCGATGCCGGCGCAGCTTTCCGGCGGCCAGAAGCAGCGCGTCGCGATTGCCCGGGCGCTGGCGCTGTCGCCGAAGATCATGCTGTTCGACGAGGTCACCTCGGCGCTCGACCCGGAACTCGTCGACGAGGTGCTCAACGTCATGCGCAAGCTCGCCGCCGAGACCGATATGACCATGCTGCTGGTCACCCACGAGATGGGTTTCGCCCATGACTTCGCCGACCGGGTGCTGTTCTTCGATCGCGGCAGAATAGTCGAGGAAGGCAAGCCCGACGAGATTTTCCGCCATCCCAAACAGGAGCGTACGCAAGGTTTCCTGAAGAAGATCATTGCGGCCGGACATCGGGTCTGACTGCCATGCGAGGCGGCGACGCCTCAAGCAAGCCAAGAAGACAGACAAACAAGGAGTTGGGAACAATGAAGAAATTTGCCATTTTGGCCGGCGTCGCCGGTATTGCGCTGACGGCGGTGCTGGCCGCCTCGACGACCGGCTCGGCCGATGACAGCAAGCTCGAAGAGCTCAAGGCGCAAGGCTTTGCCCGCGTCGCCATCGCCAACGAGCCGCCCTATACGGCGGTTGCCGCCGACGGCAAGGTCTCGGGTGCGGCGCCTGACGTTGCCCGTGAAATCTTCAAACGCCTTGGCGTCAACGACATCGTCGCCTCTATCTCGGAATATGGTGCCATGATCCCCGGCTTGCAGGCCGGCCGTTTCGACGTCGTCACCGCCGGCCTGTTCATGAAGCCGGAACGTTGTGCTGCGGTCGCCTATTCGGAACCGGTGCTGTGCGACGCCGAGGCGATGCTGGTGAAGAAGGGCAACCCGAAGGGCTTCAAGAGCTACGAGGACGTCGCCAAGGACACCAGCGCGACGATCGGCGCACCCGGTGGCGGCACAGAGGAAAAGCTGGCGCTCACCGCAGGTGTGCCGCGCGAGCGCGTCATCGTCGTGCCGGACGGCCAGAGCGGCCTGAAGATGCTGCAGGACGGCCGCATCGATGCCTATTCACTGCCAGTGCTGTCGATCAACGACCTGGTCAAGAAAGCCAATGATCCGAACCTCGAAGTCATCGCGCCGGTGGTCGGTGCGCCGGTCTATTGCGATGGCGCGGCCTTCAAAAAGGGCGACGAAGCGCTACGTGATGCCTATGATGTCGAGCTGGCGAAACTGAAGAAGTCCGGCGAGTTCGCCAAGATCATCGAACCCTACGGCTTCTCGGCGGCGGCGGCGATGTCGACGAGCCGCGACAAGCTCTGCTCGGCGAAGTAGGCGCGTTCTTCCTTCTCCCCGTTGACGGGGAGAAGGTGGCCCGAAGGGCCGGATGAGGGGCGACGCCCAGCTTTTGACAGATTGGCTCTGCCCCTCATCTGCCTGCCGGCATCTTCTCCCCGTGAACGGGGAGAAGGACGCTGAAGTGATCGCCTCGCCAAATATTCAATGCGGAGCCCTTTCGACCAATGACCCAATGGTCCGGCTATTTCGGCCTGATTTTGCAAGGAGCGCTTGTCACCATCGAGCTGACGCTGATGGGGTCGGTGCTGGCCTTGATCATGGCCTTTCTTGCCGGGCTGGGGCGGCTGTCGCGGTTTTTTGTGCTACGCGCGCTGGCCACCGCCTATATCGAGTTCTTCCGCGGCACCTCGATCTTCGTGCAGCTGTTCTGGGCCTATTTCGTGCTGCCTTTCGCCGGCATCTCGCTGACGCCGCTGCAGGCCGGCGTGCTGGCGCTGGGCCTGAATGTCGGGGCCTATGCGGCGGAAGTGGTGCGCGGCGCCATCAAGTCGATCGGCCGCGAACAATACGAGGCCTGCACCGCGCTCAATCTCGGCCGCTGGCAAGCCATGCGCCATATCATCCTGCCACAGGCACTGCTGGTGATGCTGCCGACCTTCGGCAACAACGCCATTGAATTGCTCAAGGCCACCGCCGTCGTCTCGCTGATCTCGCTTGCCGACCTGACCTTCCAGGCGCAGGTGGTGCGCTCGCAGACCGGCAACACGCTGGTGCCGTTCAGCACCATTCTCGTCATCTATTTCGTGCTGGCGCTACTCATCTCATGGGGCGTGCGGTCGCTGGAACGCCGCATGGCGCGCGGCCTCGACGGGGTGCGCGTCTGATGGATCGGGCTCTGTAATGGAATGGGATTGGGATTTTGTCCGGCAGATCCTGCCGACGCTGATCCAGGGGGTGAAGATCACCATCCTGGCGACGCTGCTCGGCTCGGTGCTGGCGGCCATCGTTGGGCTGGGCATCGCGTTGGCGCGCCGTTCGCCGAACAGGGCTCTGTCGCGCACGATCGGCTTCCTTGCCGAGTTCATCCGCGGCACGCCGCTATTGGTGCAGCTCTATTTCATCTTCTACGTGCTGCCGGATTTCGGCGTCCTGTTGCCGCCGCTGGTGGCGGGCGTCATCGGTCTCGGGCTGCATTACGGCACCTACACAGCCGAGGTCTACCGCGCCGGCATCGATAATGTGCCGCGCGGCCAATGGGAAGCGGCCAAGGCCTGCAATCTGAACGCCACGCAGACCTGGACGCACATCATCATGCCGCAGGCGATCCCGCCGATGATCCCGGCGCTTGCCAATTATTTCATCGCCATGTTCAAAGAGACGCCGCTGCTGTCGGCGATCACCGTGCTGGAACTGATGAACCAGGCCAAGAGCGTCGCCAATACCTATTATCGGTATATCGAACCGATCACCTTGGTCGGCGCCTTCTTCCTCGCCATCAGCCTGTTCTCGGTGGTGCTGCTGCGCTGGCTGGAACACCGTTATGGGCGGATCGAACGATGAGCGCTGCACCCGATATCCGCCTGCGCTCGGCCCGTCCAGCGCTCGATGCACGTCCGCTGGAAAAGCGGGTCGGCCTGATTATCCTTGCCACCGACCATACGAGCGAACCGGATTTTCACCGCATGGTGGCAAGCGATCGTATCGGCGTCTATGTCGCGCGTATTCCCTACGCCAACCCGACGACGCCGGAGAATTTGCGCAAGATGCAGCCGTCACTGACGGCGGGCGCGGCCCTGATCCTTCCTGACGAACCGCTCGATGCGATCTGCTATTCCTGCACCTCGGCCTCCGTCGTGATCGGCGATGCCGAAATCGAGGCGGCGGTGAAGGCCGCGAAACCCGGCGCGCCGGTGGTGACGCCGCCGATGGCCGGAGTGCGCGGCCTGAAGGCGCTGGGCGCCAGGACAATCAGCATCCTCACCCCCTATACGGTCGAGACGAGCCGGCCAATGGCGGCCTATTTCGCGGCACACGGTTTCGAGATCGCCAGCTTCACTTGCCTCGGCTTCGAGGATGACCGCGAGATGGCGCGGATTGCGCCGAAATCCTTGGTCGATCTGGCCCGCGAGGCGACGGCCCCGCAGGCCGACGCGCTGTTCGTGTCCTGCACGGCGCTGCGGTCGGCGCTGGCAGTTGTCGGTATGGAAGAAGCCATCGGCCGTCCCGTCGTCACCAGCAACCAGGCGACAGCCTGGAATTGCCTGCGGCTTTGCGGCGACGACGAGCCACGCCCCGAATTCGGCCGCCTGATGACGCTGCCGTTGAACTGATTGCAGAGCCATGACCACGTCCAGGATAAGCCTCTCCGACATCCGCGCCGCACGCGAGCGCATCGCAGGCAAGGTCGAGCGCACGCCGACCGTCACTTCCCCGAGTCTTTCCCAACACTTGGACGCTCCTGTTTATCTCAAGCTCGAACATCGGCAGACCACCGGCGCCTTCAAGTTGCGCGGTGCCTCGAACGCTATCGCCTCGTTGACAGAAGAGGAGAGCGCGCGCGGCGTCGTCGCGGCCTCGACCGGCAACCATGGCCGGGCGCTTGCCTATGCCGCTCGACTGCAAGGCATCCACGCGACGATCTGCATGTCGCGGCTGGTGCCTGAGAACAAGCTCGAGGAAATCCGTCGGCTCGGCGCCGAGATCCGCATCGTCGGCAACAGCCAGGACGATGCGCAGCGGGAGGTCGAACGGCTGGTCGCGGAAGAGGGGCTGATCATGCTGCCGCCTTTCGATCATCCTGCGGTCGTTGCCGGGCAAGGAACACTTGGGCTGGAGATCATGGAACAAGTTGCGGACGCCGCGCTGGTGTTGGTGCCGCTTTCCGGCGGTGGGCTGGCGGCTGGCGTTGCCGCTGCCGTCAAGGGCGTCAGCCCGGCAACGAGGGTCATCGGCGTTTCGATGGCGCGCGGTGCGGCGATGAAGGCAAGCCTCGACGCCGGGCATCCGGTGTCGGTCGAGGAACTGCCGACGCTGGCCGACTCGCTCGGCGGCGGCATTGGGCTCGACAACCGGCTGACCTTCGCCATGTGCCGTGATCTGCTCGATGATGTGATCCTGCTCAGCGAGGACGAGATCGCCGCCGGCATCCGCCATGCTTATGAGCAGGAGCGCGAGATCGTCGAAGGCGCCGGCGCGGTCGGCATTGCGGCTGTGCTTGCCGGCAAGGTCGGGGCGAACGGCCCGACGGTGCTCGTGCTGTCCGGCCGCAACATCGACATGACACTGCACCGCAAGATCATTTGCGGCGAAGCAATTGCGGAGAGCGCAGCATGAGCCGGATGACGATCCTCACCGAAGCTGAATTGCGCAAGATCGTGAAGCTCGATCTCGATGCCGTCGCCTGTGTCGAGAACGCGTTTCGCGCGCTCGCCACCTTGCCAGTGGCGATGCCGCCAATCCTGCGGCTCGACATTCCCGAGCATCGCGGCGAGGTCGATGTCAAGACCGCCTATGTGCCGGGCATCGACGGTTTTGCGATCAAGATCAGCCCCGGCTTTTTCGATAATCCGAAGCTCGGCCTGCCTAGCGTCAACGGCATGATGGTGCTGCTGTCGGCGAAGACCGGGCTGGTCGAGGCGCTGCTGCTCGACAATGGCTATCTCACCGACATCCGCACGGCGGCGGCCGGCGCGGTCGCCGCCAAACATCTGTCGCGTCCGGACTCCTCCGTTGCCGCAATCTTCGGCGCCGGTGTTCAGGCCGGACTGCAGCTCGAGGCGCTGATGCTGGTGCGGTCGATCACCGAGGCTCGGATCTGGGCAAGGGATGCCGCCAAGGCCGAAGCCGCGGCGGACGCATTGTCCGAAAGACTGGGCATCGCCGTTCACGCCGAGCCGGACGCGGCAAAGGCTGCGGCCGATGCCGACATCATCGTCACCACGACGCCGTCGACCGAGCCGCTGATCAAGGCCGGCTTCGTCTCCGCCGGCCAGCACATCACCGCGATGGGCTCGGACGCGGAGCACAAGAACGAGATCGCGCCGGCGATCCTGCGCATGGCCGACCTCTACGTCGCCGACAGTGCGAAACAGACGCGGCTCCTGGGCGAACTGCACCATGCCATCGTGGCGGGCGTGATGGCGGCCGATGCCGAGATCACCGAGCTTGGCCACATCATCGCCGGCGAAAGGCATGGCCGGCGTTCGGACAGCGACATCACCATTGCCGATCTGACCGGCACCGGCGTGCAGGACACGGCGATCGCCACGCTCGCCCGCGACCGTGCGCGTGCAGCCAAGACCGGTACGATTTTCGAAAGCTGATACCGGCCGCAAGGCCCAACAAACGAGGACCAAGAACAATGCAGCCTAATTTGAAATTCTCGCGCGGCGAATATGCGGAGCGCCTCGCCAAGACGCGGAAGGCGATGGAGGCCAAGGGCGTCGATCTGCTTGTTGTCAGCGATCCGTCCAACATGGCCTGGCTGACCGGCTATGACGGCTGGTCGTTCTACGTACACCAGGCGGTCGTCGTGCCACCGTCGGGCGAGCCGGTGTGGTACGGGCGCGGCCAGGACGCCAACGGCGCCAAGCGCACCGCCTATCTCGCGCACGACAACATCGTCGGTTATGCCGACAACTATGTGCAGTCGACCGAGCGCCATCCGATGGATTTTCTGTCCAGCGTGCTCGCCGATCGTGGCTGGGGCAAGCTCAGCATCGGTGTCGAGATGGACAATTACTGGTTCTCTGCCGCTGCCTTCGCATCGCTGCAGAAGCACTTGTCCCATGCCCGCTTCGTCGATGCCACGGCACTGGTCAACTGGCAGCGCGCGGTGAAGAGCCCGACCGAAATCGACTACATGCGCAAAGCCGCCCGCATCGTCGAAGCGATGCACCAGCGCATCGTCGACAAGATCGAAGTCGGCATGCGCAAATGCGACCTGGTCGCCGAGATCTATGATGCCGGCACGCGCGGCGTCGACGGCATTGGCGGCGACTATCCGGCGATCGTGCCGCTGCTGCCGTCAGGCGCCGACGCATCGGCACCGCATCTAACTTGGGACGACAGGCCGATGAAATCGGGCGAGGGCACTTTCTTCGAGATCGCCGGCTGCTACAACCGCTACCATTGTCCGCTGTCGCGCACCGTTTTCCTCGGCAAACCGACGCAGGAATTCCTCGATGCCGAAAAGGCGACGCTGGAAGGCATGGAGGCCGGGCTTGCCGCCGCCAAGCCCGGCAACACCTGCGAGGACATCGCCAACGCCTTCTTCGCGGTTCTGAAGAAATACGGCATCGTTAAGGACAACCGCACCGGCTATCCGATCGGGCTTTCCTATCCGCCGGACTGGGGCGAACGCACGATGAGCCTGCGCCCAGGCGACCGCACCGAGCTCAAGCCCGGCATGACCTTCCATTTCATGACCGGCCTGTGGCTGGAGACGATGGGCTTGGAAATCACCGAATCCATCCTGATTACCGAAACCGGGGTCGCGTGCCTGGCCAATGTGCCGCGCAAGCTGGTGGTGAAGAATTGAGCCCGATGTCCAGCCTTCGCCCATCACCGATCACGCCGAGCGTCGATTTCGAGCGCGACGGCGTGCAGCACGGTTTCTTGCGCCTGCCTTACAGCCGTGACGATTCCGCCTGGGGATCGGTGATGATCCCGATCTGCGTCATCCGCAACGGCAACGGGCCGAGTGCATTGCTCACCGGCGGTAATCATGGCGACGAATATGAGGGGCCGCTGGCGCTTTACGATCTCGCCCGCACGCTCGATCCGAGGCAGGTCAGCGGCACGGTCATCATCGTGCCGGCGATGAATTATCCGGCGTTCCGCGCCGGCACGCGCACCTCGCCGATCGACAAGGGCAATCTCAACCGCAGCTTTCCCGGCCGGCCCGACGGTACGGTGACCGAGAAGATCGCCGATTATTTCCAGCGCGAACTTCTGCCGCGCACCGACATCGCGCTCGATTTCCATTCCGGCGGCAAGACGCTCGACTTCGTGCCGTTCTGCGCCGCCCATATCCGGCCCGACAAGGTGCTGGAAGAGAAGGGGTTCGCTGCGGTTGAAGCTTTCTCGGCACCCTGGTCGATGAAGATGCTGGAGATCGACGCGGTCGGCATGTTCGACACTGCCGCCGAAGAGATGGGCAAGCTGTTCATCACCACCGAGCTCGGCGGCGGCGGAACTTCGCGCGCGGAAACGGTGAGGATCGCGCGTCGCGGCGTGCTCAATGTGCTGCGCCATGCCGGCATCGTCGCCGGCGCGGTCGAGATGCAGCCGACCCGCTGGCTCGACATGCCATCGGGAGATTGCTTCTCGTTCGCCGAGGACGACGGGATGATCGAAACCATGATCGATCTCGGCGAGCCGGTGGCAGAAAACCAGGTGCTGGCGCGCATCCATTCGATCGGCCGCACCGGCGGCGCTCCGCAGGAGATCCGGGCCAAGATGTCCGGTCTGTTGGCGGCGCGGCATTTCCCCGGATTGGTCAAGGCCGGCGACTGTGCTGCCGTGGTGGCCGTGCTGGTCGATTGAGGCTAGGAGGCCGATGTCGGAAACGGCTCGGCCTTGCCTTTAGGGCGGTCGCCGATGGCAAAGACGGCGCTCGCCTCGCTGACGATCGAGACATGGTCCTTGGCGGCTGTTCCGGCGGCCGTACTGTCGCCGCGCATGATTGCGGTAACGATGGCGTCATGCTCTTGCCAGGACTGGGCCAGCCGGCCGGGCAGCATGAATTGCGCGCGCCTGAACGGCGCCAGCCGGCCGCGGGTCATGACGGTCAACTCATAAATGTGCTTGCTGTGCGCGCCGCGATAGAGCCGGGTGTGGAATTCGGTGTTGAAAATCTCATACTCTTCTTCGGCACCGAGCTGCACGAAGCGTGCCGAGGCCCGGTGCTCGGCCTCCAGCGTGCGGCGCTCGCCGGCCGTCATGCGCTCGGCCGAGAAGCGCGCGCAGATCGCTTCAAGCTCGGCCATGCTCTCGAACATCGAGGCGAGGTGCTCCTGCGTCATCACGGCGACGGTGGCGCCGCGGTTCGGCCGCCTTTCGACCAGTCCCATGGCGCTGAGCCGGCTGAGCGCTTCCCTGATAGGCGTGCGTGAGACGTCGAAGCGGGCGGCGAGCGAGGCTTCGTCGAGTTTTTCGCCGGGACGCAGGAAACCGGTAACGATCCGGTCGCTGATCGCCCTCACCATCTGATCGACGGTCGTGCCCGACCTGATCAAATTGCGCTTTGCCGACACGTCTCCTCCGTCCAGTCTCTTCGCGCAGCCATAAGCCACGCACCGGCTTCGATTCCTGCGCAGCTCTGTATGCCTATGTTTTAGCCTTCATGTCAAATTGGCCGCTTTAGAGGCAAAAAGTGTATGCAATTGCTCCGGCTTTGTGCAGGCTACATCGGCACACTCGTTGATATTGCTGAATAAATCCCATTTCTGAAACTGGCACGCTGATTGCATACACTTCTTTCATTGAGGTGTTAACCGGCCCCAAAGGCCCCATAGAGGGAGCATTCACATGACCGAGCGATTCATGCTTAGCCGCCGCGACCTGCTCAAGACTTCCGCCGCCGGAGCGGCGCTCGGTCTTGCGTCCGCATCGTTTCCGATCAGCAGGGCCTTCGCCGCGACCGCAACCGTCGGCTTCATCTATGTCGGGCCAAAGGACGATTACGGCTACAACCAGGCGCATGCCGAAGGCGCCGCCACGCTGAAGGGGATCGAAGGCATTTCCGTCGTCGAAGAGGAGAACGTGCCGGAGACGGTCGACGTGCAGAAGACGATGGAATCGATGATCAATCTCGACGGTGCGTCGCTGATCTTCCCGACCTCGTTCGGCTATTTCGATCCGCATATGCTGGCCATGTGCGCGAAATTCCCCGACGTGCAGTTCCGCCATTGCGGCGGCATGTGGAACAAGGACAAGCATCCGATGAATGCCGGTTCCTATTTCGGCTATATCGGCATGGGCCAGTATCTGAACGGCGTCGTCGCCGGCCACACCAGCAAAACCAAGAAGCTCGGCTTCGTCGCGGCAAAGCCGATCCCGCAGGTGCTGCTCAACATCAATTCCTTCCTGCTCGGCGCGCGCTCGGTCGACCCGACCATCACCTGCCAGGTGATCTTCACCGGCGAGTGGTCGCTGGCGGTCAAGGAGGCGGAGGCCACCAATGCGCTGGTCGACCAGGGCGCCGACGTCATCACCTGTCATGTCGACAGCCCCAAGGTGGTGGTCGAGACGGCGGCCGGGCGTGGCGCCTTCATCTGCGGCTATCATGCCAACCAGAGCCCGCTGGCGCCGGAGAAATACCTGACCGGCGCGGAATGGAACTGGGCCAAGGTCTACAAGATGTTCGTCGACGATCTCGTGGCCGGCACGCCGCTTCCCAATTTCACGCGCGGCGGCCTGGCCGACGGTTTCGTCAAGATGAGCCCGCTCGGCCCCGCCGTCGGCGAGGCCGCCCGCAAGCAGTTCGACGGCACGCTGGCCGAAATGATGAAAGGCGGATTTTCGGTCATCAAGGGTCCGTTGAAGAGCAACAAGGGCGTCGTCGTCGCGACCGAAGGCCAGGCCTTCGTCGAGACCGCGCTCGAACTGGAAAGCATGGACTACCTCGTCGAGGGCGTGGTCGGTTCGACCGCCTGAACCGGATCGGAGACGGGGCCATGGCAGACACGGTCAGTACCGCGAGCGCACCAGCGCTGTTTGGCGCCAGGAATTATCCGGCGGCACTCGAATGGGTGGCACGGCGGGCGGAAGCCTTCGTCATACCGCTCGCGGCGCTGATCGTCGGCATGGCGCTGTTCAGCCTGTTCATCGCGCTGGTCGGCAAATCACCGGTGCAACTCTACGTGACGATGTGGCGCGGCGGCTTCGGCTCCTGGTTCTCGATCCAGAACTCGCTGTCGCGGGCCGCACCGCTTTTGCTGGCAGCGCTCTGCGTGGCGCTGCCGGCTCGGCTCGGCCTCGTCGTCATCGGCGGCGAAGGCGCGATCGTGCTGGGCGGCGTTGCCGCCGCCGCCATCGGCGTCGCGGCGAATGGCGCGCCGGCTTTCGTGGTCATCCTGTTGATGGGCGTGGCGGGCGTGGTCGCCGGCGGCATCTGGATAGGTGCCGTCGGCGCACTCCGCCACTACCGCGCCGTCAACGAAACCATATCCAGCCTGCTGATGGCCTATATCGCCATCGCGCTGATGAACCATCTGGTCGAAGGGCCGCTGCGCGATCCGGCCTCGCTCAACAAACCCTCGACCGAGCCGCTGGCGGATGCCTACCGCATCGGCAACATTCCAGGCATGGACGTGCACTGGGGCCTTGTCGTCGGCATCGTCGCCTGCGTCCTGTCCTGGCTGTTGATCGAAAAGACGCGCTGGGGGTTTGCCGCCCGCATTGCCGGCGGCAATGTCAGGGCGGCCCAGGTGCAAGGGCTTGCCGTCGGCCCGCTGATCGTCGGCTTTACCGGGCTCGCCGGCGGCTTTGCCGGACTGGCCGGCATGCTGGAAGTCGGCGCCGTGCAAGGCAGCGCCAACGCCTCTCTCGCCGCCGGCTACGGCTATACCGGCATCCTCGTCGCCTTCCTCGCCCGCCACAATCCGCTCGCCATCATCCCGGTCGCTTTCCTGCTCGGCGGCATCGGCGCTTCCGGCGGGCTGATCCAGCGCCGCATGGACCTGCCCGACGCCACCGTGCTGGTGCTGCAAGGCATGCTCTTCGTGGTCATCCTGTTCAGCGAAACCTTTTACGGCCGCTTCAAGGTTTTCAATCCCGATCTGTGGAAGAGGGGCTCCTGATGGACGCGACCGAGATCGGCCTGTGGGGCGTGCCGCTCGCCATTCTCGGCGGCGCCATCCGCGTCTCGACGCCGTTCATCTTCGTGTCGCTCGGCGAAGCCATCACCGAGCGCTCCGGCCGCATCAATCTCGGCCTCGAAGGCACGCTGGTCTTCGGCGCAATGACCGCCTATGCGGTAGCAGTGGTGACCGGCTCGCCATGCCTCGGCGTGCTGGCTGCCGCCGGTGCCGGTCTTTGCTTCGGGCTGTTCCATGGCTGGATCTGCAAATTCCGCGGGGTTAACGACATCGCCATCGGCATCGCGCTGATGCTGTTCGGCTCGGGTCTCGCCTTCTTCTTCGGCAAGCCGTTCATCCAGCCCTCGGCGCCAGACCTGCCGGCCATCGCCTTCGGTGGCTGGTCGAATATTCCGCAGGTGCAGGCGGCGCTCAACGTCAACGTGCTGTTCCTGATCGGGGCCGCACTTGCGCTGTTCCTGTGGTGGGCCTTCCGTAACACCCGCGCCGGCCTGATCGTACGCGTCGTCGGCGACAGCTCCGATGCGGCGCGCGCCATGGGCCTCAATCCCAACACCGTGCGCCTGCTTGCGACAGGCGTCGGCGGCGCGCTCGCCGGCATCGGCGGCGCCTATCTGTCGCTCTATTACCCCGGCAGCTGGACCGAACGCATCTCGTCGGGGCAGGGGCTGATGGCGGTGGCGCTGGTCATCTTCGCACGCTGGAACCCGCTCGGCTGCTTTGCCGCGGCACTGTTGTTCGGCGGCGCCGGGGCGCTAGGCCCGGCGTTGCAATCGGTCGGGGTAACGCAGGGCTACTATCTCTTCTACGCCGCACCTTACATCCTCACGCTCATCATCATGATCGCCACCTCGTCGCCGAGCCGCTCGCTTGCCGGCGCGCCGGGCGAGTTGTCGATCACCAAATGACTGGAGTTTTCCCGATGAACGCCAGAGCCGAGATCACCCAGCGCTACATCGACGCCGACCCTTATCCATGGCCCTACAATGGCGAGCTGCGGTCGGACAATACGGCTCTGATCATCATCGATATGCAGACCGATTTCTGCGGGCCGGGCGGCTATGTCGATCATATGGGCTACGATCTTTCGCTGGTGCGGGCGCCGATCGAGCCGATCAAGTCGGTGCTTGCAGCCATGCGGGCCCAGGGCTACACCATCATCCACACGCGCGAGGGCCACCGGCCCGATCTCGCCGACCTGCCGGCCAACAAGCGCTGGCGCTCACGCCGCATCAATGCCGGCATTGGCGACCCCGGACCTTGCGGGCGCATCCTGGTGCGCGGCGAACCAGGCTGGGATATCATCCCCGACCTCTATCCGGCGGCGGGCGAACCGATCATCGACAAGCCGGGCAAGGGCTCGTTCTGCGCCACCGATCTGGAGCTGATCCTGCACCAGCGCGGCATCGAAAACATCGTGCTGACCGGCATCACCACCGATGTCTGCGTCCACACGACCATGCGCGAGGCCAATGATCGCGGCTTCGAATGCGTGATGCTTGAGGACTGCTGCGGCGCGACCGACTACGGCAACCATCTCGCCGCGATCAAGATGATCAAGATGCAGGGCGGCGTGTTCGGCGCGGTGTCGAGCTCGGCGTCCTTCGTCGCGCAGCTGCCGTGAGGGGGCGATCTTGAGCGGAACCATCGTCAAGAAAGCCGTCGGCGTCGAGACTATCGGCATGACCATGCGCTTCGGCGCCTTCACCGCGCTGGACGATGTCTCGATCAAGGTGCCAGCGGGATCATTCCATGCGCTGCTTGGCGAAAACGGTGCCGGCAAGTCGACGCTGGTCAAATGCATGATGGGTTTTTACCGCCCGACCGCCGGCGACATGCTGGTCGATGCCCGCGAGGTCGCGATAGCCAGCCCGAAGGATGCCTCGGCGCTCGGGCTAGGCATGGTCTATCAGCATTTTACCCTCGTCCCGTCGCTGACCGGTGCGGAAAACCTGGTCATTTCCCGCGAGAAAGTGCCGGGCGTCATCGACTGGCGCAAGGAGCGCGCCGCACTTGCGCAATTCATGCAGCGGATGCCGTTCAAGCTGCCGCTCGACGTCAAGGTGGCGGAACTTGCGGCCGGCGAGAAGCAGAAGCTCGAAATCGTCAAGCAGCTCTATCTCGGCCGCAGTTTCCTGGTGCTCGACGAGCCGACTTCGGTGCTCACCCCTGGCGAGGCACAGGAAGTGCTTGGCCTGGTGCGCGACATGACCAGGACAGGCGACCTCACCGTGCTGATGATCTCGCACAAATTCCACGAGGTGACGGCCTTTGCCGACGACATCACCGTGTTGCGCAAGGGCAGGCTGACCGGAACCGGAAAGGTCTCCGAACTTTCGCACAAGCAGATGGCGGCGATGATGATCGGCGACCAACCGATTGCAGCACTCGACAGTCGCGCTCCGGTGCCGGCCGGCGCCAGGCAGGTGCTGACGGTAAAGTCGCTGAAGGCGCCTGACCGCACCGGCTTGAAAAGCATCGACATCGGCGAGCTCGACGTGAAGTCCGGCGAGATCGTCGGCATCGCCGGCATCTCCGGCAACGGCCAGAAGGAGTTTCTCGAAGTCCTTGCCGGACAGCGGGCACGCAATGCGGGCGACGTTCTGGTGAAAGGCTCGCCCTATGGTGCCAGCCGCAGCGAGGCGCGCACGCTCAATGTCCGCTTCATTCCGGAGGAGCCATTGCGCAATGCCTGCGCACCGCGGATGACGGTGGCCGAAAACATGGCCTTCCGGACCTTCGACCTCAACGAGGCCGGCAAGCCGGTCAACTGGATCAGGATGAGCGCGATCAGGGACTACGCGGCCCGTCTTGTCGAACAGTTCAAGGTCAAGACGGCCTCGCTCGCTTCGCCGATTTCATCATTGTCGGGCGGCAATGTGCAGCGCGCGGTGCTGGCGCGGGAACTGACCGGCGAGGTCGATTTGCTCATCGTGTCGAACCCCTGCTTCGGCCTCGACTTCTCCGCCGTCGCCGAAATACGCGCCCGCATCATGAAGGCGCGCAATGCCGGTGCTGCAGTGCTTTTGATGTCGGAGGACCTCGACGAGCTGCTTGAGCTCTCGGACCGCATCTTCGTCATGTCGGATGGCGCGCTGGTCTACGAGACGCCGATCGCGCAGGCGAGCGTGCAGACGATCGGCGAGCACATGGCGGGACATCATTGATGGCGGAGATCGAGGCGCTGCCGTTCCCGTTTGCCTTCAAGCCTGAGGCGATGGCGCTGGTCGTCATCGACATGCAGCGCGATTTCGCCGAGCCCGGCGGCTTCGGCGCCAGCCTCGGCAACGACGTCAGCCGGATCACGGCGATCGTGCCGACGGTGAAAAGGCTGCTCGAAGGGTTTCGCGCCGCTGGCCTGCCGGTGATCCACACGATGGAGTGCCACAAGGCAGATTTTTCGGATCTGCCGCCGGCCAAGCGCAATCGCGGCAATCCGTCGATCCGCATCGGCGATATCGGTCCCATGGGTCGCGTGCTGATCGTCGGCGAACCGGGAACGGCGATCCTCGATGAACTTGCACCATTGCCTGGCGAGATCGTCATCGAAAAACCCGGCAAGGGCGCGTTCTATGCCACCAGCTTCGGCGATGACCTCAAGCGGCTCGGCGCACAGCAACTGGTCTTTGCCGGGGTGACGACGGAGGTCTGCGTGCAGACGACGATGCGCGAGGCCAACGACCGCGGCTATGAATGCCTGCTGGCGGAGGATGCGACGGAGAGCTATTTTCCGGAGTTCAAGACGGCAGCCCTTGCCATGATCAGGGCGCAGGGCGCGATCGTCGGCTGGACGGCGACAACGGACCAGGTGCTCGAGGGAATTTCCAATGCCTAACATTGCATACCAGGCCCTCATCCAAGGGGGCTGGCGTGATCTGCCATTCGAGCCTTTTCGCGAAGGCATCACGGTGCATTGGCTGCTCAAGGGGGGATCGACGGAACCGTCGGTCGCGATTCTCAACTACCGGGCGGGCGCCGGCGTGCCGCGTCACCGC
This sequence comes from Mesorhizobium sp. M1399, assembly GCF_040317735.1. NCBI lineage: Bacteria > Pseudomonadati > Pseudomonadota > Alphaproteobacteria > Hyphomicrobiales > Phyllobacteriaceae > Mesorhizobium > Mesorhizobium sp. M1399. Next base: position 239,227 of record NZ_JAMYKZ010000007.1, read on the forward strand.
CACGCCGGGCTGGAAACGATCATCGTGCTGGAAGGCTCGCAGAGCGACGAGAACGGCGATTATGCAGCGGGCAGTGTGATCCTGAACCCGGTTGGAACCGAGCATTCGGTGTGGACAAAAGACGGCTGCGTCGTACTCATCCAGTGGAACCTGCCGGTCGTCATTCAGGGCGAGGCCGAATGAGCGACATCCGCTTCGACATAGCGAGCCTGCACGCCGCCTATCAGGCCGGCCTCAGTATTGGCGATATAATCGATACGGTCCATGCGCGGCTCGCGGCGGCCGATGACCCGGGCATCTTCATCCATCTGGCGAGCAGGGCGGAGATGCTTGCCGAGGCGGAAAAGCTCGGCCCGTTCGATCCGTTGGCAAAGCCACTGTGGGGCGTTCCGTTCGCGGTCAAGGACAACATCGATGTTGCCGGCATGCCGACCACGGCGGCCTGCGCGGAATATGCCTACTTGCCGGCGAACGACGCCACCGTCGTCGCGCGGCTCAAGGCCGCCGGCGCGCTGGTCGTCGGCAAGACCAATCTCGACCAGTTCGCTACCGGCCTGGTCGGCGTGCGCACGCCCTATCCAATCCCGAGGAATGCGATCGACCCGACACTGGTGCCGGGCGGCTCCTCATGCGGCTCGGCCGTGGCGACGGCGCGTGGCATCGTCTCGTTCGCGCTCGGCACCGACACCGCCGGTTCGGGCCGCATACCCGCCGGCCTCAACAACATCGTCGGGCTGAAGCCGAGCGTCGGCGCGCTGTCGGCCGCCGGCGTCGTGCCGGCCTGCCGCACGCTCGACTGCGTCTCCGTCTTCGCACTCAACGTCGACGACGCCTACAGCGTGTTCGAGGTCGCGGCGGCGAAGGACGACGCCGATCCCTATTCACGTGACCTCGGCATCCAACCGCTTGCCGCGCGCCCACCGGTGCTGACGGTTGGCGTGCCGGCCAAGGCCGATCGGACGTTCTTCGGCGACCAGGCGATGCAGGCGGGCTTCGAGGCCGCTCTTGCCTCGCTGGAGACGCTGGGCTGCAGGCTGGTCGAAATCCCGTTCGGCGATTTCTACGCCACCGCCAATCTGCTTTACGAGGGCGCCTGGGTGGCCGAGCGTTACACCGCGATCAGGGACTTCATGGATGCCAACGAGGCGGCCATGCATCCGGTGACGCGGCAGATCATCGGCGGTGCGCGAAAACTTTCCGCAGCGGACGCCTTCAACGGGCTCTATGCCTTGCAGGCCTACAAGGCCAAGCTTGCGCCGGTTATCGCCTCGGTCGATCTTTTCTGTGTGCCGACCGCGCCGACGCATTACACAGTCGAAGCGGTGTTGGCTGACCCTATCGTCACCAACAGCCGGCTCGGCACCTACACCAACTTCGTCAATCTGCTCGACATGTGCGGCATCGCCGTGCCGACCGGAACCCGCAGCGACGGTTTGCCGATGAGCGTCACCTTGCTTGCCGCGGCGGGCAAGGACCATCTGACGGCGTCGCTTGCGCGCGATGTCCATGCGGCAAGCGGCCTTGCGCTGGGCGCTACCGGCTGGCCGCTGCCGCCGCGTGGCGATATCCGCGTGGACGTGGATGAAGGCACGATCGAGCTGGCCGTGGTCGGCGCGCATCTATCGGGGATGGCGCTGAACGGCCAGTTGCAGCAGCTCGGCGCGATTTTCGCCCGGGCTGCGAGAACGGCGCCGCTCTACCGGCTTTACGCACTCGCCGGCCAGTCGGTGTCGAGACCGGGGCTCGAGCGCACCTGCAATGGCAAGGGCACAGCCATCGAGGTCGAAGTCTGGCGGCTGTCGCCGCAAGCCTTCGGTCGCTTCGTCGCGGCGATCCCGCCGCCGCTCGGCATCGGGACGCTTCTGCTCGACGACGGAACTTCGCCGAAAGGCTTCCTCGTTGAAAGTGCCGGCCTTACCGATGCAGAAGAGATTTCGCATTTCGGCGGCTGGCGCAATTTCATGGGGGATCAGCAGCTGCGGAGCTGACGCCATCACTCGACCTTTTGCCGGAACTTCGAGTGGCAGCTCGAGCAATCCTGCAAGATGAGATGCAGGAGGTGCTCCGCCGGCAATTTGGCGGGATCGGCTTCCGCCGTCCCCGGTCGCTTGCCAAGCAGGCTGCCACCGCCCATCGCCGGGCCGGAACCCATTCTCATGTCGTCGGTAATGCGCGGCGGCACCCGCTCGGCGTCGGAGGCCAGGGCGCTGGCCAGCGTCCCGATGTGGCGAGCCAGCCCTTCGAACTCCGCGCGGGCAGGGTCGATATCCAGCTTGGCGCCTGAAGGCGCACCCAATGTCGCGCTGGGGAATTCGGCAATGAGGGAAGGGCCGGTGCGGGCGCGGATGGCCTCGGCCGCCGCTTGGAAAGCCGCGGCGTCATACGCCCGCTTGCCGTCGAACATCCCGGCGATCGCCTTTGCCGCCGCAGCCATTTCCTTCATCGAGGCCTGGCGAGCCTCGATGACCGCATCACGGCTCGAATGGGCGGCAGCGAGCACGACAGAGACGCAGGCAAGCGACAGCACTGTTAGAGCGGCTGCGAGCCTCACTGGGCCACGCCTTGTCCCGCCAACTCGTCGATGATCGGGCACTCCGGCCGCTCGTCGCCGTGGCAGTGACTGACCAGATGGTGAAGCAAGCCACGCAATCCGACCAGTTCGGCGATCTTCCTGTCGATCTCCACCAACTTGGCTTTCGCGATCGCCTTCACGTCAGCGCTGTCACGTTCCCTGTCTTGGTACAGCGAGAGCAACTGGCGGCATTCGTCGACCGAAAACCCCAGGCTTCGCGAGCGCTGCAGGAAGCGCAGCCGGTGAATATCGGCCGTCGAGTAATCGCGATAGCCATTGTCTGTCCGGGCCGGGTGCAAGAGCCCGATGTCCTCGTAGTAGCGGATCGTCTTGGCCGGTAGGCCGGATTTTTCGGATGCGACGCCGATGTTCATATCGGAAATCTCCTTTATCGGAGGAAATAGACCTTCCAGTAGATGGAAGGTCAACATGATGTGGCGATTTTGGATGCCCGACGCAACCGCCCGCCGGCTCCAACCGTTTGCCTGCCAACAGCGCATACTGAACCTTCGGGGAGAAATCAGTTTTCGGAAACGTTTATCGAACAGCGCTCAAACTCGGCGCCCGGCACCAGGTACCGATCAGCAAGGACCCTCCGGCGGCACGTTACGCCGTGCAGACGCCGAGGAGATAGAACATGCCCGTCAAGGCCTATATCAACCGGATCGCGACAGCGGTGCCGGAGCACGAGGTTCATCAATTCTACCTGCGTTTCGCGGCCTCGATGCTCGCGGCCGATCGCCGGAGGATCTTCGAACGCATGGCCGATCTTGCCGGCATCGAGCACCGCTATTCCTGCTTTGCGCCGGCGTCCGATCCCGAAGGACCATCCGCCGACCTGGCCGGGACCTTCATTCGGGGCGCGTTTCCCGGAACGGCCATGAGAATGGCGATGTTCGACGATGCCGCACCTGTTCTGGCGCAAAAGGGCATCGACGGATTGCAACTTGGCGGCGACGCTTCCCGCATCACCCATCTTATCGTCACTACCTGCACCGGTTTTTCGGCGCCGGGCATCGATCTCGAGCTGGTTGCGCGTTGCGGGCTGCCGAACGGGGTCGAACGCACGATGATCGGTTTCATGGGTTGCTACGCGGCGATCAACGGCCTCAAGCTGGCGCGTCACATCGTCCGCTCCGACCCGCAGGCCAAGGTCCTGCTGGTCAATATCGAGCTCTGCACGATGCACCTGCGTCAAACCACCGAACTGGAAAAACTGCTGTCGTTCTGCCTCTGGGGAGACGGCTGTGCGGCTGCGCTCATCACTTCCGAGCCGCTCGGCATCGAGCTCGATAGCTTTCACTGTCTGGTGGCGAGGGAGCGGCGGGATCTGATGCGCTGGAATATTCGCGACCACGGATTCGAAATGGTTCTTTCCGGCCAAGTGCCGGCAGCGATTCATGAAGCGTTGCGGAGCAACCAGGCCGCCATCCTCGGTGGCCGGCCGACCGAGGCGATCGACCTTTGGGCCGTGCACCCGGGTGGGCGTTCGGTGCTCGATGCCGTCGAAAGGGCTCTGGAACTGGAGCCCACCGCGCTGGAACCATCGCGCGCGGTGTTGCGCCAATACGGGAACATGTCGTCGGCGACCGTCATGTTCGTGATGAAAGAGATGCTGAAGGCGCCTGCCGGCCTGCTCGGCTGCGGCATGTCGTTCGGACCCGGGCTGACGGCCGAAACCATGCTCTTTCGAACGGTGTCATGAGCGGCCTGGAGCATCGGCAGCTTGCGCCGGAAATCCTTGACGGCCTTGCGGCCGACGATCCGCGAGCGCTGACCGCGCGCCGCGACCTTCGGCGCATCAATATGCTGATGTTTCAGGTGCCGATCATGACGTCGTTGCTCAGGAGGTTTGTGCCAAAGCCGCCACGCCGCATTCTGGAGATCGGCGCCGGCGATGGCTCCTTCATGCTGGCGGTGGCGCGGCGCATGGCCAGGCATTGGCCTGGGGTCGAACTGATGATGCTCGACCGCGTCAGCCTCGTCACCGCGCAATTGCGCGGCGATTTTGACAGGCTGGGATGGAAGGCTGAAGGGATCACCGCCGATGTCTTCGACTGGGCAGGAAAGATCGAGGGCGCACGGTTCGACGCCGTCACGGTCAATCTGTTCCTGCATCATCTCGACGATGCGCAGCTCGTGCGTCTGTTTTCGCTGATCAGGCCGAAAGCCCCGTTGCTGCTGGCGACTGAGCCGTTGCGGGCGAAACTGGCGCTGGCCGCGACCCGTCTTCTCCCGGCAATCGGCGCCAATGACGTCACACGAAACGATGCGGCGCAAAGCGTGCGTGCCGGCTTTCGCGGCAGCGAGCTTTCCGGTCTCTGGCTTGCGGCCAACGGCAAACCGGTCGAGGAGCGGCGCGCCGGCCTCTTCTCCCACATCTTCGTCGGCGCCAGTGCCGGCAGCGACTCATGACGCGATTGTCGACTCATGACGCGATCGTCATCGGTGCCGGCCCGGCGGGGACGTCCGTCGCGCTCACGCTGGCCCGGCGCGGATGGGCCGTGGCAATTGTGGAAAAGACCGCATTTCCGCGCCGCAAGGTCTGCGGCGAATACATCTCGGCAAGCAATCTTGCGCTTCTCGACCAGCTGGAGATCGGCGATGCCTGGCGTACCGATGCCGGCCCCGAAATCCGCCGCGTCGGTTTGTTTTCCGGCGAAACCTGCGTCGAGGCGGCAATGCCACGTGCAGGAGCTGGGCCTCCTGCAAAAGACGGCTTCGGCCGGGCACTCGGCCGGGACATTCTCGACTCTCTGCTTTTGCAGACGGCGCGATCGGCGGGTGTCGAAATCTTCCAGCCCTGCCGCGCCGTCGCCATCGACCGGGACGGCGAGATGCAAAGGGTACGAATTCAAGCCGGGGACGAAACGGCGATGTTGCGCGCCCCGGTGATTGTCGCCGCACACGGCTCCTGGGAACCGGGGCCGCTGCCCAGCCAGCTCGCAAAGGCCAATCGCCCGTCGGACCTGCTCGGCTTCAAGGCGCATTTCACCGGGTCGTCGCTGGCGCCGGATTTGATGCCTCTGCTGGCCTTCCCCGGCGGCTATGGCGGCATGGTCTCGGCCGATCATGGCCGCTTGTCGATCTCGTGCTGCATTCGCCGCGATATGCTGGCGCGGTTGCGTAAACAACATGGCCCCAAACACCGGAGCCATGTGCCGGCCGCCGATGCGGTCTCCCGCCATCTCGTCGACTCATGCCGGGGCGTGCGGGACGCTCTGGAACCGGCGCTTCTCGACGGTCCGTGGCTTGCCGCAGGTCCGATCCGGCCGGGAATTCGCTCGTTCTACGAAGAGGACATCTTCCGCGTCGGCAACGCAGCCGGAGAGTCTCATCCTGTTATCGCCGAGGGTATCTCGATGGCGCTGCAGTCCGGCTGGCTGCTGGCTTGCGAACTCGCATGCGCGCCAGGTGGCCGAGCAGGGCGCGAGGCTGCCGCCAGGCGCTATGAGGGGGCCTGGAAAAGACTGTTTTCGACACGGGTCTACGCTGCCGCGGCCCTTGCCGGAATTGCCCTTCGCCCCGGCAGCGCCACCTTGATGGCGGCGATCGTCCGGAATTTCCCGCAGACACTGACACTGGGCGCGCAACTGAGCGGCAAGACCAAGCGGGTTCCCGGCTTTGCCTGACGAGTGACGCGGCGTCGTGCTGCCCTGGTCGCCTTACATGCCACCGCCACAGTTGGCAGCAGCTGGCTCCTTCTCCCCGGAATTTGTCATCGCATAGTCGTATACCTGACTGCGTCCGCGGCTTCAGGTTCGCAGGTATTTGACCAAGGCTGCAATCGCGAGCAAGAGGGCGACGAACACCAGGACCCAGACGAGTGCCATGCCGCCCATCATCCACGTATCCATTGGACCATTCATCATTGCAATCACCTTTACGGTCAGTGAAGGCCCGCCTTCGTCGGTAAGCATCGGCGACTGCGAAGGCAATTAGCTCGCCGGGGACTTCGGTCAAGACGACCAGGAAACCGATCGGCCGCCTGTCGCCTTGTCCCGCCAACCGGAAGTGTCCTGTCCTGTCCGTCTCACATACCTCCGCCGCAGCCGTCCGAGAGATCCCAGACGTCGACGACCTGCTTGCCGGTGAAACCTTGCTCGCGGATCAGGAACTTCGCCAATCCGCCATACACTTTCCAGCGCCAGCATTGGCAGCAGCAAGGGCCTTTCTCGTTGGAATTGGCCATCGCATAGTCATAGGCCTGCTGCTCGTCGCCGGAGAGTTTCACATCGTAGTAGGGCATCATCTTCTGTGCGATGCCGGCCGGAATATCGTACGGATCGTTCGGGATCATCGCGATCTCGCGGTACCTGGCCAAACCGTTCACCTGCTCGGCATAGCGCTTTGTCTCCATTGGGCTGCAGCACGAGCCCGTGATCCGCGACATCGCCGGCATGGTCGCAATCGACTCCGTGAACTTGGCCGAACACGTGCTGTTGCCGTTCTGGCTGAGATATTTGAAGCGGCGCACCAGATCGGAATCCTCCGCGGCGATCGTCAAATCCGGCCCCTTGAGCAAGCCGACGACCGCAGCGACGCCAAAGGCGCTGCCCAGAACAACCGTCCGTCGGGTTGGATGGCATATCCGGCTCATTTGCTGTTCCTCGCTTGCTCGATCAGTTTCTTCATCGTTGCGAGGTCGGTCGCGCCGGGGAAAATCTGCTCGCCAACGACGAAGCTTGGCGTTCCACTGATCTTCAGCGCCTGTGCCAGTTGCGTATTCCGGTCGATCGACGCCTGGATATCGGGCCGCTGCATGTCGGTCTTCAGCTTAGCCACATCGAGACCGACGTCGGCAGCAACCTTCAGCACGACCGCTTCGGTCACCCGCGTCTTCACCGCATACAAGGCCTTGTGGAATGCCATGTACTTGCCCTGGCGCATTGCGGCGAGAGCCGCCTTGGAAGCAAATACGGAATCCGTGCTGAGGATCGGGAATTCCTTGTAGACGATTTTGAGCTGCGGATCGTCGGCCACGGCTTGCGCCAGGATCGGCGCAACCTGGCGGCAATAGGGGCAGTTGTAGTCAAAGAACTCGACCATGATGACGTCGCCTTCGGCGTTGCCGCCGACCGGGCTCGCCGGGTCCCGGAAGATATCGTCGGCCTTGGCCGCCAGGGCAGCCTTCGCCTCTTTTGCCGCGGCCTCGCGCTGGCGGGCATCGAGGCTCTGCAGCGCCTCCATGACGACCTCGGGATGCGCGAGGATATAATCGTGGATGCGCTGGTCGAACTGGTCCTGGGACATCTCGCCCGCGGCGATCGCCTGACCGTGGATACCGAGCGCGAGCCAGGCCGTCGCACCGGCCAGGACGAAGGCACGGGCCATTTTGCCGATGGCTCCGCGCCATGAATTGGATTTGTGGATCACAGGGTTCTCCTTCCCTCTGTTTCGCCGGACCGCCGGCATGTGAATGGTGCCTCAGAACATGCCCTTGATCGTCGCCCACCATCCCGTTTCCGGCTCATGGTGCGGGCGCTCGACATTGTTGGTGAGCGCATTGACGAAGGTGACGAGATTGACCGCAGCGAAATTCAGGCCATGGAAATTCGCCCGCCAGCGGCCCTCCTTGTCGATCACATGGGTGACGGTGCCGTGCATCTGATAACCATCGTCCGTCAGTGTGAACTTGTGGCCGAAGGCCTCCGCCAGTCTGCGGGTCGCATCCTCCGGCTGATCCGCCGTCGTGGTCAGGAACAGCCAATTGACGGGATCGAGCCCGTGCGTCTGCCCGTAGCTGCGCAGCACGTCCGGCGTGTCCCTGGCGGGGTCGGTGGTGATGGTCACAAAGCTGACCTGGCCTCTCATCGGCGTGCCGTTCACCATTTTCTGGACCTCGGCGATCTTCTCGGCATGCAGGGGGCATACATCCGGGCACGATGTGTAGATGAAGTGGAGGACGACCACCTTGCCGCGCAGATCTGCCGTTCGCACGACACGCCCATCGGCGGTGCGCAGCGTGAATTCAGGCGCCGGCTTGTCGATCGTTTGGAAATATTTCTCGTCGCCCTCAAGCATGGTGTCGATTTCGTCGAGCGAGTGGGCTTGCGCCCGATACGAAAACCCCACGGTCAGCGCCGCAATGGCAATGGCGCCCAGCAGCAAACATCTCCACTCGTTCAAAGCCGATGCAAGGCAGTGAGCCTTCAACCCGGACATATCTGTTCCTTTCTCACTCGGCAGCGATGCGGCTGCCGATGAAGTCGACCATGTCGGGCGCGTCCCATTCGGCCGGCCCAATCAGCCGGCCGATCTCCTTGCCGTCGCGATTGATCAGCAGGGTTGCCGGAAGGCCGACGGAGCCGATGGCGAACATGGCCTTGCCCGAGGCATCGATGTTGAGGGCGAGGTGCTTGATGCCGATCTCGGCAAAGAACTTCTTCACAACCTCCGGACCGGCACGGTCCATGGACAGCGCGACGACCTCGAAATCCGGACCGCCCAGTTTGGCCTGCAGACGATCGAGCGTCGGCATCTCCTTGCGGCAAGGCGCGCACCATGTCGCCCAGAGATTGAGCAGCACGACCTTGCCGCGGAAATCCGCAAGCGTTTTCGGCTTGCCATTGCCATCCTCGAAGCTGATTTCCGGTACGGGGACGGGCGCCTCGTGAACGACAAAGTTCTGCGGCGGCTCGGCGGCTGATACCGGCAGCGAAAATGCCAGCAGCATGCCAATCAGGACCATGGCCAGTTTGCTCACAATAGCCTCACTCTGTCGCGTAGACGGTGGGCGCCTTGCCGTCCTTGGTGAAGGCGTAGACGACGAAGGGGCCTTGCTTCTCACCACCCATGCCTGGAGCGCCCGTCGGCATGCCGGCCAGCGTTATGCCGGTGATGGCAGGGCGTTCGGTCAAAAGCTTCTTGACGATTTCGACCGGCACCAGGCCATCGACGACATAGCCGTCGACCATCAGCGTGTGGCAGCCTTCGAGGTCGGCCGGCACGCCGGCATCGCTGCTGATCTGAGAGAGATTGTTGACCGGCTTGATGTCGACCTTGAAGCCGTTGTGCTCGAGATAGTTGGCGTAGGATTCGCAGCAGCTGCATTGCGGGTTCTTGTACATGACGGCGTTGATCGTGGCGGCAAAGGCAGGCAGCGGCGTTGCGATCAGCAGGGACAGTGCGGCTAGGCGGTAGGTCAGTTTCATTGCAGTTCTCCTTGGTTGGACAAAACTTTCAGGTCACGCGGAACACTGTCATCAGGCCGGCCATCTGGTGATCGGCGACATGGCAGTGCAGCATCCAGTCACCGGGATTGTCGGCAACGAAGGCGCATTCGATCGTGTCCTTGGGGGCGAGCAGCACCGTGTCCTGCCATTGCCGGTGCGGTACTGGCGAGCCGTTGCGCGAAAGCACCGACAGGCTGAAGCCGTGGACGTGCATGGGATGCCACCACGCGGTTTCGTTGCGCATGGTGAGACGGCAGGTGGCGCCGCGTTCCAGCGTGAACTGTGGCGCCATGCCCGCGTGGCCGTCGCCGGTCATCGACATGCCGTTGATTGCCCAGGCGGCGGCGCCGCTCATGCCGGGCATCGCCATGCCCATCATGCCGCCGACGCCGGCCAGCTTGCCGCCGCCCATCATGCCGCCCTGCAGGACGATTTCATGCCGTTCGGCCTTGGCCAGGTCGGGGGCCGGCAGCGGATTGGCCGGCAGACGAAGCGGCGCATCGAGAGGATGGTCGCGCAGCGGCGCGCCGGCGTCGTAGGCGAGCGTGGTCAGGGAGTAGGCAAGGCCGTCGTAGAACTCATCGATCACCGCGTAGCGCTTGCCCGGGTCGCCCTGCATGTCGAGCACGACATCGATGCGCTGGCAGGCGCCAGCACCAGGCGTCCGCCCTCCGGCTCATGCGGGTCGCAGGGCTGGCCGTCGATGGCGACGATGACCGGACGGTGGACTTCGAAACGCAAAGCCATGATGCGAGCGAGTGACGCATTGGCCAGCCGCAACCTGACGCGCTCGCCGGCCTTCACGGTCAGGTCGGCCGGCGGTGCACCGTTGACGATGACGACATTGCCGACGCGGCCCGACATCGCTGCATCCATCATGTTGCCGAAGCCGGCAGCGATTTGCCCATCCTTGGTGAGCCGCCAGTCCTGCAGCAGCCATAGAAGCTCGCGGTCGACCGCGACCGGTTCGGCTTCCTCGACGATCAGTGCGCCTGCAAGGCCACGGCCAAGCTGAACCAGGCTGTCGGCATGCGGATGGTACCAGAAGGTGCCGGCATCGGGCGGGGTGAACTCGTACACGAAATTTTCGCCCGGCCTGATCGGCGGTTGGGTCAATCCCGGCACGCCGTCCATCGCGTTCGGCAGCCGGATGCCGTGCCAGTGAACCGTGGTGTCCTCGCCCAGTCCGTTCTCAACGATGATGCGAGCGGGCCGCCCCTGGCGTAAGCGCAGTGTCGGGCCGGGGACCGTGCCATCATAGGCCCATACCGGAGTGCGCGGACCATCGGGGCCGGTGAGCCGTGCCTGGCCTGGCGCCACCCTGATCCGGTGTTCGCCGGTAGCCAGCGCCAGTGCAGGGCGGATCGGCACGGAGGCGGCAATGCTCGCTGCCGCAAACAGGAATTTGCGGCGCGTTATGAACGGACTTGAAACGGAATTCACCCTTGTGACCCCTGCGGTAACCGACGGCGAACGTCGCGACGTCGATTGGATTGCTGCCGCGCCCGCTGCGCATTGTGCGCAGCCGGACGATCAAACGCCGCCAATCAGCCGCGGAAACGGCAGAAACGGCGTCAGACGAGAGCGCTGGGTCTTGGAGGGAATGGCTCGGGCAACAGACTTCGCCCGTGCAGGAACGCGGCGGGAAGCGCCGGCGGCAGCTCTGCCCGCAGCAGTCCCGTCACGGGGAGAGCTTCCGGCAGCACCGCCAGAACCGGTGCGACGCAGGTCGGCGCACATTGCATCGGTTTGTCGTTGTCGGCCGAGCTCTTGAGGCAAGCGCTGCAGTCGCCGCCCTTGGCATCGGCCATCTTGGCCATGTCGGCGTCGGTGGTGCCGGCATCTGCGGCCATGGTCATGCGGCTGTCGATCGCCATCCTGGCCGACATGACGGCAGCCTGAGCGGCGGACAGGCTGAACCCGGCGATCACGAGGACCGCGAGCAGCATAGTCAGGAGGTGTTTTGGTGACAGACGTGCCATGTTCGGCCTAGGCTGGCCTCAAATAGCGGTTTTTGCAAGCCCCTGCGAGATCGAGACCATCGAGAGCCGGGGCGGCCAGCAATAACATCAACACCATCACATCGGGACAGACCATGCAGCAAGCCATTACGTCGGACGGCCTTCGCCGGGTGGTGCTTGTCGTCGCGCTGCTGAACCTCGGTTATTTCGGCATTGAATTCGCCGTGGCGCTGGCGATCGGCTCGGTGTCGCTGTTCGCCGACAGCGTCGATTTCCTGGAAGATGCCTCGGTCAACCTCCTGATACTGCTCGCCATGGGATGGTCGCTGCGTGCCCGCTCGCGGGTCGGCATGGCGCTGGCACTTATCCTTTTGGTGCCGGGCCTGGCGACGCTGTGGACCGCGTGGGAAAAGTTCAACATGCCGGTGCCGCCGCAGCCAACGGCCCTGACGCTGGCGGGGTTGGGCGCCTTGGCGGTCAACCTGTCATGCGCCTACATGCTGGCGCGCTACCGCCACCACAGCAGCAGTCTTACCAGGGCGGCATTCCTCTCGGCCCGCAACGACGCCGTCGCCAACATCGCGATCATACTGGCCGGACTGGTGACGGCCTTCCTATGGCGCTCGGCATGGCCGGATCTGATCGTCGGGCTGGGAATCGCGGCACTGAATGCAGACGCGGCGCGCGAGGTCTGGGAGGCTGCCCGGGAAGAGCACCGAGCCGTTTCGTGAAGCCAAACGCTCAGCGCGCTGCCGGATTGCTAATCCGCCAATGCAGGCCGCATACCGGCCGGCAGTCATCCAGAAACTTGCGTGATCTCTAATATAAACGCACACTTGCAATGCGGACCGAGAGAGAAACCGCCACGAACATCATCAAAAAGGCCCGCGTCCCGGACGAGGACGCGGGCCGGTTTTGGTTGGCATGCGCTAGGCAGGTATCAAGACGGCGATGCGGTGGATGCCGACCACCTTGCTGGTGTTGGCTGCCGCCTCGGTCTTGCCCTTGGAGCAGGTATACATGTCACCTTCCTTGAGCTTGAATTGCTTGTCGGCTTTCTTGACCGTGAATTCACCGGCGGCAATGGTGCATACCATGTCGTTGTCCATTACCATTGCGGGAGCGGCTGCTCCCGGCTGAAAGACCACATCGACAATTGAGATGCTCTTGTAGGCGGGGATATCGGAATTGCCGGTGCCGACCTCAACTACCCTGACGCCGGGGGCTATTTCCTTGCCTTCCTTCGGGCCGTATTTCTTGACCTTTGCAGCTGCCGCCAGCGTGAACAAAGGCGTTACCGCGGCCGCCGTCACGCCGAGCGCAATTGCAGACCTGCGATTTATGGTTTTCATCGCGTCCTCCCATTATGTTGGCCGCGCACCAATGTGCATGGCCACTCTATATTAGCACATTTGCAGATAACTGCAGAACGCCGTTTCGGAGGGTCCATGAGCGAACCGCCGCTCGGTCGAATGCGACCGAAAAACAGACAATTCCATGCTATGCTGACGAGCCATCAAACGGACGGCGGGGGATAGCAATGTTGGAAACGGACAAGGTGTTCGCTGGCTCGATTCCGGAAAACTACGACCGCTATATGGTGCCGTTGATTTTCGAGCCGTTCGCCGCAGATCTTGCACGACGGGCCGCGTCCTTGTCGCCCAAGGTCGTTCTGGAAACCGCCGCGGGCACCGGGGTTGTCACCCGCGCATTGGCGCCAAAACTGTCCTCCGGTGCAAGCTATGTCGTAACCGACCTCAACCAGCCGATGCTCGACTACGCCGCTTCGCGGCAAGCTCCCGACGATCGCATCGAATGGCGCCAGGCCGATGCTCTGGCGCTGCCGTTTGAAAATGCGGCCTTCGATCTCGTTTGTTGTCAGTTCGGTGCGATGTTCTTTCCCAACCGCTCATCTGCCTACCGCGAAGCCCGGCGAGTTCTGAAGCCTGGCGGACATTTCCTATTCAGCGTATGGGATCGCATCGAGGAGAATGTATTTGCCGACGATGTGACGAATGCTCTGGCGCGGATTTTTCCGAACGATCCGCCGCGCTTTCTGGCCCGCACGCCGCATGGCTACCACGATACGGCACTGATCCGCCGCGAACTGGAGGACGCAGGTTTTTCCGGTGTGGTGATCGAGACGAGGGCCGAACAAAGCCGTGCCTCCTCGCCGCGCCTTCCGGCCGTTGCTTATTGCCAGGGCACTCTCCTTCGCAACGAAATCGAGGCCAGGGAGGCGGGAAAACTGGATGCTGCAACCGACTACGCCGCAGCCGCGATTGCAGACAGGCATGGCAGCGGCGGGGTTGCTGCCAAAATCCAGGCTCACATAATCATGGCTGTGGTCTGAACGGTTCATCGTTTTCCGGGCGGAAAACCGTTTCACACTTTTCCTGGAATTTGCTTGAGGTGCTGGATATTCCGTTCCAGCGCTGAGCAGCAAACGTCTTGCCGCTATCCTGAATTCCCGGACGTTAATCGTTCATTCGCCCGAGTGGCAGGTCGACAAGTGGCAGGTCGATAATCGCCAGTTCGACCGATCGCCGGGGCTTGATGGCGGCGGCTGCCGGCGGCGCGATTCTGGTCGGCCTGGCTTCACTTTGGCAGCCGTCGCCGACTCCGCCCAGCAAGGTCTAGTCATTTCGCTTTCTTGACTCGGCCGACAAAAACGGGCAGCAAAGTCATCATTGGAGGGCAGTTTTGCCAACTATGCAGGTTTTGGAGGGCGTTTTTCGGTGTGACCGTCGCCCAATCGGCGGTCGGTAGAGGGATTGGTTAACCAACTTTGTCCATCTTTTGAATCAATCGGCAACAGACGCGAAGTGTGCTGGGGGCACCAGGCGAACTGTGAATGTCACGGCTGCGAAATCCGCTAGCCGGCAACGGCCGATTGAGAGTGGTTGAATGGCGTTTGTAAGTGCGAAAACCCGGGGTGACAGTCCTGCAACTGGATTGACTTCGATGAGGCCCGGCCTGCGCTGGGTCGCGGTTCCGGCCGTCGGCGCAGCCATTGCTTTATGGTCGGTGGCGACCTTGGCCGGCCTTTATTCGATGGGAACCTCGCTCACCGCCGCTTCCAACGGTCTCCCGCAAAGCCTGCTCGCGCCGCGCACCATCGCGCTCGCCGATCCTCGGCGCAGCCTTGCAAAGGCGCAGGCCCCGACATGGGCCGCGGCAAACGCAGCGCTGTCGGCCCAGTTGCTGCAGCACGGATGCGATGCCAACTGCCTGCGGTCGGCGTCGAACTTCGTTCACCAGGGAAAATCGGCGCGTCTCAAGCGCAATACCGTGCCGCTTGTCGCCGATGCATCGCGGCAATCCAGCTTCGACGACGTGGTGGCCAAAGCCGCGCTGTCGCCGCAAAAGCTTGCCGCTGCCTTTGCCCGTGCCTCCTCCGGCTCACCCGTCATGCTCGCCAGCCTGCCGGCCGATGCCCGGTTCGCCGAGCCGGTACGCATACCCGACCCGAACGGCCCGCCATCGGTGCGCTTCGGGCCGGCGGTGGCGGAGATCGAACGCTCGTCGCGCCTGGCGCTGGCGCTGGCGAATACGTTGCCGGAGCAGATGATCGACGTGCTCCCGGCAGCCGTCATGGCAAGCGAGCCCGCGGCTTCACAAGAGCCGCAAGAACCTGAGGTCCAGTTGGCCTCGCTGCCGCCGCAGGACGACATGCCCGACAGCATTCCGCTGCCGACGCTGCGTCCGCGGGCGGTCATCGATCAGCCGGCGCCCCAGACTCAAGCCTCGAAAGACCGGGCGCCGAAAGACCGGACGCCAAAGGATCAGGCAGCAAAAACGGAGCCGCCCCAGGCATCCAAGGCCCAGGCATCGAAGACCCAGGCATCCAGGGCGAGCAAGGTCCAGACGGCCGATGCTCCGCCGGTCGAGACGCAACCCGGCAGCCTGTCGCCTCGCAATTCGTCACAAGCGGCAGTGCCGGCCGTGTCGGGCAAGCCGGGCAAACGGTCGAAGACGCAGGGCGGCGACATGCTGGCCTATGCCAAGCCCGACATGCCTTCCGGCGGACTCGGCGGGGCCTTCAGGAACCTGTTCACCACGCCTGGCATGGGCAGCGGCGTGGCCGTCTACGACATCTCGGCCAAGACCGTCTATATGCCCGACGGCTCGCGGCTGGAGGCACATTCGGGATACGGTTCGATGGTCGACCAGCCGCGCTACGTTCACAAGAAGAATGTCGGTCCGACGCCGCCCGACATCTACAATCTGACGCTGCGGGAATCGCGCTTCCACGGCGTCGAGGCACTGCGTCTCACCCCTGCCAGCGGCAGCAACAAATATGGCCGCGACGGCCTGCTCGCCCACACCTACATGCTGCGCGGCGGCCGCGCCGAATCCAATGGCTGCGTCGTCTTCAAGGACTATGCCCGCTTCCTCGCCGCCTACAAGAAAGGCAAGATCAAGCGCCTTGTCGTGGTGCCGCGGCTGTCGAAGCCGCTGACACGCGTCGCCCAAGAGGGCCGCGGCGCTTAGGTTATTCGCAGGCAGCGCAAACATGTGAGATGTCGGCGGGAACAGCGCCGGCATCGCTGGTTTTGCCGCGTGGACTTTCCCGCCCGATTTCCAACAGATTGTCAGCAGCCGGCCGCGAAACGGTTTTCATTCCCGGCCGGGGATATTATGACTGACCGGTCGGGCGGCTCCAGCTTCAAACAATCAAGAGGACATCATGACAATACGCGCTGTCGTTTGGGGCGAGAATATCCATGAGCGGACCAATGAGGTGGTCGCCGGCATCTATCCCGCGGGCATGCACGCGACGATTGCCAATGCGCTGAAGCTCGACCCGGAGATTTCGGTGTCGTGGGCAACCCTGGAGCAGCCGGAGCATGGGCTGCCGGCCGACCGTCTGGCCGAGACCGATGTCTTGCTGTGGTGGGGGCACAAGGACCATGGCGCCGTCGCCGACGAAGTGGTCGAGCGTGTGGCGCGCCGCGTCTGGGAGGGCATGGGGCTGATCGTTCTCCATTCCGGCCATTTCTCGAAGATTTTCAAGAAGCTGATGGGCACGCCCTGCACGCTGAAATGGCGCGAGGCGGGCGAGCGCGAGCGGCTTTGGGTGACCACCCCCAACCACCCGATCGCAGCCGGGATCGGCGAGTATTTCGAGCTCGAGAACGAGGAGATGTATGGCGAGCAGTTCGCCGTGCCGGAGCCGCTCGAGACCGTGTTCATCTCGTGGTTCCAGGGCGGCGAAGTGTTCCGGTCGGGGCTGACCTATCGCCGCGGCGCCGGCAACATCTTCTATTTCAGGCCCGGCCACGAGACCTATCCGACCTATCACGACGCCACCGTCCACAAGGTGCTGCGCAATGCGGTGAGATGGGCGCACAACCCGCTCGGCTCCAATCCGGCCATCCTCGATGCGCCGAACGTGCCGGCGGAAAAGGCGCTCGAGCCGATCGTCGAGCGCGGCGGAAAACTTCATTCCGCCGGCGAAGCCGGCTTTCGCTAGACCACAAATCCATGGTCGAACAAGAAGATAAAGCCCTGTCCTAAGGATAAGAATCATGCGCCTCTTGATACTCGGCACCGGTTGGATGGCGGAGGAGCACGCCAGGCAGTTCGGCAAGATCGAGGGCGTCGAACTGATCGGCGCCGTCGATCTCGACCGTACGCGTGTCGACAAGTTTTCGGACATCTACGGTATCCCCAACCGGTTCGCGTCGCTGGACGAGGCGCTGGCATGGGGCAAGTTCGACGCGGTGGCGAACGTGACGCCGGATCGCATCCACCATCCGACCACCATGATGCTGATCGCGGCAGGCAAGCCGGTGCTGTGCGAGAAACCGCTGGCCGAAAACTTCGAGAAGGCCAGTGAGATGGCCGATGCCGCCGAGCGGGCCGGCATCATCAACATGGTCAACCTGACCTATCGCAACGTCGCGCCGCTGCAGAGAGCGCGCGCCATGGTGCTGGCCGGGGAGATCGGCACGGTCAGGCATGTCGAGGCGTCCTATCTGCAGAGCTGGCTGGTGTCCAAGTTCTGGGGCGACTGGCGCACCGATCCGAAATGGTTGTGGCGGCTGTCGCGCGGCCACGGCTCCAATGGCGTGCTGGGCGACGTCGGCATCCACATCCTCGATTTCGCCAGCTATGGCGCGGCGCTCGATATCGACCATGTGTTCTGCCGGCTGAGATCCTTCGACAAGGCGCCCGGCAACCGGATCGGCGAGTACGGGCTCGACGCCAATGACAGTTTCACGATGTCGCTGGATTTCAGCAATGGCGCCTTCGGCGTCGTCCATGCCAGCCGCTGGGCGACCGGCCATTTGAACGAACTCCGTCTGCGCATCTACGGCGACAAGGGCGGCATCGAAGTCGTGCACAATCTGACCGGCTCAGAGCTGAAAGCCTGCATCGGCGAAGACGTCGAGAACGCCAAATGGCAAGTTCTGGACGCCGGAACGGTGCAGACCAACTACCAGCGCTTCGTCGATGCAGTGCGCAACGGCGTCCAGGCCGAACCGTCGTTCCGGCATGCTGCCGAATTGCAGAAGGTCCTCGACCTCGCCGTCGTCTCGGATGAGAAGCGGGCTGAATTGAGCACGCACGCGGATGCGCAATAGGCCTGGGTTCCTCGCGGCGGGGCGGGGGCGGTCAGGGTCAAAACAAAACCGAGTTTGCATCTCGGCCATTCACGGCAGGAAGTCACGGCTCTGAAAGCAGAGTTCATTGTCTTGGAGAGAGGCCATCGAGCAGGAAGCCGAGGCCTTTCCGGAAAGCACCATCCCAATCGTTATCCAACAGCAGACGAGAGCGTTCGATCGTCGGATAGCGTTGGCTGAGCCCTGTAAGGCGCTGCTGCGTGTCGGCTCTGCCGTCGTCCGAGAGGTCGAAGTTCGCCCGGCTGATGGTGGCGCCCATCACATAGTTCCACAGCGACCATATCGCGACGTTCAGATCTGCGTCCGCCACACCGGCCCTGGACAAGGTCTTGCTCAGCAGTTCAAGGCGACTGAGGATGTTCGGGCCGAGCGCCCGGCGCGGCAACAGCGATGCCGACCAAGGATGGCGCAACATGCTGGCGCGCCAGTCTTCGAGCATATGGACGACTTCTCCGCGCCAGTCTCGAGGCTCAACCAGTTGCGGCGGTCCGCCATATTCGAGCACCGAATCGAGCGCCAGATCAAAGACATCCTCTTTGTTGTCGACGTGCCAATATAGGCTCATCACGCCCGAGCCGAGGCGATCGGCCAGCCGACGCATCGTCAATCCGTCGACCCCTTGAGCGTCCAGCAGTTCTACCGCGGTCGCCACGATACGTTCCCGCGAGAGAGGCGGTTCACTGCGCGGCTCCTGCACGGGCTGGAGCGACCCGCTTGTCCGCTGAGATCGCGTGCTCCGGGCGCCGCTACGTTTGGCTGCCATCCGTCTTCCTCGCTGTTCGGGCCGTCGATTTTGACCGGCAACGCGACGAATGTCGATCCTGAACGATTGACTCGTACGACGTACCATGCGACTGGCTCGTGCGGCGTACGAGTCGATCGCCGATATCAATCATGCCGGCCGCGAGGGTGTCTTGCTCGCAGTCGGCAGAGCCAAGAGAAAATCATGCCACGCGCCAAGCGCCTGCTTATCGGAGGGTTAATCGTGATGACCATGGGCGTTTCCACTGCCACAGCGAATGATCTCAAGCTGACCATCGTCAATCCACAAAACCTCTATGACCCATCGCCGAATGGCTACAGCACGGCGGTGATCACGCCCCGCGGAGCCCGGCTGGCCTACATCTCCGGACAGGGCGGCCAGGACAGCACGGGAGCCTTGTCGCCCGACTTCGCTGTCCAGGTTGCGCAGGCCTACGCAAATTTGCGCACCGCCCTCGATGCGCTCGGTGCCAGGCCGGATCAGGTCGCCAAGCTCACGGTCTTTGTGGTCGATCACGATATGTCCAAGCTTGGGGTCTTGACCAAGAACGTCAAGGAGATGTTCGGCGAGGCGCTGCCGGCGCAGACTCTAATTCCCGTTCCCAAGCTTGCAATCGACCCGATGCTCTTCGAGGTGGAGGCCGTGGTCGTGCTTGACTAGGGGCGCGGCTATAGCTCCGATCGCCCAAATTGAAATGGGTCGAGCGCGCCTCCGACAGCCGCGCGCTCGCCATCACGAGGGCCGAGCAACAGGGCTTCGCTTGTTGCGTCTGCGGCGACAAGGGTGGCATCGAAGTCGTGCACAATCGGGTCGCACCACGCATTCGTCATCCCAGGGTCTGCGCCGCGTCGCTTCGCTCCTTGCTCCACCCCCGGGACGAAGTCATCATGGCTGAGGCCATTGCGGATGTCGGAGATCGGCGGAGCGTTTCCTGCTCCCACCCAACATAGCCTCACCTGGAGATGAAATGATGGAAACCAGCGTAAGGAAGCTATTCGAGAGATATGAGCGCTTTTTCAACCAGTCCCTCGGCGGCGACATGGACATGGATGAAGTCGCATCGCTGTATGCTTCGGACTTCATAGCGGCTTCGCCCGCCGGGGTCATGACTGGAAAGAACGATGGGCAACTCAAGCAGGTCATGGCGCAAGGCTATGCGCACTATCGCGCGATAGGTACGAAGGAAATGCGGATACGCAACCTCAGGCTCTCGCCGATAGACGAACATCATTGCGTGGCCCATGTCGCCTGGACGGCAACCTATGCCCGCAGGGATCAATCGAAGGTGGCGATAGATTTTGACGTCCACTACCTCGTGCAGAAATTGGACGCGGAGCCGAAGGTTTTCGGCTGGATATCAGACGACGAGCAGGCGCTGTTGAGAAAGCACGGCATCGTCTGAGGTCCGCTTTGTCCTAATGCCCTCCTAATGCCGCAGGATCTTGCTCAGGAAAGCGCGGCTGCGGTCGGTCTTCGGGTTGGAGAAGAACTCGTCCGGGGTGCCGCTCTCGACGATGGCGCCGGCGTCCATGAACACGACGCGCTGGGCGACCTTGCGGGCAAGCCCATCCCGTGCGTCACCACCATCATGGTCATGCCTTCCTCGGCGAAGACGTCGAGAACGCTAAATGGCAAGTTCTGGACGCCGGAACGGTGCCCACCAACTACCAGCGCTTCATCGATGCAGTCCGCAACGGCGTCCAGGCCGAACCGTCGTTCCGGCATGCTGCCGAATTGCAGAAGGTCCTCGACCTCGCCGTCGTCTCGGATGAGAAGAGGGCCGAATTGAGCACCCACGCCGATATGCAATAGGTTTGGCTTCCTCGCCCCCGCCAAGCGGGGGGAGATGTGGCCGCAAAGCGGCCGGAGAGGGGTCTTTGGCAGCGAGGGCCTTCGCAAGAACGAAATGTCTTTGATGTCGGGACAAGGTCGCACGCAATGACATGGTCAGCGCAATTTCCCCTCTCCGTCTCGGCGACCCGAGTGGTTTGTGAAACTCGCTAGCCGCGAGCGAGACTGAACTAACTCGGAAGGTCAGTTGACTCTTCGCCGCAACGGCCCATCGTTGATTGTTGGCCTGCCTTTCCGACCAACTTTTGAACAGGGAGGAAACAATGGAAGCCGTCAATCGTAGATCCACACTTGCACTCGGTCTTACACTGGCCGCAACGCCTCTGATCGCTTGGGGGACACCAGCAGCCGCCCAGACTTACGGCCCCGATGAGGGCAAAGAGGTCTCACCCGGCGTCAGAGTTGTAGCGCTTGGCGAGCGCAAGTCGGTCATACCAGCCTATGCAACGGTGAAGCTGCGCGATGTTGTCATTCAGCCCGGAGCGAAGACGGCTGACAACATGATGAAGAACGACATGCTCTGCCACATGACTGAGGGAGAACTTTCGGTCGTTCACAACAAACAAAAGTTCACAGTCAAGAAGGGCGATGTTTGGGCCTGCGCTAATGGCGCTACGACAGAAGGCACCCAGAACACGAGCAGTGCGGTCGCGATCATGCGGGTCATCGATTTGATGCCCGCATAAGGGAAGCGGCTGGTGGAAGTGCGGCAATGGCCGCCCTAAGAGGAAGCCCGGCGCGCATCTGTCGTATTAGGGAACGTCCAGCGAAGGGCCGCTTTCCATCCATCTCGGCCATCGACGACAGCCAACTGAGTTGAGTTTGAACCCTAATGCCGCAGGATCTTGCTCAGGAAGGCGCGGCTGCGGTCGGTCTTTGGGTTGGAGAAGAACTCGTCCGGGGTGCCGCTCTCGACAATGGCGCCGGCGTCCATGAACACGACGCGCTGGGCGACCTTGCGGGCAAAGCCCATCTCGTGCGTCACCACCATCATCGTCATGCCTTCCTCGGCGACCGCAACCATGACGTCGAGCACTTCTGAGATCATCTCGGGATCGAGCGCCGAGGTCGGCTCGTCGAACAGCATGATCTTGGGGCGCATGCCGAGGCAGCGCGCGATCGCCACGCGCTGCTGCTGGCCGCCTGAGAGCTGCGCCGGATAGGCATCGACCTTGTCGGCGAGGCCGACCTTGGCGAGCAGCTCGCGCCCGGCCTTCTCGGCCTCAGTCCGCGGGATCTTGCGGACATGGATCGGCGCCAGGGTGACGTTCTCGAGCGCCGTCTTGTGCGGATAGAGGTTGAACGACTGGAAGACGAAGCCGATCTCGGTACGCAGTCGCGTCATGTTGGTGGCGGGGTCGCCGAGGCGCTGGCCGTCGACCGTCAGGTCGCCGTCGCGGATCGTCTCCAGCCCGTTGATGCAGCGGATCAAGGTGCTCTTGCCCGAGCCGCTCGGGCCGCAGACGACGACCACTTCGCGCGGCTCGACGCTCAGCGTAATATCCTTCAGCACGTTGAGCTGGCCGAACCATTTGTTGACGCCGCGAAATTCGATCATGCCGGCACCATTCTTGCTGCTGAGGTTCGTCATAGCTGCACCTCGCCATGGGCTGCGCCCATGCGCTGTTCCAGCCGTCGGGCCAGCATGATCAGGGGGTAGCAGACGATGAAATAACCGACGCCGACGAGGAAGAAGACGAGCAGGCCGTTCGGCACACGCTGCACCACCAGCCACCCGACGCGGGTGAGATCGGTGAGCCCGATGGCCGAAACGACCGAGGAATCCTTGATCAGCAGCACATATTGCCCGACCAGCGGCGGCAGCACGATGCGCATCGCTTGCGGCAGCACCACCTGGCGCATGCGCTGCCAGCGCGACAGGCCGGACGCCAGCGCCGCCTCGACCTGGCCGGTCGGCACCGAGCGGATGCCGGCGACGACGATCTCGCAGATGAAGCAGGCGGCCAGATTGGTCAGCGCGATGATGCCGGCGGTGAAGGCGTCGAGCTCGATGCCGAGTTCCGGCAGGATGAAGAAGATCAGGAAAATCTGCACCAGGAACGGAGTGCCGCGGATCAGGTCGACCCAGCCGCCGATCGCGCTGCTGATCAGCCGGTTGCCGCCTGTGCGCAGGATGCCGAGGCCGAAGCCGAGCAAGGTGCCCAGCACCAGGCTGATCAACGACAGCACCACGGTCATGCCGAGGCCGCGCAAGGCGAGGGGATAGCTGCCGGCGATGCTTTGCAGTTGCTGCCAGATCATGTCCGTGCCCCCGCCAGGCCGAGCCAGCGCCCGGAGAGTGCCGCCAGTCCCTTCAGCCCGTAATAGAGCAGCAGGTAGAAGGCGGCGATGGTGAGAAAACCTTCGGCCGGCATGAAGCGGTCGGAAGCGAGCAATTGTCCGGCGCGCGTCAGTTCGGCGACCGAGATCAGCGACAACAGCGCGGAATCCTTGACCAGCACGATCGCCTGGCCGAGCAGCGGCGGGATCGTCACCTTAAACGCCTGCGGCAGGATGACGAGGCGCATGCGCTGGACATAGGTCATGCCCGAAGCGACGCCGGCCTCCACCTGGCCGCGCGGGATCGACAGGATGCCGGCGCGGATGATCTCGGCGATATAGGCGCCGCTGTTCAGCGACAGGGCCAGGATGCCGACGACGAGCTCGGGCAGGACGAAGCCGAGCCGCGGCAGGCCGAAATAGAGGAAATAAAGCTGCGCCAGCAGCGGCGTGGCGCGCACTGCATCGATATAGGCCTTGGCCGGGACGCGGAACAGCCGGCCGCGCTGCAGGTTCATCGCGGCGAGTACGATGCCGACGGCGAGCGCGCCGGCAAAGGAGAGGACAGACAGCCACACGGTCGTGACGAGGCCCTGCCCGAACAGGGGCAGATATTCGACGATGGTGCGGAAGCTGAAGTTTTCGAGCATGGTGAGGCGGTGACTGGTGACTGGTGAATGGCGAGTAGCGAGTAGCGAGTAGCGAGTAGCGAGTAGCGAGTAGCGAGTAGCGTTCCCTACTCCCTACTCCCTACTCCCTACTCCCTATTCCCTCTACTCAGTGATCCTTCTTCCAGGCGTCGGAATTGACCCAGTAATCGAGGTTCTTCTGCAGGCGGCCGTCGAGGCTGACCTGGTCGAGGAACAGGTTCATCCAGGTCAGCAGGTCCTGCTCGTCATAGCGCGTGGCGAAGGCCAGTGGCTCCTTCGACAGCATGTCCGGCATGATGATGAAGCTGCCGGCCGGATAAGCGGTTGACTGGCCCTTGACCGCCGAGACGTCGTTGACGCCGCAATCGGCCTGGCCGTTGTTGACGGCGTCGAGCAGCAGCGGGCCGCCGCCCTTGTAGCTCTTGATGTCGGCATCGGGGAAGGCGGCCTTGGCTTCCTTCTCGCCGGTGGCGCCGAGCAGCACCGCGATCTTGGTGCCCTTGGCCTTGCAGTCCTCGGTGGACTTGAAGGCGGTCCCAGCCTTGGTGAAGACGGTGCTGCCCGTGTACATGTAAGGCTTGGTGAAGGCGACCTTCATGCCACGCGCCAGTGTCGGCGTCATGTCGGCAACCAGAAGATCGGCCTTGCCCGACAGCAGCGCCGGGATCAGGCCGTCCCAGTCGAAGTCGAGGAAGGTGATCTTGACGCCCATTTCCTTGGCCATCAGTTCGGCGAGTTCGACCGAACTGCCGGTGCGTTCGCCGGCGGCGCCGACCAGCGAGAAGGGCGGTCCCTGCGTCTGCACGGCGACGCGCAACTCACCGCGCTTGGTAATCTCGTCGAGCGTTCCGGCACTGGCGGCAGCGGTGAGGCCGGCGAGCGCAAGTCCGGCGATGAAAAGCTTGGCAATCTTCATTTGGGCATTCCTCCTTGTTGTCGTTTGTTGTTCCACTTGTTGTTTCACCCCATCGGGGCGCCTTTTGAGCGGCGGCGCCGTTGCCGGCGGCAACCACCGTTCGAAAATCTTCAATCCCAGCTCACCGTTTCGGCGACCTTGATGCCGCGCCTGGCCAGCTCGTCGAGGAAGCGGCCATCGGGCACATGCAGCAGCGGGTTGAGCAGGCCGGGCGTGGCGATCTCGCGCCGTGCCAGCATCTGCGCCACGATACTGGCGGGATAGCCGACGCCAAGGCTCATGCCGAACAGGCCGGAGGCGAGGTCGCGTTCGATGACCAGCTCCGAGGTCACCGTCTTGCGGCGGCCGCCTTCGCTGCCGACAAAGACGTTGCGCATCACGCAAAGGTCCTTTTCGTCGGCGCCGTATTGCAGTTGCGGACCGAGCAGCCGGCCGAGGAATTCGCGTGGGCTGACGCCGGTGCCGGGTACCTTGTCCTCGGACAGGAGGCCAAGCTGCTTCAGCGGCGCCCAGAACGCCGACCAGCCGGGCCAGCGCAGCGAATAGCGGCCGGAGCGCTGCAGCCCCTTGGCGGCGGCGAGCATGCCGGCATAATGCGGCGCGTCACCATTGGGGAAGGCCTCGAGCCTGCCCAGCCCGGCGATCTCGATATCGTGGATGAAACGATTGTCGTGCTGGCGGGCGGCCGGCACATCGACCCGGTTGCCGTCCTCGACCAGCACGCTGTCGCGGTTCTGGCTGACCAGAACCATGTCGAAATTCCAGCTCACCTTGTAGCGGAGCGGCTCGACCACCGCCTTCGGTTCGGGAATGCCGCCGCAATAGGAATCGATCGCGGTGATGGTGTCGAACTGGCTTGCGGCGCGCGCGTAGAGCACAAGGTCGATGCCGGGGTCGAGCCCGCATTCGGTGACGATCGAGACGCCGGCCTTTTCGGCCTCGGGAGCGAGATCGGCGATGGCCTTGCCGTAATTGGTGGTGACCAGCGGCGTGCGCGTCGCGATCGCCGCCTGCACCGCCTCGCGCATCAGCGGCTGCGGCAACAGGTCGATGACCGCGTCGACGTCCTTCATCACATCGGCCAGCACCGGACCGATCGCGCCCTCCGGCACGACAAAACGCACCCGGGCAAGGTCGGTCAGGCCGCCAAGCCGCGCCGCGCCGTCGGTTGCGGTGTCGAGGCAGACCACTTGCTCGACGCCGTGGCTGGCAACGAGATCGGCGATCGCCGCCCGGCCTTGCAGGCCGAGGCCGCCGAGAACCGCGATCTTCATGCCATTTCCTTTCGCGTCTCGTCCGACCAGCAGCCTTCAGGCAGGCTGACCCATTTGTTGCAGGACGCCATGACGACGAAGGTCTCGCTGCGCACGACTTCGCCCGGCTCACCGGCGCCGGGGATCAGCTCGCTGGTGACGCGGTAGAGATCGGCGACATCGCCGGCCACCGTTACGTCGACGATGATGTCGAAGCGTCCGGTGACGACGGCGGCCGAGTTCACGAAAGGCAGTTCGGAGATGCGCTGCGCCAGTTCACGCGCCCGGCCGCGCCCTTGCGCGTTGATGCCGACGATGGCCGAGATCAGCTCGGGGCGTTCGGTCAGGTTAAGCAGTCCGACGATCTTGAGCAGGTTGCGGTCGAGCAGGTTGCGCAGCCGCATGCGCACCGTCGGCACCGAGATCGCCATCTTCTCCGCGAGGCGGTTGACGCCAAGCTGCGCATCCTGCGACAGCAGCTTGACCAGTCGCCGGTCGGTCTGATCGAGATGTTCCCGCAAACGCTCAGGCTTTCATAAAAGGAAATAAACGGTCGGATTTTCTTTCTGATATGAAAATACCTTATGAGAGATTTTTAACAACGGCAAGAGCCACGTCATCCGCGGTGCCCCTGTGCCTGTCGGCAGTTTCGTCGCAGATGCCACATTTTGTTCTTGCTTTGTGCCGGCAGCTATGCTACTAATTTGGGTATGGTGCTAATCGCGCCGCCGACCCGCCCTCCCGAGGCGGGTTTTTTGTTTTCCGGATACCCTTTGAAGGTTCAGCGCCGCCGGCTTGAGTTGGCGGTACAGCGCCGTTCGGGACGCGCTGTGTTCGAGGGTGAAAGAAGCAAGTGGCGCAAGAGGTGCCTGGAATCCATAGCTTAGAAAGGAACGGTAGATCGACATGAAGAAGATTTCTCATCTGTTGGTGCTGACGGCAATCTGCACCATTACCGCCGCCATGGCGCCAGCTGGCGCCGCATATGCCCAGAATGCGCCCTACTGGCGAGCGGACTGGGAGGAGGGGCCTTGCACCGGAGCCTCGTGCTATACCGACTGGTCTTTCGTCCAGGCGGAGAATCCGGCGGAAGCCGATCCCAGCCTGAACGCAATTATCAGCGGCCTGGTCTCGACCGGCGCAGGGAATGTATCCTCGCACGGCGGCAACAGCTTCGGAAAGTTCGAAACGACGCTGGCTGCCATCAATGCCGGGAAGCCCCACTCCAAAGTCTACAGGAGTGGCTCTTTGCAGGCGGCCTGGCCAAGAACGACGCTTTCGGACGTCCGCTCCAGGCGGTGTCGCCGTCAGGGATCGATGGAACTTATGTCGCGTGGTTTTTCATTTCCTCCGATTACCAATACGCGGGAAACGGCTGGACGAATATCTTCCAGTTCAAGGTGACCGAGCAATCGCCTTTCAAGCAGGACCCAACATGGTGGGTCAACCTGACCGACAATCCGACTGACGATGTGGTGATGCTGCATGTGGAGAATGCGGCGGCCGGAGTCCACAATCCGGCTAACGATGTTCCCGCCCCGAAGGGGCGCTGGTTTCAGCTGCGCGCGGATCTCTATGAAGGGGTAGGCATCGATTGGTATCTGGACGGGGTGTTTTGGCAATCGTCGTCGAACGCAACCTGGCCGGTCGGGCGGGATTCCGACGGATCAGGTACACCTCAGTCATTCGTGTTTGGCGTGGGCCACTATGGTGGAGTTGGCAAACTCTACACTGACGATGCCTACATGATTGCAAAGTAGCCACTGACACATTGTCGAAGTGCATAACAAGCTGCTTCGGGTCCAACCGGGCGGCTATTTTTGTACCTAGAGCGCGTCGCATTGAACGGATCCTGCGACGCGCTTTAAGTTTCTTGTTTTATGCCTGTCGTTGTCGCAAAATCGTTGCGAGGCGCAACCGCAACTTATTGTGCCTTCACCTGATAGGCGGAGAGGCTCATCCGAGATATCGCCAAAAGCGGCTTCTCAATAAAACTATAGCTGGCCAGGGAGACGGCAATGCAGGCGGTGACAATAACCATGCCTGCGAGCCATGGTGATACATTGGCGCTTGCAACGACAGGAGCGGTCGCAAGCAGCACGATAGGATGTGTCAGATAGAGAGAGTAGGAAGCATCACCCAACCTTGCCAGCACGCGAGGAGCAAGAAGCCGGAAGTAGCTTTCCAGGCTTATGCAAGCCGCGACAAGGATCAACGCCGGGATTCCCTGAGCAAGGGTTCGCGGCAAGTTGAAGCCAAGGCCCATCACCAGCATGGACACGATGGCGAACACGAGTGCCGAGACACCCAGGACGGCAGGCGAACGCGCCAGCCTGCCGACCAGGTGGCCGAGAGCCATGCCGGCAAGGAACTCAAACAGGATTGGCGTGGTATAGAAAAACAGCACAGTATCGGCGGCGGGTTTGAAGATGATGCGCGCCGCTACGGCGATTGCAAAGACAACGCCGACCATGGCCATTTGCGTCAAGGTGCCAAGACCCATAGTTGCCGCGAACAGAATGTAAAACAGGATTTCCAGATTGAGCGTCCAACCCACGCCAAGCACTGGTTGGACATAACCTGTAACAGTGTCGAGATAGGGAATGAAAAGCAGGCTATTGGTGAGCTGCTCAAGAGACACTGCACGACCGGCAAACAACCAAAGTGCGGCGACCATGACGAAGGTCATAACCCAATAGAACGGAACGACGCGCGTGAAGCGCTGCATCAAAAAAGCACGATGGTCGCGACGTCTGTTCTCCGTCGAGAGAACCATGACAAAACCGCTGATGACGAAAAACAGATCGACACCACTGTTTAGGATGGGAATACCCAGATCGAGCATGCCCAGTGCGGCCGGAAGATGATAGATAACAACCATGAGGGCTGCTAGCCCCCGCAGGATCTGTACCGATGTATACTGTTGAACCCGGCGCGGCGCAGCGTGATCATTCTCTGGAATGATGTTCATCGAAAAATGGTCCCCTGTGCGGGGAGCATTAACACACGGGGTCGTTGATGTGCTGATTAATTGCTGGTTTAATTAATGCGTAAAGTTTTAGATAAGTTTTACTGACACCAGCACGCGGCTATACTTTAGACCCGCCCGACTTTGGCCTGCCTCTCTGTCAAAACCTGGCATCTCCCCAGTGAAGAGGAGATTGGCTGTTTCCCCGCGCTAACGGCTGGTCTCGAAGATAGCGACGGCTGCCGCTGTCAGCGCGGCGTTACCGGGTGCTACTGTTCCATCAGGAAGCTCCTTGCCGTCTTCCAGCCCGACGCGCGTCGACCAACGGCGTTCCGCCGCCCGGTGCACGAAAGGCCAGACCGTGGCGTCGGCACCGTGCAGCAGGATCGCCCGGCGCATCCCGGCGCCGTCGAGCACGGCGGCGATATCGTCACTGACCTCCAGCGCCGCGTCCAAGGGCTGCTCGGAGATTTCGAGCAGGATGCGCAGCACCCGTTTGCCATGGTCGAGGCTCACCAGGCGTTCGGCGTCGGCGACGGAGGCAAGCCCCGCCTCGATGCCGATGCCGCGCTGGCGCAGACTCTCCATGACGGCGGGCGCGGCGTCTTCGCTCAGATTGACCGAGGCATAGTCGGGCAGCTCGCTCCAAGCGGCGATCGCGGCCAGCGTCCGCTCGTCGTCATTCTCGATCCAGGCGCCGGTCGACACGCCGATCAGCGTTCCAGGGCAGGCGCGACGAAGCGCTAGCACAGTCTGGTCCATCGCCGCCGGAGCCAGGCTTTCGCGGCCGTCCAGCCCGCGCGCATGGACATGCAGCTCAGCCGCGCCGGTGGCGACGCAGGCGGCGCCGTCGCGCGCCATGGCCTCCGCGTCGAGCGGCAGGTTGGGGTGGAAATCGGCGCTGCGCGCGCCATTGATGCAGGTCTGGACAATCATGCTATGGGCAGTCCGGTTGCGGTTGCTGCCAGTCTAGCGCGGGCCAGTGAAAACCGGAATCGCGCTGGCGAAGGCTCCTGACATATGGACGTGGCACAGCCTGAATCAGTCTGGCAGAATGCACCTATATCGTGTTGTTCGGCTTAGTCTTCTTAGCAAACGAACATCCGTCGGGCAGAGTTACGGCGAAACACCCAACTCGCGTAATGCAGCGTTGGCGGCACGGTATTCGATAAAACTCTTTGGACAATGGCTGACGGTATGCCTGTAAAGCCATAGGGCGTGATCGCGTTGCCCTTTGAGCCGGCTGAGTTCTGCGTTGTAGAAACCGATCTCGCAAAACTTGCCGTGTTTCTTGGTTGGATCCGAGTCATCGGCGTCGTTCAATGTCGCGGTGGGCGTCTTTTCGCCAAGCAGCATTCGAACCACAGGCGCCGGCCACTTCGTCATGTCGAGCTTGGAAGCTGCCTTCCGCAAATGGCCCGCCGCACCGTTGCGTCGTTCAACAATATCCAGCCAGATGGCAAAATAGGCGTAGTCGGGCCTGAGCGCGGCCGCCTTTTCAAAGTCAGCCTGCGCCTTGGCCAGCGAGCCAGAATAGAAATAGAGAACACCCCTGTTTGAGTAGCTGTACGGATAATTCGGATCGAGCAGGATCGCTTGGTCGAAGTCAGCAATGGCTCGACCGTCGCCGGCCTTTCCCATCCAGGCAATGCCGCGGTTGTGGTAAATTCTTGCATTTTTCGGATCGAGACCAATCGCCCGGTCGTATTCGTCGATGGCCCGATCGTACTCACCTCGCTTGTTCCAGAGAAAGCCTCGGTTGCTGTAGGCGATGGCAAGTGTTGGGTCGATATCGATTGCGTGGCTGTAGTCCGCGAAGGCGCGAACATCGTTCTCCTTTGCCACCCAGGCCAAGCCCCGATTATTATACGCGAGGGCTTGTTTCGGGTCGAGCTTGATCACCTGGTCGTAGTCGGCGATGGCGCGATCATTGTCTCCCTTGCTAGCCCAGGCGATACCTCGATTGAAGTACGCTTTGGGGTCTTTCGGATCGAGGCTGATCGCCTTGTCGTAGTCGGCGATGGCGCGGTCATTGTCGCTCTTGCCTGACCAGGCCACCCCTCTGTTGTACCAGATGCTCTCATCGTTCGGATCGAGGCTGATCACTTGGTTGTAGTCGGCGATAGCACCGTCAAAATCGCCGCCCGTCAGCCGGGCGTTGCCGCGCCGGTAGTAGGCATGTGCGTTTTTCGGATCGAGGCTGATCACCTTGTCATAGTCGGCCAGCGCGCGCTCCTCTTCGCCCCTGCCGGTCAACGCATCGGCTCGGCCATTCAGGGAACCGACGTCGTTCGGGTTGAGCCTGATGGCCCGGTCGAAGTCGGCTATCGCGCGGTCGTCGTCGCCTTTGCGTGACCAGATCAGCCCACGATTGTGGTAATTTCTGCCGTCTTCGGGATCGAGGCTGATTGCCCTGTCATAGTCGGCCAAAGCCCGGTCGTCCTCGCCCTTGAAGGTCCAGGCGACGCCGCGGTTGTAGTAGGCATCGCCATATTTCGGGTCCAGGCTGATCGCCTTGTCCAGATCGGCGATGCCCTTGTCGTAGTCGCCCTTGAAGACCCAGCTGATGCCCCGGTTGTAGTAGCCGCTGGCGACGGTCGGTGCGATGCCGATGAACGCGCTGTAGTCGGCGATCGCGCGGTCATAGTCGCCTCGTTCCGTCAGGGCATTGCCGCGCTTGAAATAGGCAATACCGCGGTTTTCGAGGGGCTCTGTCGCATCCTCGATCATGCGCGTGCAGGCGGCGATCCGCGTGCTGGCCTCGACCTTGTCGTCGCTGACGCAGTCGCTGCTGGCGGACAAGGCCGGGAGCGCCGAGACCAGCATCGCGACGAGGCAAACGAGGAATTGCCGGACTGCCCCGTCCCTTTGTCGAACCCGTCCGCTCAATTCGCCCCCCCCATCGCGGCAAGCCCCGCTGCATTGTATTCAACGAAATCCCCGAGACAATCGCTAACGAGTTCACCCGGCAAGAAACGGGTGGTCCGCGCGCGCCGTTTCACCCATCTCAATGACAGAGAAGCCACAGGAGGCGAAGCCATGACCATCCATTCGATAGGCGCGAAAGCGGCGGTGAAATCGGCGGAGGTGCGCGTTGCCGGATATGACTGGCGGAAGCTGGCCGATGAGCTGAGCGGCTATGGCTGCGCGGTGATGGAAGAGCTGCTGACGCCGCAGGAGTGCCGGCAGATTGCCGGACTTTATCCGGACGAGAGCCATTTCCGCAGCCATGTCCACATGGCGCGGCATGGTTTCGGCAAGGGCGAGTACCGCTATTTCCGCTATCCCTTGCCCGATCTGATCGGCGGCTTGCGCACCGCGCTCTATCCGCGCCTGGCTGCGGTCGCCAACGACTGGAACGAGCGCATGGGTATCGCGCAGCGCTATCCCGACGAACACGCCGCGTTCCTCGAGCAATGCCACGAGCAGGGCCAGACGCGGCCGACGCCGCTCCTGCTGCAATATGTCCCCGGCGACTTCAACTGCCTGCACCAGGATCTCTACGGCGATCTTGCCTTCCCGCTGCAGGTGGCGATCCTGTTGTCCGAGCCCGGCAAGGATTTCACCGGCGGCGAATTCGTGCTGACCGAGCAGCGTCCGCGCATGCAGAGCCGCGCCGAGGTGGTGCCGCTGCGCCAGGGCGATGCAGTCGCCTTCGCGGTCCACAATCGTCCGGTCCAGGGCAGCAAGGGCAATTACCGCGTCAACCTCAGGCACGGCGTCAGCCGGCTACGCTCCGGCATGCGCCACACTGTCGGTATCATCTTCCACGACGCCAAGTAACCGAGCCTCTCGGCCCGGCGGCGATTACCTGGAAAAATCGCTGCGCACGATGCCGTGGCGCTGGAGCTTGTCGTAGAAGGTCTTGCGCGGAATCCCCAGCGCTTCGATCGTGCGCCTGACATCGCCCTCGTTGCGGCCAAGCGCCTCGCGGATGATGTCGGCCTCGCAGCGCTCCAGCCGCTCCGGCAGCTTCATGGCGGCGTTCGATTCAGTTGGGGCAGGGGGTTGTGCTTCGGCGCCTTCCTCCAATCCAAGCACGAACCGCTCGGCGAAATGCGCCAGTTCGCGCACATTGCCCGGCCAGTCATGGTCGCTCAGATGGCGATGTACCGTCGCCGGCACTGCCGGCACCGGACGATGGAAGCGGGCGGCGGCGCGCTCGGCGAAATAGAAGAACAGCAGGGCGACGTCGTCGCGGCGCTCGCGCAGCGGCGGAATGGAGATCGTCACCACGTTGAGCCGATAGTAGAGATCCTCGCGGAAGGCGCCGCGCTGGCGCGGATCGCCGAGATCGACCTTGGCGGCGGCGACGACGCGCAGATCCACCGGCCGCACCTCGTTGGTGCCGAGCGGAGTGACCTCGCGCATCTCCAAGACGCGCAGCATCTGCACCTGTGTCGAGACCGGCATGCTTTCGATCTCGTCGAGGAACAGCGTGCCGCCGCTGGCATGCTCGATGCGGCCGATCCGTTTCTTCTGCGCGCCGGTGAAGGCGCCGGCCTCATGGCCGAACAACTCGCTCTCGATGACGGTCTCCGGCAGCGTACCGCAATTCAGCGCGACGAAATTGCCCTTGGCGCGGCGGCTCCAGCGATGCAGAAGGCTTGCCACCACCTCCTTGCCGGAGCCGGTCTCGCCGGTCACCAGCACGTCGACATCGGTGTCGGCGATCTGGCGCAGTGTGCGGCGCAGCCTGTCCATCGCCGGTGTCTGGCCGATCAGCGGCAGGCCGTCCTGCGCCTCTCCGGCCGCCTCGCGCAAGGCGCGGTTCTCCATCACCAGGCGGCGCTTTTCCGCTGCGCGACGCACGCTCTGCACCAGCCGGTCGGCGGCGAAAGGCTTGGTGATGAAGTCGTACGCGCCGTCCTTGATCGCCTTGACGGCCATGGCGATGTCGCCATGCCCGGTGACGAGGATGACGGGAATGTCGGCATCCAGCCGCAGGATGCGGTTGAAAAGCTGCAAGCCGTCGATCTGCGGCATGCGGATATCGGACACCACGACGCCGGCAAAATCGGCGTCGAGCCTGGCCAGCGCCTCGGCCGCCACCGCAGAGGCCGAGATCGAGAAGCCGGCAAGCTCCAGCGTCTGCGCGGTGGCCTTGAGGAGATCGCGATCGTCGTCGATCAAGATGACCGGCGCGGCATTGTCGTTCGTCATGATGGCTTACGCTGCTTTCATGAGATGGATGGAGAAGCGGGTGCCGCCGTCGTTGCTTGAAACCTCGATGCGGCCGCCATAATCGGCGACGATGTCCTTCGAGATGACGAGGCCAAGGCCGAGGCCTTTTTCCTTGGAGGTGTTGAACGGCGTGAACAGCGACTTGAGAATCCCGGGCGGAATGCCAGGTCCGTTATCGGACACGCCGACCGTCACGCCGTCCGCGGTCTCCTCGACCGATACCTGCACATAAGCGTCGTCGCGGCCGTCGAGTGCTTCGAGCGCGTTCTGGAAGAGGTTGATCAGCACCTGTTCGAGCCGGACCCGATTGCCCATGACTTTGAGGCTCGGCGGCGGCAGGTCGATGGCCAATGCGTCGAGCCGACCGGCAAAGCGGCTTCTCAACAGCATGACCGCGCCCTCGACAACACCACGTAATTCAACAGGCTCGGCGGCGGTGCGGCCCTTGCGGGCAAATGCCTTCAACTCCTCGGTGATTGAGCCGATGCGTTCGGTAAGTGCTGCAATGGCGCCGAGGTTTTCCTCGGCCGGCCCGGTCTGCTTGCGGTCGAGGAAGGTGCGGGCATTGTCGGCATAGGCGCGGATGGTGGCGACCGGCTGGTTGATCTCATGGGCGACACCGGCGGCGACCTGGCCGAGGATGGCGAGGCGGTTGGCCTGGACCAGATCCTGCTGCACGATTTGGAGCTTGGCTTCGGTGCTGCGGTGGCCTGCTATCTCGGCCTGCAGCCGGTCGCGGGCTTGGCTCAGATCCTCGGTGCGTTCGACGACGCGGCGTTCGAGTTCGGTGCGCGCCGCCTGTTCGGCGGCAATCCGCATCTGCGCCGACTGCCGCCGCCACAACAGATACGCGGCCAGGCCGAGCAGCGGGACGACGGCACCCAGTGCCAGAAGCCGCATTTCGCGGACGGCAGCGGCGATCGGCGCTTCGGCCGGGATCAGATAGTCGAGCTGCCATGGGGTCGAAGGGACCGGCGTGGAAAGGCTGAGATACTCCGCCTCACTGCCGCCGGGCGTCACCGCGTGGACGATCGACACATCCGGGCTGAGCGCCTGCCGGTGCATGATCGGCAGCGGAACCAGCGGCGCGTCGCCGAACTGTTGGCTGTCGCGGATCGCGGCTTGCTCAGGTCCGGCCAGCGGCGCGGTTGTCATGAAGCGCCAGGACGGCACGCTGGTGATCAGCACGACGCCGTTCTCGTCGCTGACATAGGCCGGGCGGTTGGCCTCGCGCCAGTCGGCTTCGAGCTGGTCGAACTCCATCTTGACGACGACGACGCCGAGCGGTGCGGCGGCATCGCCGACGCGTCGCGAAATGTAGAGGCCGGGACGCTTGCTGACATTGCCGAGCGCAAAGTACTCGGCGGTTCCGGCCTGCATTGCGCCGGAGAAATAATCGCGAAAACGGTAGTCATTGCCGACGAAGCTGATCGGCTCGCGCCAGTTGCTGGAGGCGATCGCCAGTCCGTCGGTGCCGACGACATAGAGCACCGACGCCTTGGTGCCGGAGACCAGCCCCTCGAGCTTGCGGTTCAGAACATCGATTGCCGCGGCATTTTTCTGCGACAGCGCGTCACGCACTTGCTGGTCCGCGGACAGAAGCAGCGGCAGGGCGCGCGGGCTTTCGAGCACGGCGCGCAGCAGCGCGACCTTCAGATTGGCGTCGGTACGCCCCTGCGCCGCCAGGGTCCCGACCTCGGCGGTGCGGCCGTAGAGGCCGGCACCGTAGAGCGCTGCCGTGACGATCAGCAGGGCGACGGCCGCAAACAGCAGCCAGGCTCGGCGCGCCCGCCTGGCGAGTTGCTCGGGCGTCGAAGACAAGGCACCGGCGGGGCGTTGCAGCATCGCCCATTTGTGCATGAACTCGCACAAAACACAATTCGACCCATGCGGAGATTCGCACTTGTCTGTGTGTCCAGCAGTGCGGACATTTGTGAATGCTCAACAAAATCAATGATGAAAGGCCCTTCTGCGTATCTGGCACGGCTGTTGCAAACACGAATTCAGCAGTCGCGAGGCTGCTGGTCAAAACAACTGCCCCGGGGAGTCGAGCTTTCGATCGGGGCGCCATGGAGGACGTCATGCAGACAGCAATCGCTGCCGCCGAGCCGCGCGGCAAACTTCCCTTATACCGGCATCTTTATGTGCAGGTGCTGGCGGCGATCGCCGCCGGTGTGCTGCTCGGCCACTTCTATCCGGAAACCGGCGAGGCGATGAAGCCGTTCGGCGATGCCTTCATCAAGCTGGTGAAGATGGTGATCGCGCCGGTGATCTTCCTGACGGTGGCGACCGGCATCGCCGGTGTTTCCGACCTGCAGAAGGTCGGCCGCGTCGCCGGCAAGGCGATGATCTATTTCCTGGTGTTCTCGACGCTGGCGCTTGTCGTCGGCCTGGTCGTCTCCAATGTCGTCCAGCCCGGCGCCGGCATGCACATCAATCCGGCCACGCTCGATACCACCAAGGTGACGGCCTATGCCGAGAAGGCGCACGACACAACCATCGTCGGCTTCCTGATGAACATCATCCCCGACACCATCACCGGCGCCTTCGCGCAGGGCGACATCCTGCAGGTGTTGTTCTTCTCGGTGCTGTTCGGTGTCGCCCTGGCACTGGTCGGCGATCGCGGCCGTCCGGTCGTCGATTTCCTGCAGGCACTGACCACGCCGATCTTCCGCCTCGTCGCCATCCTGATGAAGGCCGCACCGATCGGCGCCTTCGGCGCCATGGCCTTCACAATCGGCAAATACGGCATCGGCTCGATCGCCAACCTCGCCATGCTGATCGGCACATTCTACCTGACCGCGCTGCTGTTCGTGCTGGTGGTGCTCGGCGCGGTTGCCCGCTACAATGGCTTCTCGATCCTGGCGCTGATCCGCTACATCAAGGAAGAGCTGCTGCTGGTGCTCGGCACCTCGTCCTCGGAAGCGGCATTGCCGGGCCTCATGGCCAAGATGGAGCGCGCCGGCTGCAACCGCTCGGTGGTCGGCCTGGTCATCCCGACCGGCTATTCCTTCAATCTGGACGGCACCAACATCTACATGACGCTGGCGGCGCTGTTCATCGCGCAGGCGACCGACACGCCACTCACCTACGGCGACCAGATCCTGCTGCTCGCCGTCGCCATGCTGAGCTCCAAGGGTGCCGCCGGCATCACCGGCGCCGGCTTCATCACGCTGGCGGCAACGCTTTCGGTCGTCCCCACCGTGCCGGTCGCCGGCATGGCGCTGATCCTCGGCGTCGACCGCTTTATGTCGGAGTGCCGGGCGCTGACCAACTTCATCGGCAATGCGGTGGCGACAGTGGTGGTGGCACGCTGGGAGGGAGAACTCGACCAGACGAAGTTTGCCGCGGCCATGGCCGGCGACTTGCCCGAGGAAGTCGACCTGTCGCTGCCAGGGTTGCAGGCCGCCTGACTGTCTAGGCCACATGACTATAAGCCCCGGAGGCGGTTCGCCGGCTCCGGGGCAAAGCACCGGCGGTCGCGGCATGCCGCCTGAACGCAACCTGAAGTGGCCCTGTTTTCGACGCGGGGCTTGTTCCAGCCGCATTTGAAGGCCAGTATCCGCCATGCCTTCAGGGCACCCGTCCGCTTCGCTCCCGACCTGATCGCGAGGCGAGACATTTCCGTCGGGCTCGGTTGCGACATCACCTTGGCCGAACCGTCTGGGCTTTTGCTGCCGCCGACCCCTGACCATGGCAGCAGCCCTCGAAGGCAATGGCGGCCTCAGTACGAAGTCGCAAAGCGAAACGTGACCCGTCTCCTGATAGAAAGCGCAGGCTTTCTCCCAGGGAACTCGTTGCGCGCCAAGAGGGCGCTTGAAGAGGGGGGCAGGCCCATGAGCGGGCCTTTGCCGAACCAAAGCAAGATGCGAGGTCAAACGCGATGCAGACTGTCCCGAGAATTCCGGTATCCATCATCATCCCGAACTACAACTACGCGCGGTTCCTCAAACGCAGCATCGACAGCGCCCTCGAGCAGGACTACGCGGATGTCGAAGTCATCGTCGTCGACGATGCATCGCAGGACAATTCCACGACAATCATGGAATCGTATCGCGACGAGATCCTCGCATGTCCGCGAGCGCAAAATGGCGGACACGCCGCGGCATTCAACACTGGCTTTGCAGCGAGCTCGGGCAAGATCGTCCTGTTCCTCGACGCCGACGATTATCTTTATCCGACCGCCGTCTCCACCATCGTCGACACCTGGGACGAGGCAACCGCCCAGGTCCAGTCCAGACTGCATATCGTCGACGAAGGGCAACGCATCAAGGATGTCTTTCCGCCGCCCGAACTGCCTTTCGACAGCGGCGATGTCATGCCGAAACTCCTGCACAAGGGCCGCTACCAGACCACCGTGACCAGCGGGCTGGCCTTTGACCGCGCAACGCTGGAGTCGATCATGCCCATACCGGAGCCGGAGTTCCGCCAGGGCGCTGACGGCTATCTTGCCACGCTGGCGCCGATGTACGGGCACGTCCAATCCATCGACGAATGCCTCGGCGCCTACCGGATCCACGGCGCCAACCATTCGGTCTTCGGCGAAAAGCTCGCCGAGCGGGCACGCTGGCGGGTAACCCACGATTTCCGCCGCATGCAGGCACTGTCGGACCAGGCCTCCGGGATCGGCCTGACCATCGTGCCGTCGGATGCCGTCCGCCACGATCCGGTCCACCTGGAAGAGCGGCTGGCGTCGCTCTGCGCCGACAGAGACCGACACCCCGTGGCCGACGATTCCCGGCTGGCGCTCGGGGCGGCCGGCGCCGTCGCCAGCCTCGAAATGACCGCATCCCTGCGGCGGCGCGCAATCCTTGCCGCCTGGTTCCTGTCGGTCGGGGTGTTGCCGCGGAAAATGGCAACGGCGGTGCTGTCGTGGAAGCTTGATGCGTCGTCGAGGCCGGCATTTTTGAGCCGCCTGTCGAAGAGAATCCGCCACGCCATGGGATAGCGGATGATGCCGTGACATGGGTCCGCCAGGTATTCGGTTGGCCCGGCCCAGCGTCCAGCGGGCGTAGTTATTGCCTCCGATGGGCTCGGACCATTCTGTAAATCATTTGCTTACACCTGCTTGACCCGAGTAAGCAATATGCGTACATGTTGCATGATCAAGTCGTTCAAGCACAAGGCGCTGGCGGACCTCTTTCAAACCGGAAAGACCGGAAAGATCGACGCCAAGATGCATAAGCGCATCCTTGTCCGGCTTGACCGCTTGGAAGTCTCGGAAAGGCCTGATGACATGGACCTGCCCGGCTTCGACTTCCACGCTTTGAAGGGCTTTAACCCGACCCGCTACACAGTGCATGTCAACGGGCCGTGGTGCATCACATTCGAATTCGACGCCAATGATGCTGCCCGCGTCGATTTCGAACAGTACCATTGAGACGGCTTAGATTGGAGAAATCGATTATGAGCGTGTATGAGCCGATGCGTCCGATGGAGCGCTGCCCATCCCACCCTGGGGCGCTGCTCGACGACATTATCCCGGCAACCGGAAAGACCAAGGTGGAAATCGCCAATCTGCTCGGAATCTCGCGCCAGCAGCTTTACGACATCATCCGCGAAAAGAAGCCGGTGTCGCCGGCTGTCGCGGCGCGTCTTGGAAAGATGTTCGGCGACGGCGCCGCGATCTGGCTCAGGATGCAGGCCGCTTACGATGCGTGGCACGCGGAGCGCGAGGTTGACGTCAGTGCCATTCCAAGGCTGCATGCTGCCTGAGATGCAATAGATCGGCCGAACCACCGAGGCTCACAAATCGATCACGGTCCCGCCTGCCTGGACCGGTCCTGCGGTTCAACGGCTCGCTCGACCAGGACATGCGCTTCCCGCGCGGCCTCGATGAACGCGTCCCTGGCGGCTTCGGTCCAGCGGTCGTCGCTCATAGCGCGGCGGCATGTGCGCCGTGCCAAGCCGTGTTTGGCGCTGCCAGCGTCGCGCCAGTGGGCTTCCAGCAATTCGACAGCCTGCCGTGCGTTGGAAATGTTGCGGATATCTCCCACGATGCCGACCGCAACCGCAACCGGCTTGGAAAACCATCCTTGATTCATGGCGAAGCCTTCGACGTGTTGAACTACCTATAACGAAAATCGTGGCGCAAGGTTTCATTCGCGCCAGTCACCGCGGCAGTGAGGCGGCCCTCACTGCGCCGCTCGCAGCCTGACCACGACGCTGCGCGCCACAAGCACCAGCACCGTGATGACGATCAGGATCACCGAGAGTGCGGCGATCGCCGGGTCGATGTTGTCGCGCAGGCCCATCCACATCAAGCGCGGCAGCGTGATGGCGTTGACCGAGGTGATGAACAGGGTGACGCCGATCTCTTCCCAGGACAGCACGAAGGACAACAACGCCGCGGTGACGATGCCGAACTTGATGTTGGGCATGATGATGCGGGTGGCGCGCTCCCACACGGTGGCGCCGAGGCCGCGCGCGGCAAGATCGATGCGGCGGTCGAGCTGGCTGAGCGACACCAGGATCAGCACCGTGGCGAAGGGCACCGTCATCACCGCATGCGCCATGGCGACACCCAGCCAGGTGTCATAGCCGAAGAACGACGAGAAACCCGAGATCGAGGTCAGCAGGAAATAGAGCGTGATTGCCGAGACCACCGGCGGTACCACCATCGGCAGCAGCACGAAGCCGACCAATGCTGCGGTGAAGCGCGGCTGGAACATCCAGACGCCGAGGCCGAAGCACAGCGCGAGCACGGTGGAAAAGGCGCTGCTGACGACGCCGATCCTGATCGAGAGCAGGATCGAGTTGATCCAGCGCGGATCCTCGATCAACGCCCGGTAATGGCGCAGCGACAATTCGCCCGACGGCATCGCCAGCATGCGGCTCGGCGTCAGCGACACCGGAATGACGGCGAGCAGCGGCAACAGCAGAAACAGCGCGACCAGGGCGGCGAGGACCAGCGAGACGGGACCGGGGCGATAGGTCGGCATCGCGCTACACCAACTGCTTTGGTCTGATATAGCGGAACAGCAGCGCCATCAGCGCGCCGACGAACAGCACCAGCACCACGCTGATCGCAGCGCCCAGGCCCCAGTCCGGGCTCTGGAAGATACGGAGGTAGATCAACTCGGCGATCATCACGCTGCGGCCGCCGCCGAGGATCGCCGGCGTCACGAAGAAGCCGAGCGAAAAGACGAAGACGATCAGCGCCGAGCCGATGATGCCGGAGCGGGTCATCGGCACGAACACCGACCAGAAGGTGCGCATGCGGCTGGAGCCGAGGCCGCGCGCCGCCAGCAGCACGCGGTCGTCGAGACTGCGCATCGAAGAGGCCAGCGGAAACACGGCGAAGGGGATGAGGAAATGCGTCATGCCGACGATGACGCCGAACTCGTTGCGCACCAGCGCCAGCGGCTCCGAGATGAAGCCGACCGCCTGCAGCCAGGTGTTAATCAGGCCGCGATTGGACAAAAGCGCCACCCAGCCGAAGGCGCGGGTCAGCACCGAGATCCAGAACGGCACCAGGATGCAGAATTCGGCCACGACGCGCTGCACCGGCGTGCCGCGCACCCAGACAACGGTGATGGCGTAGGCGGCGGCAACCGAAACGATCGTCACGATCGCCGCGATGCGCAGCGTGCGGATAAAGACCGACTGCACCAACTGATCCGTGAGCAGCGCATTGTACTGCCCCAGCCCCGGCGTGGGCAGGGTAAAACTCCATTTGACCACGCCGAGGAATGGCCAGGCATAGGCCAGCACAAGAAAGAGGAGCAGCGGCGCCATCAACAGCGCCGCGCCCATCCTGTCGGAGAGGTATGCTCTCATCCGGTTATCCCGGCTTGTCAGGCGGAGATGATCTTCGTGTATTCGTCGAGTGCTGCCCCATAGTTCTTGGCGTACCAATCCATGTCGAGCGGGATCTGCTTTTTCATGTTCTCGGGATCGACCGGGTTGATGCGCTTCTTGTCGGCGGGGATCAGCGCATCGGTGGCCGGATTGGCCGGACCCTGGCCGAGCTTGTCGAACATGATGAGTTCCTTCTCCGGGTCCTGGGTGCTGGCGATGAACTTCATCGCC
The DNA here is from genome assembly GCF_040317735.1 of Mesorhizobium sp. M1399. Lineage (NCBI taxonomy): Bacteria > Pseudomonadati > Pseudomonadota > Alphaproteobacteria > Hyphomicrobiales > Phyllobacteriaceae > Mesorhizobium > Mesorhizobium sp. M1399. The sequence goes on from NZ_JAMYKZ010000007.1 coordinate 281,460, forward strand.
GCGTCCTTGCCGCCGGGATTGCCCTTGAGCACGGCGAGCGCGCCGGGCGAGATCAGGCCCTGGTCCCAGATGAACTTGATCTTGCCGCCGGAATCCTGCTCGATGAGCGAAGCCCGGGTCGACCAGACGATCGCCATCGAGGCCTCGCCATTGAGCAGCACGCTCTGGCTTTCGGCGCCGCCACCCCAATAGGCGACGACGTTTTCCTTGAAGGCAGCGATCTTGTCATGCGCGCGCTTGAGGTCGAGCGGATAGAGCGAGGCCGGCGCGATGCCGTCGGCAAGCAGGACCGCTTCCCAGCTCGACACGCCCCATTTGTAGAGCGAGCGCTTGCCGGGGAATTTTGCCACGTCGAAGAAGTCGGCCATGCCGGTCGGTGCCTGGCTGCCGTATTTCTCGGCATCGTAGGCGATGACGTAGGAGAAGAAATAGGTCGAGGCGGCGTGTTCCCAACCGAACCCCTCGCGCATCTTCTTCTTGTCGACGATCGTATAGTCGATCGGCTCGAGCATGCCCTGCGCGCCGAGCGTGATGGCCGAGAACGGATCGACGTCGACCAGGTCCCAGGTCGGGGCGCCGCTCTTGAACTGCGCCGCGATTGCGCCTTCGGTCGGGCCGGAGCCATCCATCTTAACGACGATGCCGGTCTCCTTGGTGAAGGCCTGGCCGTAAGCCGCGTCATAGGCGGTGATGGCGTCGCCGCCCCAGTTGACCAGCACCAGTTCCTTCGCCGCGGCAAAGGCGCCGGTCGAGCGCAGCAGCATCGGCGTGCCGGCCAGCACCAGCGCGGCCAGCTGCGTGAACTGCCGGCGCGAGATCTCTCCGCGCACGGCCCTGGCGGACAGCGCCTCGATGGAATGTTTCTTGGTTTGGTTTGTCATGTCAGTTCCCCTTTTTTGTCGTTGGTATTTCCTGAAAGTCAGCTTGGCGAATTCGCCACGCCGATCGTCATTGTCCTCCATCCGGAAGGAGGAAACCTTTCTCCGCCGGCCAGGTCAGCCAGACGGAATTGCCTTGGCTGAGCGCGGAAGCGGCAACCTCGTTCGGCACCGAGACCGTCATCTTGGCGCCTTGGCGCGTCGTCAGATCGAGCCGCGTTGCAGCGCCGAGATAGGTCGAGGCGACGGCAGTCGCGGCAATGCCGTTCTCGCCTGCGGCGGCTTCGCGGGCGATCGACATGTATTCGGGCCGGATCGCCAGGATGGCGTCGCCCCGGACCTTCTCGGCCTTGCAGCGCATGCTGATCGCGCGGTCTTCGCAGAGGCCCGTCGAGCCATTGTCGGCCGGGCGCACGCCCTTCAGCGGCAGCATGTTGATCTCGCCCAGGAACTCGGCGACGAAGCGGTTGTCCGGCCGATCATAGACCTCGTCCGGCGCGCCGACCTGCAGCAGTTTGCCATGGTTGAAGATGGCGACGCGAGACGACAACGCCAGCGCCTCGCTCTGATCATGGGTGACGAAGACGAAGGTGGTGCCGGTCTCCTGGTGCAACCGCTTCATCTCGGCCTGCATCTGGCCGCGCAGGCCCTTGTCGAGTGCCGAAAACGGCTCATCGAGCAAAAGTACGCCCGGCTCGAACACCAGCGCCCGCGCCAACGCCACGCGCTGCTGCTGGCCGCCGGACAATTGCGACGGCAGTTTCTTCTCGTGGCCCTTGAGCCCGACGCGCTCGATCATTTCGCCGACGCGGCGTTTGATCTCGGCCGCCGGTTTCTTGCGCACCTTGAGCGGGAAGGCGATGTTGGCCTCGACGCTCATATGCGGGAACAATGCGTAGCCCTGGAAAACCATGCCGGCGGCACGCTGCTCGGCCGGCCGCTCGGTGATGTCGACGCCGTCGCTGTAAAGGCGGCCGTCGGTCGGCTGAATGAAGCCGGCAAGGATCATCAGGAAGGTGGTCTTGCCGGAACCGGAGGGGCCGAGCAGGGTGAGGAACTCGCCACGGCCGATATCGAGCGTCAGATCATCCAGCGCACGGAACGAGCCGAAGCTCTTGCCGATCCCGATTGCCTTGATCTCTGCGGCCCGGCCGGGTTGCTGCATCCTGCCCTTTCCTTAGCGTAGGCGAAATCGTAGGCAGGGCGGCGGCTCACCGCAACCGAATAGTTTTCGCCTGATCGGCAAATTTGATTCATCTATGCGCCAATCTCCTCCTCAAGGGGGAGATTAGCGCTCCTTGTTCTCCGACAGCTTCGACCTCAGCCATCGCCCAAACGCCTCCAGCACCGGATGCGCTGCCTTGGCGTGCTCGGAAACCAGAAAATACGAGCGCGGCGAATTGATCGCGATGTCGAAGGGACGCACCAGCCGGCCTTCGCTCAGCGCCCGGCGACTGGTCAGCTCGTCGCCCATGGCGATGCCCTGGCCGGCAATCGCCGCCGAAAAGACCAGGTTCATGTCGGAAAAGAAGATGCCGCCTTCCGGGTCGGGGTTCTCGACCTTGGACAGGGCCAGCCAGCGCGCCCAGTCCTCGGTGTCACCGAGATGCAGGAGATTGGCGCGCAGCACGTCTGCCGGCTTGGAGAAGCCGCCGATCTTGTTGAGCAGCGTGGGGCTGCACAGCGGCGTGAAGGAGATTTCGCACAATGGTTCGACCACGCGGTTCGGCCAGTTGCCGACGCCGAAGGCGATGAAGGCGTCGGCCTCGGCATTGCTGACGTCGTCGAGGCGCCGCGGCGTCAGGATGCGCAGTGCGACATCGGGGTACATCTGCCGGAACTCGCCGATATGGGTGCACAGGAACAGCGAGGCGAAACCCGGCGTACAACTGACACTGAACGAGCCGCCGATGCCGGTGCCGGCATGGCGTGTCACCGCGTCGCCTAGCACCGTCAGCGCCTTGCGCACGTCGCTGGCATAGCGTTGGCCGCGTGGCGTCAGCGCCACGCCCTTGCCGATGCGCGCGAGCAGGTCGAAGCCGAGATCGCGTTCGAGCAGGCGCAATTGATGACTGACCGCACTGCGGGTCAGATGCAGTTCGTCAGCGGCGCGCCAGACGCTGCCGTGGCGGGCAAAACTGTCGAGCGCGCGCAGCGCCTGCGTCGAGGGAATTCTCAAGAGGTGAACCGAATTTGCATGAGCCGGGAAAACATATCACTTTTTGGCGAGGCGCTTCACTGCTTTCTTTCCGCCATGGAGAAACCGGTGACCTCGGCGCAAGCGACCGCGCTTGCCTGTCTGGACGACATCCAGCCGTCGCTGTCGGCGTGGACGCGGACCATCTTCGACTTCGGCGAGACCGCCTGGCGCGAATACCAGTCGGCCGCCTGGTATGTCGAGCGCCTGAAGCACGAAGGCTTTACCGTTGAAGAGGGCTCTGGCGGCATGCCGACCGCCTTCTGCGCCCACTGGACCAACGGGACCGGCCCGACAATCGGCATGTATGCCGAGTACGACGCGGTGCCTGGCAATTGCCAGGATGCGGCGACGGTGAAGCGACCGCGTCCGGGCCTCGGCGAACAGGCCGGCGGCCACACCGATCCGCATTCCGGGCTCGGCATTGCCAGCCTCGGCGGGCTGCTGGCGACCAAGGCGGCGATGCAGCGCCACGGCATATCGGGCACGCTGCGCTTCACCGGAGAGCCGGCGGAGAAGGTGAGGGGATCGAAGCCGATCCATGCCGCGAAGGGCTATTACGATGGGCTGGCGGGCATGATCTCCTTCCATCCTTTTTACATGCTGCCGCTGTGCAACACGGCGCGCTGGGACACGCATTGCGGTGCGGCCTATGCGATGATCTACCGCTTCATCTGCGACGAGCCGGAACATTGGGCGAGGGCGGCAGGCAACGCGGCGCCGATCCCGCAGGCGCATTCGGCGGTCCGGGCGCCGGGCGCCAACGACGCGCTCATGATGATGTACATGGCCTCCAAGGCGCTACGCGATTCCGTGCTGCCGCATCAGGGCGGCTGGTCGATCAGCGAGGCGATCCTGACGGCGGGGCAGGCGACCGCCGACAATCTGCCGGCCGGGCTGGCCGAGATCCAGTACATGATCCGCGTGCCGACGCTGGCGATGGCCGAGCAGGTCACCGCCGTGCTTGACCGCAATGCGGAAGCCGTCGCGGTGATGGGCGGCTGCCGCTATGAGCGGCACTGGGTGTCGAAGTCGCGGCCGGGGCTCGCCAATCACGTAATGGCTGGCATTGCCTTCGACGCGCTGGCGGCGGTCGGGCCGCCGCGCTGGGACGAGACGGCTAAGGCGATCGCCCGCGAAATCCAGATCAATGCCGGCGGGGTGGCGAGCGAGGAACCATTCATCGACGAATTGGAGCGGCTGATTGCACCACAGGCGGCCGAGGCGATCCTGCGCCGCGACCTGGCGCCGTCGCAGGTGAATTCGACGTCCGACGACTACACCGACATGTCATGGCATACGCCGACGGCGCGGTTCTATGTCGCTCGCCCGGCATTGCGCTCGGAGAACGGTCACGCCTTTCCGTCCTGGGCGATGAATGCGCTGGGCGGCATTTCTGCCACCATCGACCCGATGGTCATCTGCGCCGCAAAGACGGTCGCGCTGGCAGCACTTCGCCTGTTGGAAGACGAGGCCGCGCGCGACGCGGCGATGGACGAATTCGTCGCCCGCACCGGTGGCGGCATCGGCGGCTCGAACTGGATCGCGCCGCTCTGCGACTACGAGCCGCCAATTGGATTTCGCTGGCCGGAATACATCACCACCCCGCGCGGACGGGACTGGTGGATACCGAGCAACCAAGCCGCATGACTCAACCAAGCCGCCCCTTCACGAGGAGAACCCATGACCGTCCATGACCGCATCGTCACCGAGCCGTTTTCGCTGCAGCGCCGCAACCCGGCCGGCGGCACCAAGAAGCTGACCGCCTGGGGCTTCGCCAACGAGACCGACGTGCTGACCGACGTGCTGCTCGGCTCGCCCAATTTCCTGCGCCATCTCTCGACCAGCTCGCTATCGCGAAAACATCTGCGCGAGGCGCCTTGCAATGTCCAGATCGCGCAGGCGCAGCACAAGGACCTTGTCGCCGCCTATGAGCATTTCGGCGTCAACATCCACTGGCATGAGCCGACGCCGGAACTGCCGATGCAGGTCTATTCACGCGATTCCAGCGTGATGACGCCATATGGCGTCATCATCACCGCGATGGCCAACTGGTGGCGGCGCGGCGAGAACTACGCGGCGATCCGCACCTATGAGAAGCTCGGCATCCCGATCTATGACATGGTCACCGCCGGCACATTCGAAGGCGGCGACTTCAACGTCATCGAGGACGGCGTGGTGCTGATCGGGTGCGGCGGCGCCCGCACGCAGGAGGAGGGCGCCCGCCAGGTGCAGGCCTGGTTCGACAAGGAGGGCTGGGAGACCCGCATCGCGTTCATCGACGAATATTACGTCCATATCGACCTGATGGTGGTGCCGATCGCCGAGAAGCTGACCGCCGTCTGCCTCGCCTGCACGGAGCCGGGCATCGTCGACTGGCTGAAGGGCAAGGGCCACGAGATTATCGACGTGCCGTTCCAGGACACGATGGCGCTCGGCTGCAACTTCATGTCGCTGGGCAAGGACAGGGTGATCGCGCCGACGTCCAGCCAGGCGCTGATCGGCCAGCTCAAGGCACGCGGCTTCGAGGTCGCGGCCATCGATATGAGCGAGATCTCGAAGACCGGCGGCGGCATCCACTGCATGGCACAGGCGCTGAAGCGCGAGCCGGCCTGAGGGGCCGGCCTTTAGCCCCAACGCTCCCACGAAAGCGCCATTGTCAGCAACGTCGAACCCGCCTGGCTCGCGGCACGCGCCTACAGCACGATGAGCTTTCCCTTGCGCAGACGCTTGGCGCAACGATAGGCGAGGTCGGCGGCGACCATGTCTTCCATCGCAATGCCCATCGCCTTGTAGGTGGTGATCTGTTGATTCGAAACGCGACCCGGCGCGCGGTCGAGCAGCATGGCGCCAAGCTCGGTGCCGAAATCCGGGTCGAAGCCGGCAAGCTCGCAAGAACCGACCGGGGTCGGTTTGAACGCATCCTTGGTTTCGACAAAAAGACTGGATTTGCCGATGAGCTCGATCGGCATTTCTCCGCCGGGCGGCGCCACCCCGACCGACGAGACATGCGTGCCCGGCTGGACCCAGCCTGCGTCGATCACCGGCTGGTAGGAGTGGGTCGCCAGGCACACCACGTCCGAACTGCGCACTGCCGCCTCGAGGTCGGCGACCGCCACCACCGACGGATGCAGCCGGGCAAGCGCTGCCGCATCGTCGAAGCTCTTCGAAGCGACCCGGATTTCGGCAAAGTCGCGCACCAGCGGCAACAGATGCAGGTGCTGGTTGGCCTGCACGCCGGCGCCGATCACTGTCGCTATCCTGGCATCCCGGCGGGCAAGCGCGCGCACCGACAGCACGGCGGAGCCGGAGGTTCGCACCGCGGTTATGAAGGTGCCGTCCATGATGCAGACCGGCAGGCCGGACAGCGGATCGAACAGGCTGATGGTGGCGAGATGGCTGGGCAGGTTCTTGGCCAGGTTGCCTTCGAAGACATTGACGATCTTGACGGTCAGGTTCATGTCCTCCATCCAGGCCGGCATGGCGAGGCTGTAGCCGGCTCCGGGGATGTCGAGCTGTGGTCGGGGTGGATTGACGACCTTACCTTGTGACAGCGCCTTGAAGCCGTCTTCCAGAACGTCGAGAAGCTGGCTGAGGTCGATGCACGCCATCACGTCGGCTTCGCTCAGCACCAGGATCTCGGTCGCTCCCTTGCTGATTTCCGCCGCACTCTTGCCGGCTGGGCTGCACGCTTCCTTGGTCATCCTGCACTCCTGTGTTCGTCGAAATCGGCTCACCACATCTGCTTTGAGTGGGTGAGGGAAGCGCAGGCTATTGCGAGGTTTTATGTGATGAAATACGTTGATTTTGGCATCTGTGCGTGAATTAAGCACACAAATCCCTGAGATAGAGTGGATTGTGAATGGACGATCTCGACCAGATAGACCGCAGCCTGCTCCGGCTGCTGCAGGAGGATGGGCGCCGGACGACGCTTGATCTTGCCGGGCGTGTCGGGCTGTCGCCGACCGGAACCAGCCAGCGGGTGAAGCGCCTGTTCCGCGACGGGTTCATCACCGCGGTCAGGGCTATGCTCGATCCGCGCAAGGTCGGCAGGGGAACGCTGGTGTTCATCGAGGTCAGGCTTGACCACACGGCGCCGCATGTCTTTGACCGCTTCGCCGAAGCCGTGGCGAAAGCTCCGGAGGTTCTGGAGTGCCATATGGTGGTTGGCGGTTTCGATTATCTGGTCAAGGCGCGGATCGCTGAAATGGCGGTGTTCCAGGATTTCCTGCAGCGGGTCATCCTGCCTTTGCCCGGCGTGCGCGAAACGCACACTTTCGCCTCCATCGCCGATGTCAAGCCGAACGCCCTCTTGGCGGTGTAATCAGATGGAGGAGGGGAATGCTGTTCAGGGCGACGTTGAACGCATCTTCGCCACCTTGTCGCTCCCCCTAGCGCGCCTCCTGGTGCAGAGATGCCGGAGACCGGCTCTAGCCTTGCAGGGTCAGCAGGTTAGCGTCGCGCGCGAGCCGCCACTCACCATCTGGCTCCTTGCGCAGGAGCGTCAGCGCATATCCCGATCGATGGACCGGCTCGCCATTCGGCGGGGTCGCGGTCATGTCGATGCGGCTGCGGATGAAGGCCCAATTGCCGAGAAGCTGTAGTTCCACGATATCGCTCGTGCCGTCGATATGAACGCCGGCCGTCTCCTGCGCGGCCGCCGCGAAGATCTCCTTGTCGAAGGGTTCCCGGCCGGGAACCATGAAGACCGCATCGTCCGTCATCAAGCTGAGGACAGTCGCGATGTCTCCACGCTTACTCGCATCCATCCACGTCTCGACCAGCTTTCGGATTGCTGTTTCGTCGCCCGTCATCCGTTACCTCCCTGGCATCTCGCCGTCATCGATAGCGCACGGCGCTCCTCCGTCCCTGAAACATAGGGCTTAGATCGCTGTCGTCATCGATTGCGGTGGTCCTCGACGTCGCGCGGCGTGGGGCATGGTCCGCGAAACGGCAGGTCCTGGCCCTCGATGCCTATCGCCAGCCACCCGAGGCGGTGATGCGCTCGCCGGTCAGCCATGACGCCTCGTCGGAAGCGAGGTACACCGCGACGCGGGCGACGTCATCGGGCAGGCCGAAGCGACCGAGCGGGGTCATGGCGATAATCTGCTTCTCGAATTCGCTGCCGACGATGCCGATGCGCGCGAGGCCTTCGGTATCGATGCCGCCGGGCGCGATCGCGTTGACGCGGATGTTGCGTGCGCCGAGCTCCCGCGACATCGTCAGCGTGATCGTGTCCACCGCTCCCTTGGTGGCGGCGTAGACGAGCGAGTTCGGCTGCGGATTGCGGCTGGCAACCGAGCTTATGTTGATGATGCTGCCGCCGCCCGGGCCAAAATGGCTCACTGCTGCTTGCGTGGTCAGAATGATGCCCAACACATTGGTGTCGAACTCACGGTGGAACTCGGCCTCGGTAACCGCTTCCAGCGGCTCGAACGCGAAGACGCCGGCATTGTTGACCAGGATGTCGAGCCCGCCAAACTCCGATTTCGCCGCCTCGAACAGGCGGCGCACGTCGGCCGCTTGCGACACGTCGCCCTGGACGGTGACGGCGCGGCCGCCACGGTCCTCGATCTCGGCGACGACGCGGTCGGCGCCTTCCTGTGACGAGGCGTAGTTGACGACCACCGCGGCGCCGGCCGTGGCAAGACCCTTGGCGATGGCAGCGCCGATACCCTTGGAGGCGCCGGTGACGATGGCGACCTTGCCGTTCAGCTTGCTCATCAAATCTCTCCTTTGTCGATGATGAGCGGTATTTAATGATGATCAAAAATCGTATTAGGATCATCATGATCCATTCTTTCGTGCCTGGAATTCCGGAATGACCACCATCCTCGAAAAGACCGCCGGTCTCGTCGCCTTCGTCCGCACGGTCGATGCCGGCTCGTTCCATGCCGCCAGCCGGCTGGTCGGCTCCAGCCCATCGGCGGTGTCGAAAAGTGTGGCGCGGCTCGAGCGGCGGCTGGGCGTCAGGCTGATCAAGCGCTCGACGCGCCGGATCGGGCTGACCAGTGAAGGCATCGCTTATTACGAGCGCGTGGCGCCGCTGCTCAGGGCGCTGGACGATGCCGAAGACATCGTCCAACTGGCCGATACAGCGCGCGGCCTGCTGCGCGTCACAGCGCCGGTCGAACTCGGCCGCGGCCTGATCGCGGCATGGGCGCAGGCGTTCCTTTCGCGGCATGGCGCAGTCAAACTAGAGCTCAGCGTCACCGACCGCCACGCCGACCTGATCCGCGAAGGCTATGACGTTGCGGTGCGCATGGGGCAGCTCTCGGACACCGGGCTCATCGCGCGCAAGATCGCCAATCTGCCGATCGTGCTGGTGGCCTCACCGGCCTATGTCGAGCGGCGCGGCCGTCCGGCATCGGTCGAGGATTTACCGAACCACGAATTCGTCCGCTACCAGATGGCCGGCCGGCCCTATCCCGTCACTTTTGCCGACGGTACGATGATCGTGCCGGACGGACGGCTCGATACCGATGATGGTGGTGCCATCCGCAATGCGGCACTTGCCGGCGCCGGCATCGCGCATCTGATGCGGTTTGCCGTGCAGGACGATCTCGACACGGGCCGCCTGGTCCGCATCCTGCCCGAGGTGGCGATGCCGACCATGCCGGTGTACATCGTCCATGCGTATGGGCGACAGCTACCCGTCCGGGCGCGGCTGTTCGTCGACTTCCTGGCGGGCCAGATGGCGGCGCTGATGCGATAGCGCAGCGCGGAATGACCTCCGCAGCCGATCCGACGCCGTCGCAAGCAAGATTCTTGCCCCATCACCCGATCTTCAGAACGCAATCTTCACTGACTCGGCGCTGCGGTTGGCCGGGCCGTGGTGGACGGCCTCGATATTGTTGCCGTCGGGATCGAGCAGGAAGGCGGCGTAGTAGCCGGGATGGTAGTGCTGCCGCTCGCCCGGTGCGCCATTGTCCGTGCCGCCGCCATCGAGGCCGGCCCTGTAGAAGGCGTCGACCATGGCGCGGTCCTTTGCCTGGAAGGCAAGGTGGTGGCGCCCCGTCAGCTTTCCCTGGGCTGCCGGGCTGTCGGGGCTGGAGATGAACAGCTCGTCGGCCCAGAAATAATCCTCGGCGCTGCCGCCGATCGGAATATCGAGCACCTTGAAAACCGTCTCGTAAAAGCGCCGGCTGGCCTTGAGATCCCTGACCACCAACTGGATGTGGTCGATGAGACGGCCGCGATGAAGTTCCATACCTGATAGCTCCTTATCGCCAGGCTGGAAATCTAGCTCAGCACTGTGCACGGTCAATGCAATGGAGCAATTGAGCGGCGCAATTTCTTGACTGGATAAAAAATGCAACCGGATTGTCGGATTCAAAACGTCTCCAACGTCCTTCGGACGCAAGCGGCTCGGCGAAGCTCGAAAAGGTCGTGCCGTATCAACGCTTCCGGCATGGGAGAAAAGTGAAATGAGCCTTCCCTATCGTTGGGTTATCGTCGCGGCTGGCGCGCTGATGACCTGTGTCGCCCTCGGGGCGATGTTCTCGCTGGCGATCTTCCTCGAACCGATGGCGCTCGACACACAATGGTCGCGCGCCGGCATATCGAGTGCGATGACGCTGAACTTCCTGGTAATGGGCCTCGGCGGCTTCGCCTGGGGCGCCATTTACGACCGCTTCGGCGCTCGCATCGTCGTCATGACCGGCGCCGTATTGCTTGGCCTGGCGCTGGTCCTGGCCAGCCGCACCGGCTCGCTGCTCGTTTTCCAGCTGACCTATGGCGTGCTCGTCGGCCTCGCGGCAAGCGCCTTCTTCGCGCCGATGATCGCGCTGACCTCCGCCTGGTTCGACACGAACCGCAGCCTCGCGGTCTCGCTGGTCTCGGCCGGCATGGGCGTAGCGCCAATGACCATCTCGCCCTTCGCGCGCTGGCTGATTTCGGCCTATGACTGGCGCACGGCGATGTTCGATATCGGCATAACCGCGTGGGTGCTGCTACTGCCGGCCGCGCTTCTGGTGCGCCAGCCGCCCCAGCCCGCTGCCGACGGCGCTGCCCCAACCGTTGCCGCCGAGGGTGCCGGCATGACGGTTCCGCAGGCGCTGCGCTCGCCGCAATTCATCGTGTTGGGACTGACCTTCTTTGCCTGCTGCGCAGCGCATTCGGGGCCGATCTTCCATATGGTGAGCTATGCGATGCTGTGCGGCATAGCGCCGATGGCGGCGGTCAGCATCTACAGCATCGAGGGCCTGGCAGGGCTGGGTGGCCGGCTGCTTTACGGCGTGCTTGCCGATCGGCTGGGCGTCAAGCCGGTGCTGATCACCGGGCTGGCCATACAGGCGGTGGTCATCGCCGCCTATCTGGCGGTCAGCGAGCTTGGTCAATTCTACACGCTCGCCGTCATCTTCGGCGCCACCTATGGCGGTGTCATGCCGCTCTATGCGGTGCTGGCGCGCGAATATTTCGGCCAGCGCATCCTCGGCACGGTGTTCGGTGCCGTAACCATGCTGTCCAGCCTCGGCATGGCTTTCGGCCCGCTCGCCGGCGGCATGGTGTTCGATGCCTATGCCAGCTATTCCTGGCTGTTCATCGGCTCGGCCCTTGTCGGGCTTGGCGCGATGGCGATTGCGATCGCCTTCCCGCCGCTGCCGCGCCGGGAGTTGCAACCGGCTTAAAGCCGGATCAGCAGAAAAGGGCGGCCGCTTGGATGGCAAGCGGCCGCGATCTGGCAGTGCTTGTTCGGCATTATGAAAAGCGAATTGCTATGCTCGCAGAGGCACCACCTCGGCGCCATCAACCGTGTAGCGCGCATAGCGGAAATCGCGAATTCTCGCCAATCTGTCGCCCGTCCATTCCAGCAGGATAAAGTATCTTGGCCCTCCGGCCGAGTCATCCGGATCGATGACAAGTATGGCTGGGTGCCGATCCACCAGGCCTGGAAGCAGCCGCCAATCGTGGATACCCGCGTAATTGTGGAAGTACCGGCCCACTTTCGTGCGGCCGCTCGCCCGGAGCCGGTTGACGAGGTCAAGCCGCACGTCCTCGGCCAGCATGTCGCGGATCGTATCGAAGTCGCGGGCGTTGAACCGCTCCACATAGGCTGCCAGACGCGCCCGCTCGGGCTCGGCCAACACCGGCACAGGCCGATCGTCAGGCTCGCCGGCGACTTCGCGCAGGCGCAGACGGCCGCGATGCAGTGCGGCTTTCACCGCCGGAACGCTGCTGTCGATAATGTTGCCGATCTCTTCGATCGTATAGCCGAGCACATCCATGAGGATGACGCTGCTACGCTGCGCCGCGGGGAGGCGCATGAAGGTCTGCAGGCTTGCGGCTGCAGTGTGTCGACCCTCGGCCGACATGCCGGGGTCAGGTATCATGTCGATATCCTCGATGGCATGCGCGGCATCCACCCTGGCGCGACGGCGCAGGTGGTCGAGCGCTGCATTGTGCGCGATGCGGAACAGCCAGCCCTCGACATTGGCTATCGGTCCGGTCCCTGGGAACGCCTCGAGCGCCTTGACCGTAGCTTCCTGGACGACATCCTCGGCATCGATCACCGAACCGGTCATGCGGGCACAATAGCGGTGCAGTTTCGGCCGCAATTCGCCGAGCAGCCGGTCAAATGGCTCCCGTCCTTCTGGCGTGCCGGATGCGGATCCGGTCATCGCACAAGGATCGATTTCATTGCGTGTCTCCCAGGGCAGGCGCGCCCGCCATCAGGCGCAGCGTCTTATAGACGCTCGACGATGGCAAAAGGATTCGGTCGAAAAAACTTTCTTTAGCTGGAATCCTTTGGTGGTGCCTCCGCGTCTCTGGATCATGGGACCGCGAGACTGGCGGGCCCTCTGTTCAAGCCGGAGGCGCCATAATCATGAGCAAGCAAAGTGCGGGATCAACGAAGGTCTGGGTTCTCGCCCTCACGTCGATAGGCTCCTTGATGGTCGTTCTCGATGCGATGGTCGTGGCGACCGCATTGAGCACGATGCGGGTCGAACTCGATGCCTCGCTGGAGACGCTGCAATGGACGATGAACGCCTATAATTTGAGCTTTGCCGTCCTGCTCATGACCGGGGCTGCGCTCGGTGACCGGTTCGGCCGCCGCCGTACGCTCGTTGCCGGATTGGCGTTGTTCATCGCAGCGTCGGTTGCCTGCGCGCTCGCTGGAAATGCCGGATTGCTGATTGCGGCCCGTGCGGTTCAGGGCGCGGGTGCCGCAATGGTCATGCCGCTGGCCATGGCGCTGCTGAGCGTCGCTTTTCCACCGGAGGAACGAGGCAAGGCGCTGGGCATCTTTAGCAGCATCACCGGCCTGGCCCTGATCATCGGTCCGATGGCGGGCGGGGCGATCTCCGAAGGCCTCTCCTGGCACTGGATCTTCTGGCTCAATGTTCCGGTCGGCATCGTTCTCATCCCGCTGGTGATGCGTCGGATTCCGGAGAGTCACGGGCCGGGTACGGCAATCGATGTCCTCGGCGTCGCCCTGGTAACTGCGGCGGCATTTGGAGTGGTCTGGGGTCTGATGCGCGGCAACATCGTCGGCTGGAGCAGCTCTGAAGTGCTGTCGGCGCTGACGGCCGGGCTGCTTCTGGCCATCGCATTCGTCCTTTGGCAGCTGCGTACCCGTGAGCCCATGCTGCCTTTGCGGTTCTTTCAGGCGCGCGCATTCTCCTCGGGCGTCGGCGCGAACTTCCTGCTTTGCGCCGCCATGTACGGCCTCGTATTCCTGCTGCCGCAGTTTCTGCAGTTTGCCCAGAGCCGTGGGCCGCTCGGCGCCGGCATGGGTTTGCTGCCCTGGACCGCCACGCTTTTCGTGGTCGCACCGATCGCCGGCAGCCTGATCAACCGCGTCGGCGAGCGCTGGCTTGTCGTGGCCGGATTGATCCTGCAAGCGGCTGGAATGGCCTGGCTGGCGCAGATCGCAGCACCTGATCTGCCCTACATCCAGCTAGTCGCGCCCCTGATCATTACCGGTGCCGGCGTGTCGATGGCCATGCCTGCCGCGCAGAATGCGGTCCTCAATGCGGTCGCGCGGCCGGAGGTCGGCAAGGCTGCCGGCACGTTCAATACATTCCGCTTTCTGGGCGGCGTATCCGGGATCGCGATCGCCGGTGCGGTGTTCGCCGGCACTGGAAGCTTCTCGTCCACCGACGCGTTCAGCGATGGCTTCACCGCGGCAATCGACGTCTCCGCGCTGCTCTCGCTCGCCGGCGCGCTCGTCGGAATGGGGCTTCCGGAGCGTCGCACAGTGGCGCTCGCGAATGCCGGCAAGGAGGCGTAATTGTCGCTCGGAGGCGGGAAGCTCGCGCGAAGCGGGTCCCCGCTTCAAAACGCCTTCTACTGCCCGGCGGATGCGAGGGTGCCGCTCGCCATGAGGCCCCACAACTGGTCGGCGCTCAAGTGCCTGGCGGATCCGTCATAGGCCACGCGTCCGAGGCTGAGAACCACGATCCTGTCGGCCAGCGCCCGCACCGTGGCGAGATCGTGTGTGACGAGGCTGACGCCAGTGCCGCTGGCGGCGATCGAACGGATCAGCTTCACGCGTTCCGTGATGGCGGCGAACATGCTGCATCGCAGCACCCTGCCGCCGATATCGGCGGGCCAAGGCAGCGCGCGAAAATCGTCAAAAATGGACAATTCGGGCTGGTTCCCGCTGTTTTTTGGCTTTTATTAGCCGCGCCTCACGTTCCTGTTTCAAATATGTCAACTTTTTGTGTTGCGTTGCACAATGGTGGCGCCTTATCCTGCGTGAGGGGGGCGCTTCCGATTGGAAATGCGCCGTGAACGACGCCGCTATGTTGACCGATTGGCAGTTTCGCCGTCCCGCCGGCGCACGCCGCTAATGGGAAATGCGCGCGACACCCAATTGGACGCGCTGAGGGCCATCGCCGTGACGATGGTGCTGTACGCACACTTCTTCGCGGCCGGAGGATCCTCGTTCTGGGGCCATATCGGCGTACGTCTGTTCTTCGTGCTGAGCGGCTTTCTGATTACCCGCCTGCTGCTCGAAGCCCGCTCGGCCGCCGAATTCGAAACCGGACCGGCGCTGAGATCCTTCTATATCAGGCGGGCGCTGCGGATATTCCCGCCCTATTTCGCCGTGCTGGGTTTCGTCTGGCTTACGGACATGGAGCAGTCGAGAGGATCGCTGGCCTGGCACGCGCTCTATCTGTCGAATTTCTGGTACGCAGCGCAGAATGAATGGACGCCCTGGCTGCTCTGCCATTTCTGGAGCCTGAGCATCGAGGAGCAGTTCTATATCGCCTGGCCGTTGATCGTGCTGCTGGCGCCGCGCCGGCGCCTCGAAGCGATCTGTATCGCCGTTATCGGGCTGTCGCTGGCCTACCGGTTTTATTGGCCGATCGCGGGAACACCCGGTTTGTCGCGCGACCTGCTGCCGCCGGCGTCGATGGACGCGCTGGCGTCAGGGGCGCTGCTTGCCGCTTACCGGTCAAGATCCGCTGGCCTGCCGCAATGGCTTCGAGCTGGCTGGCCGTGGCTCGCCGCGGCGTTTTTCGTTCTGCAGTGGTTTGCGCCGGCGCCGGCAAATCCGCTGCAGGAATGGGGCCTCTGGCTGCTGTTGCAGATCCTGCCTCTCGTGCCGCTGGTGGTCATCGTTGCAAGCTGTTCGACAGGCGTTGGTGGCTATATCGGAAAAGGTCTCGAACTGCCGCCGCTGCTTGGCCTTGGCCGCATCAGCTACGGCGTTTATCTCTACCATCCGATAGTGCTGTCGCTCGTCGTCAAATCGCAGCCCTGGATTCCGCTCAACGTCTCGGAACAAGGGCCGGGACGGTTCCTGGTGGCGGGAACGGTGACGCTCATGCTGGCGTCGGTTTCATGGCTGCTTTTCGAGAAGCCGCTCAACAGCCTAAAGCGCCACTTCCCCTATGTTGCCCGGAGAGGCCGAGCCGGCTTCCCGACAGGCATCGATACGACCAACAGCGGTTGGCTCGCGGCAGGAGCATATCCGAGCAGGCCGCTTGATGGCGCATCGCGCTTGCCACGCAAGTTGCAACGAAGCGGTCGGGGCTGACCAATGGCTGCTCCCTTAGTCTCCGTTCTGCTGCCGACCTACAATGCGGGACCTTATCTTGCCGCTGCGCTGGGTAGCATCCTGCGCCAGGATTACGATCGTCTGGAGGTCATCGCCATCGATGATGGCTCGACCGACAACTCACTGCAGATCCTACAGAAATACCGCCAGGCCGACAATCGCATCTCGATCATCTCACGCGAAAACCGTGGCCTGATTGCAACTTTGAACGAAGGCCTGGCCATGGCCCGCGGCGATCTGGTCGCCAGGATGGACGCCGACGATGTCGCCTATCCCCGGCGCCTGTCGCGACAGGTCGCGCTGTTCAACCAGCAGCCTGACCTCGCGCTGTGCGGCGCGGGTTTCGACACCTTGCTCGGCAACCGCATCGTCAGGGGTTCGCCCGATCCGATATTCCAGGACAATAGCCTGCGCATCTTGTCGATGTTCTTCACGATCTGCATGCATTCCACGGTCGTCTACAACAGGAAGGTCATCGAAGAGAGCGTTCTATTTTATAACGAAAGGTACAAGCACGCCGAAGACTTCGACCTGTTCAGGCGGCTGACCGACCGCTACCCGGCGGCCATGATCCCCGAAAGCCTGATCGCCTATCGTATCCATGACGACAGCGTGACCAACAGGCACAAGCGCGAAATGCGCAGGACGCATTTGAAGATCGTCGCCGAGAACCTCGAGCGCGAGGGGCTCGCGGAAGAGACGCAAGACCTCCGCGACATCGGTGAGGTCCTGTCGATGGGCACGGTTCGCCGTGCCGCCGAGTGGATCCTTGCGCTGGAAGAAAGGATTGCCGCGCTGCCGGCCGAGGCGAGGCCGAGCTACCAGGCCGGCACGCTGAACCTGTTCTACTTCCTCTATCAGCTCATATCGGGAGAAAGACAGCCGTTGCTGATGCACGAATTCCTGACGCGGACCGCGAAATGGAAGCTCATCCGGCGCCGCGAGCAGTACGTGTTTCGCACCGGTGCCTTCGCGCCGCGCTTCAGTCTCGCCTCGATGTCGGTCACCAGGCAGGTGGATGCCCTGTCGCGGTATCTGCAATCCGTGCCGGCCGCGGCGGTTTTGCCTTCGAACCAGTTGAGCTAGCAACGCATGTTCGTCAAATCGCACCAGCTCCAGCAGCGCGGCCACTCGACGGTGCCGGCGGCCATGTCGCCGCGGCCGCAGCATGGACCGGCGCCGGCGGTCAGCTTCATCGTCTGCACACGCGACCGCGTCGCCGTGCTCGAGCCCTGTATCAGGTCGATCCAGGCCGCGTGTCGTGCCCATGCCGACTTTGCCGCCGAGCTGGTGGTTGTCGACAACGGCTCGACCGACAGCACCGCCAAACGGCTGGCCAGCATCGCCGAACTGTCGGACATCCCGTTCACCGCTATTCGCGAACCACGACCTGGACTGGCGGCCGCGCGCAACGCCGGGCTGGAGCGGGCGCGGGGCCGCGTGCTCGTCTTCGTCGACGACGATTGCGCAGTCCACAAGGATTATCTGCACGATCTGCAACGGCACTATTCGGCCGGCGAACGGGTCATCCGTGGTGGCCGCGTCGAGATCGGCGATCCCCGCGACCTGCCGTTCACCATCAAGCGGTCGCCGGTGCGCGCGCGGCTTACGCCGGATGTCCATCCCGGTGGCTTCGTGCTTGGCTGCAACATGACGATGCACCGTGATGTTGCAGCCCGCATCGGCCGTTTCGACGAACGCTTCGGCGCCGGCGGCCCGCTGCGCTCGGCCGAGGATACGGACTATCTCGTGCGGGCGGTGCTGCTTGGGATTCCGGTCGAATATGTGCCCGACATGACGATTTACCACCATCATGGTCGGCGCGATCGCAAGGCCATAGAAAAGCTGCACCGCGACTACAGCATGGGCAATGGCGGGCTTTGCCTGAAACATATCCGGCACGCGCCGTGGCTGCTTCGCCATTTCTACTGGTCCATGAGGGCGGCCTTGCGCGAACTGAGGAAAGGCCCTCTGTTCGACCGTGAACTCAAGCTGTCGCACTGGCCGATCATCGGCATGAACTTGCTCGGCGCGGCCAAGTTCGCGGTGCTTTCGCTGGTGAAATCGCCGCAGCCGGCGCAAATGCGACAGGAGCAACAGGCAAATGCCGAGGCGAGGTGATCCGCAATCATGCGATTGATGCCGCCCAGCCTGCCGATGCTGCGCCGCGCGCTCGGGCAAAAGCAGTTGCGCCTGCTTCCGGCCGTGGTGGTGCTCGGGCTGCTCAGTGCGGCGCTTGAGGGGTTCGGCATCGGCCTGATCATCCCGTTGCTGAACATAATCATGGGGCAGGGGCAGACCGGCATGGCTGGCTTTTCCGCCGTCTTCCAGCATGTCGGATCCAGCCTGAGCGAGCGCGACCGGCTGATCGTCATATCCGTCGCCATCCTCGGCTCGATCGTGCTCAAGAACCTGTTCGCCTACGCCAATACGCTGCTGACCACCTTCATCTACGGCAAGGCAAGCCATTCGATCCGCAGCGCGCTGTCGGAGCAGCTGCTGCGGGTGGGCTACCCGTTCTTCCTGCAGCAAAGCCCTGGACGGCTGCTCAACATCATCTCCAACGAATCCTGGCGGGCCTCGGATGCCATCCAGATCACGCTGGGGGCAATCGTCAACGCATCGGCCGCGATCATCCTGCTGACCTTCCTGCTGCTCCTGTCGTGGCAGATGACGCTGCTGGTCACGCTGGGCCTGGCGCTGGTGCAGGTCGCGCACGCCATGCTGTCGGCCAATCTGAAGGCGCCGAGCCGCAGCGTCGCCTCCCGCAACAGCCAGCTCGCATCACAGATGCTGCATCTGGTGCATGCCGGACGGCTGATCCGCATCTTCGGCCAGGAGCAACGCGAGAAGGCGGCATTCGACCAGGCATCGGATGCAGTGCGCCGGGCGGCGTTCGTGCTTTTGACGCGTCAGGGAGCGTTGCCGCCGCTGACCGAGGTTCTGCACGCCATGCTGTTCCTGGCGGTGGTGATCGGCGCCTGGTTCGCCAATGTCAGCTTCCCGCTGATCGTCGCCTTCGTCATCCTGCTCTACAGGCTGCAGCCCTACATGCGGTCGCTGCAAATGGCCTGGAGCCAGTTGCAGGGCCTGAGCGGATCGCTTGAAGAGGTGACGTGGATGCTGGACCCATCCGGTAAGCCCGAGCCGCCGCAAGGTGACGCGGCGTTCCCCGGGCTCAGCCAAGGCATCAAGTTCGAGGACGTCACCTTTACCTATTCTGGTTCGGAACAGCGCGCGGTGGTGCTGCATGCGGCGAATTTCGACATCCGCAGCGGCCGCTCGACCGCGCTGATCGGCCGCTCTGGCGCCGGCAAGACGACGATCGTCAATCTCCTGTGCCGCTTCGTCGAACCGGATAGCGGCAGGATCCTCGTCGATGGATCGCCTCTGGACCGCATCGACCCCAGCCAATGGCGAAAGCACATCGCGCTCGCCAGCCAGGAGCTGGAGCTGGTCGACGGCACGATTTTCGACAACATTATCTACGGCCAGGACGCGGCCTCGGCCGATGACGCCGAGCGCGCGGCAAAACTGGCCGAAGCGCATGGCTTCATCGAGCAACTGCCGCAAGGCTACAGGACCGTCGTCGGCTACCGCGGCGTCAACCTCTCGGCGGGACAGCGGCAGCGGATCGCGCTGGCCAGAGCCCTGGTGCGCGATCCCGATATCCTCATCCTCGACGAAGCCACCAATGCGGTGGACGGGCTGTCGGAAGCGGCGATCGTCGAGACGCTGAAGTCGCGCGCCGGCCGCCGCACCACCATCGTCATCAGCCACCATCGCAGCACCATCTCGTTCTGCGACGACGTGGTGATCCTGAGCCACGGCCGCGTGAAAAAGCAGGCGCCCTTCGCGGCGCTCGCGACGCTCAGCATGGACGAGCTTTACCAGCACGAGGCGCTGGAGGGCTGAGGGCGCCCCCCGCTGCGTGCGCGCGCTGGGAGGTCGTCTCGGATGTCAAGCCAGGTCAAGCATCTCAGGGCGAGGAGCCCTCCGCCATGCCTCTCTGCAGGATTTCTGAGTGATCCCGAGCTTACCCGCTTTCGATCTGGAGCGTACAGAACCAAGGGTCCGCCTGCCAAATCCATCAATGGCAGGCGGACCCTAATCAGCGCTGAAGGGACTGATTCTGCGCCGATCTCTCCTCGAGGAGGTGACGCCATCAACTGAAGACGGGCGCAGTTGTTCCCGGCGCCGGCCGTACACGAGACCATTGCGCAGGCAGGTCAGACTTAGGTCCTATAAACGGGCATCGCTGGCTGGAGTGAACATCGGGTCTGCTCGGTGGTAGCGAAACTTCGGCCGGAGGTCGACGCAGCCATTGGGTTCCGGGGCATGGCTCGGCGCTGATCATAGGCGGCGATCGATCCCCGCACGCCTGATGGAGGGGCGCTTGCATTCCTGCGGAATGCCCATCCACCGGCGCCAAGTGAAGTTCTCCAAGCGGTACGGGCTCAGCGGTCGTCAAGCTGTTGCTAATATGCAGCACAGGCAGCGCTCTATGAACAGCGTCGCTTGGAACCGCTACCTCCGACCAACCGTTAGTGTCACAATGACGAACCAAAAAGTGAGGCTGACGATGGACCCGCTGCAAAACAACACGTTGGAGATCTGGTGTCTTGCGGCTGTTCCGCTGTCACTGCTCCTTACGGTGTTATTAGCCGGATTTATTCTTTAGCTGACCCAACGAGGCCGGCTTTGCGGACCGGGCCAGGAAGATGAAAATGACGGCCATTAGGCACGGTAGGGTCGCGGACACCCCGTGGCACCAGGCCGTGGCTGCCTTTTCCAACGTGCCCCCATAATCGGCTCTTTCGAGCGATCCGGCTCGCGGCGATTGCTCGCGGCGCCGTGGCGAGGGCGAGCATCCGAGCTCGTACGTTTTTTACACAATCTCTGATTGGTGGACTCGCCCGACGCCATCGACGTTAATTTTGCGTTAGCGACAGGAGGGGGAAGATCGCTAACGGGAGGAAGAAAATGAAAGAAAACTACGATCTGACGATCGACTACGACGACGTGCCTTACGACAACAAGCCTTACGATCTAGCCACATTCGCAAGGAAGCACGGGCTCAACATTCGAGCCGCCGAGCTTCTTCTTTTCGCCAAGGGCCCGTCTCGAGCGGCCTGCGATGCCGCGGCGAGGGCTTTTCTGGCGGCAGTCGCCGCACAAGCTATGAGACAATCGGCGCGGTAGGTCTCACAAAGCCATTGCTGACACGGCCTGCCGTGTCAGCAACCTAACGGACAGCGCTGGAAATTCCGGGCCGTTTCCAACAAGATGCCTAAGCATCCGGGAACGGCCTGAAATGTGCAATCTTTACAATATCACGACCAGCCAGGAGGCCATTCGCCAGTGG
The DNA here is from genome assembly GCF_040317735.1 of Mesorhizobium sp. M1399. Taxonomy (NCBI): domain Bacteria; kingdom Pseudomonadati; phylum Pseudomonadota; class Alphaproteobacteria; order Hyphomicrobiales; family Phyllobacteriaceae; genus Mesorhizobium; species Mesorhizobium sp. M1399. Next base: position 302,909 of record NZ_JAMYKZ010000007.1, read on the forward strand.
ACCCGCGCCTTGCGGGATATCCTCGGCAATCTCGAACCCTCCATCGACATCTATCCCAACCAGCCAGGCCCTGTGGTGCGCAACACGCCGGACGGCGAACGCGAATTCAATTCGCCCGTGACATTTTTGTTCCCGTTTTGTTCAATTTGACCAGAAACCGCCCACATTGCAAGCGAACGCTTCGTCACTGAAAGGTTTATGCCGCTTGCGCGAGGTGCATCAGGTACGGTTCTGAACAATTTGCATACCGTGCTAAAATCCGCGGGCGACCGCGATGGGCGTCGTTACCTGCTTCTGGACGCACCATGTTCTCGTAAACTGTCCGGCGCAGAGATGCGTGGCCGCCGTCTTCGCAGGCTCAGGTTCCGTCAGGCATCCGGCGCGGCTGCCTGGCAAGCGACAACACGCCCAACGCCGCCTCAATGCTTCTTGAAATACTGCACCTCACGTTCGTGCTTCTCCGCAGCCTCGCGGCTGTCAAACGTCCCGAGATTGCGGCGCTTGCCGGTCTTTTCGTCCTTCTTGCGCGAATAGAGGCGGTATTTTCCGTCTTTGAGTTTTCTGATCATCTGTCACTCCCCGAGCCGCTGCTTCCCCTTGAGGTTGCGCGCGGCTTGTTCGATCGCCGCCCGGTCGTTGCCCAGCCTGTCGATCAGCTCCTGTGCCTGTTCGCCCGATATGCCGGTGCGCACCGCCAGGGCCTCCACCGTCAAGACGTCGGAACTCGCGAACTCGCGGGTTTCCGGCAGGGCATCGCCTGTCGTCAGCGGCAGGGCTGCCTCCCTGTCGATCTCGGCCTCAGCCCGGTGCCAGTGCCGCTCGGGATCGCCATGGATCCCGCCTTCACGTTCCCAGATCTGGTATGCGCGCTCACGAATCTTGTCTTCCCGGTCGTCGCCCATGTTGATTTCTCCTTTGGGTATCGGATGAACGCCGCGCCAACCCGAACGATCCAAGAAATCTGCGTGATCGTTGGTGGGGTCGCACAAGGCGCCATGCCCTGCGGCCGCCAGCCACGCCCGGCCTGCCTACTCGCACTGCCGACGCGGCCCGCCGGAATACGGCTGATAGCTATTGTCTTCCGGTCGATATGACCGGTAGCGGCTGAAGCAGTATTGGACGTGGTCGGATGAGAGCTCGGCGTCGCCGGTTTCGTCCGGCCGCGGGTAGCCCTCCACTGACGACGTATCGCTCGCCTCGACGTAGCTGCCGTCATCGGCGGCGTCGAGATAGGGCGATATGCAGGGGCGCTGTTGGCCGCTGTAGGATGTGTAGCGGTTGTCGCCTGGCCTGTAGGAGCGGTAGCGGCTGGCGCACCATTCGACATGGGCGGCGGGCAGCGTCTGCTGCTCTTCCACCGCCGGCTTGATGGAGCCGGTGGTGTCGGGTGTCGAAGCTGCGGCGGTGTCGGCGGGTTTCGAGCTGCGATCAACTTCCGAGGTGCGAACGGGAACCGGGCGGGCCGGGAGGCGCTCGAGGCGCTGCGAGGCCGGGTTTACCGGGCGCGGATCCTTGGCCCACAGTTCGGCGACGCTGGAGACCGGGGCGGGCGGCCGCACCGGCTTGGCTATCAATAGCCAGGTGGCGAATGCGAGGCCGCTGGCGAATACGGCGAGCGTCAGGACGAAGCCGCCAAAGATTGCGAACAAAGCTTTCATGCCGCGCTCCTTCGCCTCCCGGTTAAGGAAATGCGGGGGCGAGGAATCCGGTTCCAGGAAAGAGCGCGGGGGGAGAGGATTTCAAAAAAGGAAGACCCCTCTCCGTCTCGGCTTCGCCGAACCACCTCTCCCCGCTTTGCGGGGCGAGGAACCCAAGATCGCGTAGGCGGCCTTTCAGTGCAGGCCGAATTCGCGCAGCAGTTCTTCGCGGTAGCGTACGAAGCGGCTTTCGCTGCGCTCGCGCGGGCGGGGCAGGTCGATGTCGATCAGCCGCGCCGCGCCGCCTTTCTCCTTGGGCAGGATCAGCACCCTGTCGGCCAGGTAGATCGCTTCCTCGAGGTCGTGCGTCACCATCACCATGGTGACGTTCTCCTCGCTCCAAATGCGCGCCAGCTCCTCCTGCATGCCGATCTTGGTCATCGCGTCAAGCGCGCCCAGCGGCTCGTCGAGCAGCAGGATTTCGGGCTGCACGGTCAAGGCGCGGGCGATGCCGACGCGCTGCGCCATGCCGCCCGACAGCTGCCTCGGGAAAGCATCGCCGAATTCGGCGAGGCCGACGAGCGCGATATAGAAGCGCGCCCGTTCCTCGGCCTCGGCCTTCGGCACGCCGCGCACTTCGAGGCTGAAGGCGACATTGCCGAGCACGGTCAGCCAGGGCAGCAGGCGCGGTTCCTGGAAGATCACCGCGCGCTCGGCGCCGACGCCGTGCACCGGCTTGCCGTCGATGGCGACGCCGCCGCTGTCGGCGGCCTCCAGCCCGGCAAGAATGCGCAGCAGCGTGGTCTTGCCAGATCCGCTGGCGCCGACGATGACCAGGCATTCGCCCGAGCGGATGTCGAGGTTGAGGGTCCTCAGCACGGCAAGCGAGCGCCCGCCGATGCTGAACGATTTGGACAGGTCGCGTATGCTGACCTCACCGCCGCTTGTGCTGCTCATCGCGCTCGTCTCCCAGCTGCCGGTTGGCCTTGTCAGTTGGTCTTGGTTTCGCCGGGCCGGTAGAGGATGTCTGTTGCCTTCAGCTTACCCTTTGGCAGGCGACCGTCGCGCTCGAGCACGCTGACCCAGAAGTCGATGTCGCGGTCCGTCGCCTTGGCCCCCTGGCGCAGCCCGAAGCCGGTCCAGTAGCGCGCCAGCTCGCCGTTTTCGCCGCGCTTGTCGAGGATTGTCGCGAGCACCTTGCGCGCTTCGTCGGGGTTCTGCAGCGACCAGTCGGAGGCGCGCGCCGATTGCTCGACGAAATTGCGGGCGGCGTCGGGATGCGCGGCGATGAAGTCGCGCCTGAGCACGACGAAGCCGCCGGCCAGTTCGCCCAGCACGTCGGTGTCGTTGAACACGCCACGCACGCCGCCATTGTCGACCAGCGCGCCGGCAAAGGTCGCCTGCCAGTAGCCGAGCGCCGCGATGTCGACCTGGCGGGAGCGCAAGGTCTGTTCGAGTTGCGGTCCGGGCACGACGACGAGATTGGCGGCATCCGGCGACAGGCCGACGCTGTGCAGCGCCTCGCGCACGGTGTAGTCGAGATGGGCGCCGAGCGTGTTGACGGCGATTGTCTTGCCGGCAATGTCGGCGATCGATTTGATCGGGCTGTCGTCGAGCACGTAGAAGACGCTTCGCACCTTGCTGTTGATGCCGTTGCTCGGATAGATGGCGACGAAGTCGTTGCCGCCGGAAATCGAATTGATCACGGCGGCGGTTGCGGCCGATCCGATATCGACGCTGCCGGAGGCGAGCGCAAACAATGATTCCGGGCCGCCGCCGGAATAGCCGACATTCTCGACCTCGATACCGAGGCCTTTGAAATAGCCGAGCTCGCCGGCCAGTTCATGCGGAGAGATGCTGCCGCGGCTGGCGAGGGAGCGGAACTTGACGGGTGCGGCTTCGGCAAAGGCGAAGCGCGGCAGGCCGGCGGCGAGAAGGCCGGCGGCGAAGGGTGCGCCGGCAAGCAGGGAACGGCGGGTGACTTTCATGGTGGTCTTTCCTGGTTGGCTTGGCTTGGGTCTGGTCGATGGCGAAAGGGGAGGTCAGTCGACGGCATTGTTCCAGCGGCAGAGCCGCCGCTGCAGGCTGACCAGCGCCTGGTTGGCGATCAGGCCGAGGCCGGCGAGGATGACGATTGCCGCAAACATCAGCGGGATCTGGAAGTTGTACTGCGCGTTCATCACCTGAAAGCCGATGCCCTTGTTGGCGCCGATCATTTCGGAGGCGATCAACAGCAGCAGCGCCGTGGTGGCGCTGAGCCTCAGCCCAACGAAGATCGAGGGCACGGCACCGGGCAGCACGACGCGGCGGAAGACGGTGAGCTGCCTGGCGCCATAGACGCGGGCCATCTCCAGCAGTTTCGGATCGACCTGCTTGACGCCGCCGATGGTGTTGAGCAGCAGCGGGAACAGCGTCGCCCAGAAGATGACGAACACCTTGGAGGCTTCGCCGAGCCCAAGCAGCAGGATGAATACGGGATAGAGCGCCAGCGCCGAGGTCTGGCGGAAGACCTGCAGGATGGGATCGAGCGCGGTCTCGACCGCGCGCACCTGGCCCATGAACAGGCCAAGCGGGATGGCGACCAGCACGGCGGCCGCGAAGGCGAGACCGGCGCGCTGCAGGCTGATGGCGATGTCACCGAGCAGAGTGCCGCCGGCCAACCCCTTCCAAAGTGCCGCGACAATCATGTCGATCGGCGGCAGCACGGCCGTGTTGACCCACCCGGCGCTGCTCGACACTTGCCAGATTGCGAGGAAGGCGATGAGGGCGCCGTAGCGCGACAGGAAGCGGATGCCTGCCCGGCCGCCGAGGCGCAGGAAGTCCGTGCCCAGGCTTGTCGTGCCGTCACGCGTGCCGAGGCTGGCGGCCTGTTCGATGTGCTGCAAGGTCATCGTCTTGCCTCTCGCTTCGAGGGTAGTGGGCTTCTCGGGATTATTCGGCGGCCAGCACGGCCGAGCGGGCGGCGGTCCACGGGTTTTCAGGCCGCCTGAGGCCGAGGTTCTCGCGCAGCGTCCTGCCTTCATAGGCGGTGCGGAACAGGCCGCGGCGCTGCAGTTCGGGGATCACCAGCTCGACGAAGTCGTCGAGCCCGCCGGGCAGCCAGGGCGGCAGGATGTTGAAGCCGTCGGCGGCTTCGTTGCCGAACCATTCCTCCAACTGGTCGGCGACCTGCACTGCGCTGCCGATGACGGTGTAATGGCCGCGGGCCGTCGCCACCCATTGGTAGAGCTGGCGGATGGTGAAGTTGTGCTCGTCGGCAATCTGGCGGATCAGCGCCTGGCGGCTCTTCATGCCTTCGGTTTCCTTGCTCGGCGGCAGCGGGCCGTCGAGCGGATAGCCCCTGATGTCGAGCGTCTGGCCTGCCAGCCCGTTGAGCAGGGCGACGCCGTCTTCGGGCAGGATGAGATCGTTCAGCTGCTGGTATTTGGCGCGCGCTTCTTCTTCGGTACGGCCGACGAAGGGTGCTACGCCGGGCATGATCAGCACCTGCTCGGGATCGCGGCCGACGGCCGCCACGCGGGCCTTGATGTCGCGGTAGAATTCCTGCGCCGACGCCAGGTTCTGATGGGCGGTGAAGATGACTTCCGCCGAGTGGGCGGCGAGCTTGCGGCCGTCCTCCGATTGCCCCGCCTGCACCACCACCGGGTGCCCCTGCACAGGGCGCGGCACGTTGAGCGGACCCTTGACGCTGAAATGCGCGCCCTTGTGGTCGATGTCGTGGAGCTTGTCCTTGTCGTAGAAGCGCCCCGATTTCTTGTCGCGGATGAAGGCATCGTCCTCCCAGCTGTCCCACAGCGCCTTGACCGTCTCGACATGCTCATGCGCGCGGGTATAGCGCTCGGCGTGGGCAGGCTGGGTATCACGATTGAAATTGCGCGCGGTTTCGTCGCCGGCCGAGGTGACGACGTTCCAGCCGGCGCGGCCATTCGACAGATGATCGAGCGAGGCGAATTTGCGGGCGAGCGTGTAGGGCTCCTCGTAGGTGGTCGAGGCGGTGGCGATGAAGCCGAGATGCGTGGTGAGCGGCGCCAGCGCTGCAAACAGCGTCACTGGCTCGAAGCCGGCGATCTTGGCATTGCCGCCTTCGCGGGCGCCGAGCCCGACCGTCAGATTGTCGGCGAGGAAATAGGCGTCGAACAGGCCGCGCTCGGCGGTCAGGGCAAGCTGCTTGTGGAACTCGAAATTGGTGGCACCGTCGGCCGGCGCCTCGGGGTGACGCCAGGCGGCGATATGCTGTCCGCCGCCGGGCAGGAAAGCGCCCAGTTTGATTTGCCTGGATTTGCTGGACCTGGTCATCGCGGCGTGCTCGTGGATTGGTCGGGGAGGGGATCTCGGGTCAGTGGTGCGTTCAGGCGGCAAGGCCGACGCGATAGGGCACTCCGGTTACCCGGCATGCCTCGGCGACCGCCTGCCGGGCGCGGGCATGGATCGCGTCCGACACCAGCACGCCATTGGCAAAATCCTTGTCGGAGGCGTAGATCGCGGTCGGCACGGTCAGCGCCTCGAAGAAGCCGAACAGCGGCCGCAGCTGGTGCTCGACGATCAGCGAATGGCGTTCGCCGCCGCCGGTCGCGGCGAGGATGACGGGCTTGCCCCTCAGCGATGACGGGTCGAGCAGGTCGAAGAAGTGCTTGAAAAGCCCGGTATAACTGCCTTTGAAAGTCGGCGAGCCGGCCACCAGGATGTCGGCGCCCAGCAGCCGTTCGACGATGTTGCGCGCCGCCGGGTCGAGGTCGCCGAGGCGCCTTGCCTGCGGCAGGGACGCGCCGAGATCCTCGATGTCGAAGACGGCCGAGGCTGCGCCGATGCTTTCGGCGGCCTGCCCGACAATGTGGCTGACGAACGCCTTGGTCTTCGATGGCCGGGTCAAGTTGCCCGACAGCCCCACCACAAGCTTTTTCGACATTCCTGGCTCCCTCTCAAGCGCTCTATTTTAAGATCTTGGGCCTAGCGATCTATTTTAAGTCTAGAGATTTTGTATAATTAAAAGAGCGAGAAAATTTCAAAAGCAGGGCGATGAGCGAACTGAGTTTGCTGCACATCGCCCGCAATTGGTTCATTCAACGCGCCGTACCGCGCTGAAAGATCGCTGCAGCGCCTGCAGCCGCGATAGCGCAGCGCGTCGGACAGAAGCGCATGAACAGCCGGCCGGACATATCAGGCAAGTCGCCCTCGGGCGCTCCGGCGCGACGTCGGGGAACCATGTCCTGATGCCACGATCCTGGATGGCCTAGCGGCCCTCGGAGAGGACGCGGCGCGGGCACAGGCCAAGGTGCTGGTGGGCTCCGCGGCATGTGGCGAGTCAGGCCAATTTGATTCAAATCCGGCTGTGGATATTTGCTTTTGGGTAAATCGAGGCGGTCATCTTGCCGGCCGGCGGGCAACAGGGAGAAGCCTATGACAAGCGACTTTGCCGCCGCACACCTCCACCTCGAACGAGCCTGCCATTATTTGAGCGGCGAGGACGAGACGAGCCGCACGGCTCGTGCGGCTCTGGATCTCCTGATCGATGCAATTGTCGCGGCGCAATACAAGCGGCCCACGGGCGACGTTGTGGAATTTCCAAGACCGGCAAAGCTGGGACAATCCGCAAGCGGGAACGGGTAATCCAACCGTCGGCATCGCTTTGCTTCCGCCGGATCACATGAACCAGGTTGCCACCAGGCCGATCGTCGCCGAGAAAATAGCGGCGGTCGTTGCCCAACCGAGTATGTTGGTGCTGCGGCTGTTCACCTGGTCGCCCATGATCCTGCGGTTGTTCGTCATCAGCATGATGAGCAGCAGCAAGGGCGGCGTCGAGAAGCCTTGAACGATGCCGGACCAGACCAGCGCCTTCATCGGATTGAAGCCAAGGAAGTTGAGGCCGGCGGCGATCGCGGTAAAAAATCCGATGGCGAGATAAAATTTGGGCGCCTCTCGAGCCCGGGCGTGCAGGCTGTTTTTCCAGCCGATGGCTTGCGCCACATCATAGGCAGCGCCGGTGGTCATGACAGGAACCGCGAGGAAACCGACGCCGATCACGCCTGCGGCGAACAGAACGCTTGCGGCCTGGCCGGCGAGCGGCCGCAGCGCCTCCGCCGCCTGCGCGGCCGTGTCGATATCGTGGTGGCCCGCCTTGTAGAGCGTAGCACCCGTCGACAAGATGATGAAATACATGATGAGATTTGAAAACATCATGCCGATGAGGATGTCCCGGCGAGAGCGACGGAGTTCGCTGTCGGTGGCGCCCTTCCTTTCCCTGAGCGTTGTCCGCCCCTGGGCAATCTCCTCCTCGACCTCCTCATTGGACTGCCACGTGTAGAGATAGGCGGACAGCGTCGTGCCGATGATGGCGACCAGGATCGACAGGAACTCACGGTTGAATTCGATCCTGGGGAGCAGCGTCCCGCGCAGCACCGCCGCGGCGTCCGGCTTGGCCAGAATGGCGGCACCGACATAAGCGAGCAGCGCCAGCGCCAGCCAGCGAAAGATGTTGCGGATCAAAGTATAGGAGCCGAAGACCTGGAGGGCGAAGATGAGGGCGGCGACGAACAGCACGATCAGCGGAATGGGAAGCGGCACGAATATGTTGATCGCCGCGGCCATTCCACCGAGATCCGCCGCTGCCTCGATGGTGTTGCCGACGAGCACACCCAAAAGCACCGACCAGAGCAGCCACCGCGGGTAGAAGTCCTTGATGACGTGGAACAATCCGCGCCCCGATACCTGGCCGAGCTTCGACGACAGGTAGACGACCGCGTACATCATCGGCAACGTCACCGGAGCCGTCCAAAGCAGGTCGGGTCCGAAACGGGCGCCGGCGCTGGCATAGGTGCCTATCGCGGAACAATCGTCGTCGGCCGCCCCTGTTATCAGGCCGAGGCCGAGCGCGCGGCCTATGCCGCCTTTACCCTCCTCCGGTGGAGTGGAACGATCGGAACCGGCCTGCCTCATTGCGATCGGACCGGGTGGGGAACGAAAGGCGCGGCCTGCCATGGAACAATGCTAAGGATCGGTCGGGGCGCTGGTCTCATTTTGCCTCCTTCAACAACTTGCCCAAACCCGGCGTGCCATGACTTGTTCCGCAACGACGGGGCAGGGTTTTGCCCCAGGCAAAAAAGTTCGGGTTGACCGCTTCCGAACGCGAAGCGACTATCCGCGCGAGGCGAAGATCGCAGGAGGAAGTGCAATGGACGAGCCCGATCAGTGGCGCCACATGTCGAGCGCGCCAAGGGACGGCAGCAGAATCCTTGTCACGGTTCGGCCTTCCGAACAGGGGCCGGCCGAGGTCGACATGGCCTACTGGGCCCGCGCCGATCAGTTCGGCAGCGAAGGCTGGCGCGCTTCGGATTCTTCGCCGGGACGCATCGTCGAATATGCCGAACCCGAACTGAAGTGCTGGATGCCGCTGCCGTCGGCCAATCTCAGCAAGGGATCGATGCCGAGCCCGTGGGAAGGCGAAGATGTGCCGCTGGTGGATGGCTCGGGGATATGAAAGGGCCGAATGCCCAGGACCTCCAAGAGCCGATATCCACGGCTACCCGCATTCGCCAAAAGTGCGCGCAAGCTGTCCGCGGCGGCCCGGAAATCGAACCCCTGGATCATTGACGCCCGGCGGGCCCGCTGGTTCTCAAGATAGCGCGCGAGCGCAATGTCGTGGCGCAGTGGCCCGCCGCGCGGCTGCGGGTCCTGCCTTGAAACATCATGCCAGATGGGCCATTCCGTCGGGGGTAGCACAGCGTCCTCCTGAGATACCAGTCTCCCGACACTTGTCTTCCCTGCGTCGTGAGAAACGCGGTGGAGCCAGCGTGAAGGATTCGTGAAAAACACCAGGCCGGGCGAAATGACGGTTGAAATAGAGGCAAGTACAGGAAAGGATTGCAAAGAAGCTGTGGCTGTGGCGGATCCGATGGCGCACCCTCATCTCTGTCTGTTAGGCGGCTTTGACTTTGCCGGAGGAGCGGTGGCCCCGGTTTTCAGCCGCAAGGCTCGCGCCATGCTGGCTTATCTCGCCCTGCAATCCGGACACTCCCAATCGCGCGAGAAGCTCGCCGCGCTTTTGTGGGGCGGCAACAGCCAACCCAGGCCCGAATGAACCTTCGACAGGCCCTATCCGCCATAAGGAAAGGAATGGGCGCATCCGATGGCGAAAGGTTTCTGAGCGACGGCGACAGCATTACGCTCAATCTCGACGATCTTGATTTCGACGTCGCGCGGTTCGAGTCGCTGGCCGCCGGCTCCGACCCGGAGCAACTCGAGCAAGCGCTCGTCGTCTATCGTGGCGACCTCCTGGACGGGTTCGGCCTGAAGGAGGAGCCGTTCGAAGATTGGCTCAGAGTGGAGCGCGAGCGATTGAGGGCAATCGCAACCATCATGCTGGAGAAGCTCGTCGCGCACTATTCGGCAACGAATGATCTTCCATCATGCCTGCGGGCGGCGGTGCGCCTGCTGGCTTTGGAGCCCTTACGGGAGGATATCCACCGAGCCCTGATGCGGACCTATGCCGCCCAGGGCCGCTCGCGCTGAAACAGTATGAGCGCTGCCGTGATGTGCTGCAACTGCAGCTCCGCTTGCAGCCCGAGCCGGAGACCCGGCAACTCTATGATGACCTGCGGACGCGCCGCGTGACGCCGCAAGCCACTACCCGGATAGCCGCCTCGGTGTCGCCTTCCCAGACACCGCCAACGTCGGCAGCCCGAACAGGTGAGCGGCCGGCGTCCCGGGCCGAGCCGATGCGCCCCGCGACCCACTATGTCAAATCGGCCGGAATCAACATCGCCTATCAGGTAACCGGCGACGGGCCGGTCGACCTGATCTATGTGCCTGGGTGGGTCTCCAACCTCGACCTTGCCTGGTCATCGCCGCGGCTGGCGCATATGCTCCAGCGTCTCGGTTCCTTTGCCCGCCTGATCCGTATGGACAAGCGAGGCACCGGACTGTCCGATCGCAATGTTGGTTTGCCAACGCTGGAAGAGCGGATGGAAGACATGCGAGCGGTGTTGGATGCGGTCGGATCAAAGCGAACGGTTCTGTTCGGCAGCTCCGAAGGGGGGCCTATGTGCATGCTTTTCGCGGCGACCTATCCCGAACGAACAGCGGCTGTCGTGCTCAACGGAACCTATGCCAGCGGCCGATGGTCGCCGGATTATCCATGGGCAAGGACAAGCGAGCAGGTAGAAGAAGATCTGACCGCCGTCGAGAGACAGTGGGGGGAGCCGGCGGACATGAGCAACGCCGCGCCCAGCCTGATGAACGACAGTTTCGAGAGAGAATGGTTCGCCGCGTATCTTAGGAATTCAGCCTCGCCTGCCGACGCGGTCGCGCTCTGGCGCTGGGGCACTGAAATCGATGTTCGCGCTCTTCTCCCAACCGTTCACGTCCCGACACTGATCGTGCAGACGGCGGGCGACCGCTGGGTAAAACCGGAAGAGGGGCGCTACCTGGCAACGCATATCGAAGGCGCCAGATACATTGAGCTTGCCGGCCGTGATCACGTAATTTGGGGGGAGAATTCCGATCGTTTGGTCGACGAGATCCAGGCTTTTGTCACCGGCTCGCTGCCGGCAACGTCGAGCGAGCGCGTGCTTGTGACGGTGCTGCACATGGAAATCGTCGGGTTGCCGCCGGCTCCCGTCAACGCTAGCGACCGGGCGCGGCGCGATCTGATGCAGCGACACGACGACGAGATACGCAACGAATTGCATCTTGCTAACGGTCAGGAAATCAGCCGCACCGGAAACGGGTTTCTCGCGGTATTTCTGCGACCAACGCGGGCGATCCAATGTGCAATCGCGGTCCGTCGTCGAATGAAGAGGTTAGACCTTCAGGTTCGCGCGGCAGTCCATATTGGCGAATGCGAAAGGCGCGGAGACGACTTCACCGGTGTTGCAATTCAACTGGCATCACATCTGCTCGACGTTGCCGGACCGGGCGAGATCATCGCGTCGCGCACGGTTCGTGATCTCGTGGCCGGTTCCGGCCTGGCTTTTGAAGAGCATGGCGAGATGGAGCTTGCAGGTGTTCCCGGCAGCCTGCAGCTTTTTCCGTCAATGAACCGGCTGCCTGAGGTCCCACTGGGTTGGGATATGAGCCGGAGAGTTCAATAGGCCGGCGGGACAGCGCCCCCCTCTGTCCTGCCGGACATCTCCCCCACAACAAGGGGGGAGATCGGCAGCTTCACTGTCGGCCCTCAGAACAGGAATGCGGCTGTAGCGGGGTTTGGGCCGGTGCGGCCGTCGGGCGAATCCATGCCCCGGATAAGCTCGAGGTCTTTCGCTTCCAGCTCGAAATCGAAGACGTCGAAATTGGCGGCGATGCGGTCCTGGTGGATCGACTTTGGAATGACGATCAGCCCTTCCTGAAGATGCCACCTGACGATCGTCTGCGCCACCGACTTGCCGTGTTTCCTGGCAATGCTTTCAAGCGTCGGATCGCTCAACAGCCGGCCGCTGCCCAGCGGGCTCCAGCTCTCGATGCGGATGTTGTGCCTGTTATGAAATTCGCGTTTGTCACGCTGCTGGAAGCGGGGGTGGAGCTCGATCTGGTTGACGGTAGGCGTGACGCCGGTCTCGCCGATGATCCGTTCGAGATGGTCCTGGTTGAAGTTCGAAACGCCGATCGACTTGATCCGGCCTGATTGCCTGAGTTCGACCAGCGTCTTCCAGGCTTCGACATATCTGTCCTGGCTGGGCACCGGCCAGTGGATCAGGAACAGGTCGATCTGCTCGATGCCGAGCTTGCTCATCGTCTCGTCGAAGGCGCGCAAGGCGGCGTCGCGCTGATGGGCGCCGTTGCGCAGTTTCGAGGTGATGAACAACTCGCTTCTCGGCACGCCGGCCGAGCGGATTGCCTGCCCGACACCTTCCTCGTTCTGATAGCCTTCGGCGGTGTCGATCAGTCTGTAGCCGGCCTCGATTCCCCAGCGCACTACCTTGGCGGTGATGGCTGGATCGACCTGCCACACGCCGAGGCCGATTTGCGGAATGGCGGAGCCGTCGTTCAATCTGATCTGTTCAGGTCTATTCAGGGTAATCTGTTCAGGCATGTTCAGGTCCTTCTGCATCGTTCCGCCCGGCGCAGGCTCTATCTAGTCCGGATGGCCGGCAAAGCGAGTCAATATCAGGAGAATGTGAGGAAACGGACGTGAAGCGCTGATCTCGATGTCCGTTCGGGCCGACAGCGTTCCAGCTTTTGACCCATTGGACTTGAGTACAGGAGCCGCCACTATTGCCGATAATGTGGTATTCTGTCGACTATCCGAGGAGGCGACTGCGTTGACCAACAGCTTGGAAGCCGGAGGGGCAAGAGACTGGTCGCCTCTGCTGGTCGCGGCAGAAAAAGGCGATGCGGAGGCGGTTCGATCGGAATTGGCGGCTGGCGCCGATATCAATCAGCCGGACGATGGCGGCTGGTCTGCACTTCACCTTTCAGCCCTCAATGACCGCACAGCTGTGGTGGAGGCGCTGATCGAAGACCCGGAAATCGACGTGAATTCCAGAAACAAGTGGAAGAGCACGCCCTTGAGCCTTGCGTCCGCCAAGGGACATTATGCGTGTATCTCAGCCCTGGTGAGACACCCCCAAATAGAGATCAACGCGCGAGCTGACTACTACGGCAGAACCGCTCTAATCGAGGCGGCGAAGAACGGGCATCTCGAAGTCGTCAAGTTGCTCGTGGAGAATGGCGCGGAAGTAAATCTGACCGACAAGACGGGGAGAAACAACGCGCTCATCGAGACTATCAAGGGGCGGCACTACGAGATCGCGGAGTACCTGCTGGATTCTGGGAAAGTGAGCTTTATCAACAAGGAGATGAGGCTAAACGCCCTGATCTGGGCTGGCAGCTGCCACAACCCTCAGCTTATCGAAAAGCTGGAAGCCGCGATCCACAGTTTCTTCGACGGCAAATAAGGGCCTCGCCCTTCCTGTCGCGGGGCGCGTCCGTATCTCCCGTCACGTCGACGCGCTCGATGGCGCAAACAGCCCCGCAACGCTTCACATGAATTATTCAACCAAACGGTTGACTATCTCAAAGCGTGCGTCTATATTCAACTACATGGTTGAATTAGAGACATCTCAGATGGACGCGGTTTTTCACGCCCTTGGCGACGCCACCCGCCGGCACATGCTTCGCGATCTCGCCGATGGCGAGAAAACGGTAAGCCAGCTGGCGGAACCCTTCGTGATGTCGCTCGCGGCCGCCTCCAAGCACATCAAGGCGCTGGAGAACGCAGGGCTTATTCGTCGAGAGGTGAGGGGCCGCACGCATCTGTGCCGACTAGCCCCTGGACCGCTGGCCAGCGCCCATCAGTGGCTCAGCTTCTACGAGCGCTTCTGGACCGGTCGTCTCGATGTTCTCGAACGCCTTCTTCGCGAAGAGGGCGCACGCAAAGCCCAGGATGAGCCCAGGAAATCGCCCAATCCGAAAGAAGGAGACGAGCAATGAACCAGATGAGAACCATCGGCGCCTATGGCGAGCTGACCGAGCCCGCCACGTTCACCATCCAGCGCCTTTTGCCCGGCCCCATCGAGCGCGTCTGGGCCTATCTCACCGAGAGTGACTTGCGACGGCAATGGATGGCCGCAGGCCAGATGGAAATGAAGGCCGGCAGCTCGTTCGAGTTCGTCTGGCGTAACGACGAGCTGACCGACCCGCCTGGCCAGCGCCCCGCGGGCTTCCCCGAAGAGCATCGGATGGAGGGCCGGATCACCGAACTCGATCCGCCGCGCAAGCTTTCCATCACCTGGGGAAATACCGGCGGCGTCTCCTTCCTGCTGGAGGCGAAGGGTAGCGATGTGCTGCTCACCGTCGTCCATCGGCGCCTGCCGGAACGTGCAATCCAGCTCAACATCACCGCCGGCTGGCACGTGCACCTCGACCTGCTGGCCGCCCGCCTGGCGGGTAAGACACCGACCTCGTTCTGGGACGGCTGGAGCCGCCTGCGGGACGAATACGACCGCCGCCTGCCGGCCTGATGTAACTCGCGGCGGCCATCCCTGAGGTCGCCGCCAGCCACACGAAGCAACGATGATCCGACGAAACGTGCTTGCATCCCGCAAGCCTGATGGAGGAAGTCATGCGTAAATTGATCACTGGAATGAAAATTTCCGTCGACGGCAAGATGGAGGGACCCGAGGGTTACGCCGATTGGGTCGATGCGTGGTCTGAGGAATACGGCCTGACGCCGCAAATCGATGCCTGCCTGCTTGGCGGCGTCATGTATGCTGGCTACGAGCGCTACTGGAGCGCCATCCAGAACGAGCCCGACAAGCCGCTGCCGATGACCGGCAAATTGCCGAAGCCGGCCGAGCTCGAATGGGCCCGCTTCGCCGCCCAGACGCCGCATTATGTGCTGTCGAACACAATGACTTCGGCGGCCTGGCCAAAGACGCGCTTCGTGCGGAATTTCGAGGATATCGCTGCGCTGAAACAGCAGCCCGGCAAGGACATCTACCTTATGGGCGGCGCCCGAATTACCGCGAGCCTTATCGATGCCGGGCTGGTGGATGAACTCAGGCTGATCGTCTATCCGCTGCTCGCCGGTGAAGGAAAGGCGCTGTTTGGAACGGCGAAGAATCGTCGTGGGCTCGAACTGCGCAAGGTTGAGCAGTTGTCGGACGGCCGCGTCGGGTTGGTCTACGGGATCGGCTAGCGCCAACGTCAGGCAACGACACCGCGGCAGGCCCAGGCGACATTGGCAAAGGACCTCGGGCCGTCGGGCCGGCCGGCCTCATAGGCGTCGCGCATGGCGGCGTCGGTGCGCGCCCGCTCTTCTGGATCGAGCGTGGCCACATACTTGCCGAGCGGCCCTTCGCCGGCGGCAATCGGCGCCCAGTAGTCGTCGAAGTTTTGGTAGTCCATGCGGATCATCAGCTGCGTTTCCGTAACGTCCCGGAGACCCTGTTCGACAAAGGTCCGTTGCATTTCGCCCGGCTGCATCATCGGCTGGGTGCAATAGCGGGCGCGCAGCTGGCGGCCGCCTTCGCTGAGCACTGCCACCGTGTCGATCATCATGCGCATTCCGGGCATGCCGCCGAGATGGTCCCATACGGTCGCCGCGACCACGCCGCCCGGCCGCACGACGCGGCGCATCTCAGCGACTGCCTTGCCGGTTTCGGGCACGAAATGGAGCACGAGCAGCGCCAGGGCGCGGTCAAACGCGCCGTCCTCAAAGGGCAGGGCGCAGGCATCCGCCTGGCGGATTTTTATCCGCGGGTCGGTGTTGCGCCGGATTGCCTCCTCGACGAAAACGGCCGAAAAATCGATCGCGGCGACCTCACGGAGTTCAGCGGCCTTGACGAGCGCGAAGGTCAGGCTGCCTGTGCCACAACCGACGTCGAGGATCTTTTCGCCGTCCTTAAGGCCCGCGAAGTCGATGAACAGCGGCGCGAGCTTTTGGCTCCAGCGACCCATGAGCTGCTCATAGCCGGCAGCATGGTGAACATTGAAACTTGAAGTCATCGAACCCTCCCTTAGCATAAGCTAAACCTCGACACAGCGATTGCCAAGGCAGGCGAGCATTCGTCCCACCGTGAGGCGGCTGCTGGCGAAAGCCACCTTACGGATGCCGGGGCGCGAAGACTTCGCCGGCATCGTAGATTTGATGCGGCCGGCGAGCCGACCTCGATCAGTCTGGGCCACCCATTTGGCGGGCAGTCCGCGGCGCTGGCACTGGATCTCCAACACGGAAGGCGAACGACACGACTTTCGTCGCATCCGGATCGACCTCGCAACGAAAGCTCAGAGCGTACCACTGCCCGCCGGCGCGGAACTCGGTCCTGGAGACTTGCATGATATTGCCGGCCTTCAACCTGAAGGGACGCAAGACGTCAGGAAAGTAGGGGGGCGAAGCATGGCGCAACTGTTCGCGCACTTCCCAGAAGCAGAGCTGACCGATCCGATCGGGGCGCGGCACATTTCTCATGGCGGTTGTCGCGATTGGATCACCGGTTGCTGTTTGCGAGAACAATCTTTTCGCTTCTTCAAGCTTCAGCGGCTTTTGCACCTTGGCCGCTCGCTTGGGCTTAGGCGGCGCGGATGCGCCAGGCGGCGGAGCCGGGTCTTTGCCGTCTACCGCAGTCACGGCAGGTGGCTGCGCAAGATCCTGTTTATTGGGATCTTGCGGCGCCGTCGGTTGTTCCGAACCATCCTCCGCACTGTTGCCGTCCAGAGACTTGCGAGGACCAGCGTCCTTCTCGCCGAATTGGAAGACAGGCCTCTGAGGGCCGGCTTCCGGATGCGCCGGCGTCTCGATCTTTGCTTCCGGCGGCTTTTCGGGCTTGGGCGGTTTCGCAGGAGGCGGAGGTTTGGCTTTCTCCGATGGTTTGGGCGGCGGCACCAGATCCACCCCGATGGCCTGATCCTTCTGCGGCTGCGGGGGCGACACCGGCAGCGCGGACAACAGAAGCGCCGCGGCGAGCAAATGCAGGACCGCGGAGGCAGGCAAGGCCCACCTGAACACCTGGCGCTGATCCCGTATCTCGTCCGTCATCGTGACCGGTGTGTGGAATGAAATATTGGCGGCATCAAGCACCGATGCCGCCAGACGTCGAAATAACCGGTTCATGTCGAGCTTCGACGGTTTTGCGGCGGCCGAGCAGATGCCGCCCAACGCGTTCGTTGGAACTGTCGCCGTCGCTACGAATCGCGCCATCGGCGACTGCCGCGAGGCGCGTCATTCAAATACACGAGGACAGTGGCCGAGCCTGTCCCTAGCGTGGCGTCGGCCAGAGCGCACGGTCAGGGGTGAACCCGTATTCGGGGGAGGCGAATGTTCGCTCCTTAACGGCGCTGCACGAGAGGGATATTCAGTCATGAATTTCAAAGGTTTGATCAAGCGTGCCGAGACTGTGGAGAGGGCGTTCAAGGAGCTCGAAACCGATTTGGCGGATGCGTTTAGCGAATGTCTCAACGTGGACGATCAGTCGCCGTTGAACGACGTCACTGTCCCGGATGAGACTGTGTCGGATGGGAATCTCGCGGCAATGGATGACAGCTCGCAACTTGAGGCCAATGCGGATGCCTTCGAGACCGCGCGACGGCTGACGCCCCACACGCAAACCCGGCTCGCTGCCTTAAGTGCGGTCGATGGGCTCTTTCACGACGCGCAGGAGTATCTTGGGGAGATCCATGCGAAACTGTCGGAGATCGCGACCTCGCATCATCTGACAGGCGAATTCCTGAAACTCCTCCACGGCGACATTCTTCGCGCCAACGAATTGGAGCTGGCAAATACCAGCTTGACCGCGCAACAAAGAGCACTATCCGAACAGCTCCACGATGCAACCAGAAAGCAGCGCGAGCGCGACAGCGCTATCGAGGCGCTGCAGCAGCATGAGGCGAGCCTGGTCGAGGACAAGGAAGCACTTCGCGGCGCGCTGGCTGCAGCAAGGCTGGAGCTCGTCGTGGCAGGCAATGCGAGCGCAAAACGCGAGGCCGAGTTCGGCGAGCTTGTCAAAACGCTCTCGGCCAGAGCGGTCGAGGCCAACAGACGCTCGCGCGAGAACGAGATGCTGCGGGAGAAACATGTTAGCCTGTCGATCGACCTCGACAAGGCGCTGAAACGGGAGGCCGAGGCCCGGCACAGGCTGGACGAACTCTCGACTGTCCACGCCAATGACGCCGCACAGGTTTCGGAACTGCTGGCCGCGCTTGGCAAGAGCGAGAAAGAGGAAATGCGGCTGCAGAAATCGCTCGACATGGCGCAGGCCAAGCTGTCGGAAATGACGGAAGCGGCCCGCATCAGGGACGGGGACAGGGAAGCCGAACTTGCACGCGGTGTCGCGGAGATGACCGGCTTGCGTTCTGAGATCGAGGATCTCCGATCGCGACTGGAAGCCGCCTCGAACCACAACAGCGAAGCCGTCAGCGAGATCGCCAGGCTCAAGGCTCAAGCGAGCGACGCGGTGGCCGAAAAGCAAATCGCCGAGGAAAAATTGTCTGCTCTCATGAAGGAGAGCGAAAGCGACAAGATGAACCTTTCCGCGGTCAGCGCGAATTTTTCGCAGCTTTCCCTGCAGCAGGCATCCGAACAGATACAGTTCGACGTCCAGCGGCAGGAATGCGAGGATCTGCGTGCCGAAGTCGCGTCGCTTCAAGCCCGGGTCAAGGAACTGTTGCCCTATGAGCGGCTCCACAAGGTCACCAACGCCAGACCGCGTGAAGACGGCGTGGTCGAGATCACCGCTGCGGTGGCGGAGAAGGCCCGCGCCAGCAGGCGGCGCCTTCGCCTGCGCGCGGCATCCTAGCTCAGGCGCGGCTGTCTGAATTTCGACTGGTGCGAAACCGACATCCGTCAATGGATGGCGGGTCGAGCGTGAGGCTGGCCTTCCCTGCGTCGGCCTGCAATAGTGCACGCCGGTGAAGCGGAGGGGGCTGAGCATGCGGCTATTCATAAAGCGGAACCACCTCCGTTGGAGGATGTTGGCCTTCATCGCTATCATGGTGCTTTTGCCGAAAGCGGCGTCGGCCGATACCATCCCACCCGACAGGATCGCCGCGGCCCTTGCGAAGCTCGAACTACTTGCCGAAGGCGTCGTCGCGGATGGTAGCGTGCCCGGTCTGGCCATCGGCGTCGTGCATGGCGACGAGGTGATCTTCCTCAAGGGGTTCGGGCATCGCGAAGCCGGAAAACCGGAGACCGTCGATGCGGACACGGTCTTCCAGATCGCCTCCCTCTCCAAGCCGGTCTCCGCCACCGTCGTGGCGGCGCTGGTCAGCGACGGGATTGCTTCGTGGGATTCGAAGATCGCCGACCTCGATCCGGCTTTCCGGCTCGCCGAGCCCTATCCGACCAGCGAACTCACGGTCCGCGACCTGTTTGCGCACCGCAGCGGGCTTCCCGGCACGGCGGGCGACGACCTCGAGGACATTGGCTATGACCGCGGGGAGATCCTGCGCCGCCTGCGGTTTGTGTCGCCGTCGTCGAGCTTTCGTGCCGGCTATTCCTACAGTAATTTCGGACTGACCGAGGGTGCCGTCGCCGCCGCGAAGCCGACGGGCAAGCCCTGGGAAGAGATCGCCGAAGAGAAGCTCTATCGTCCGCTTGGAATGGCCTCGACCAGTTCGCGTCATTCGGACTTCATCAAGCACGCCAACCGCGCCGAACTCCACGCCAAGATCGATGGCGCCTGGGCCGCGAAGGTCCAGCGCTATCCGGATGCGCAGGCGCCAGCAGGCGGCGTCAGTTCCACCGCACGCGATCTCTCTCAATGGATGCGCCTTGTGCTCGGCAACGGGGCCTACGCCGGCAAGAGACTCATTGCCGCCGATGCGCTGGACCAGACACATATTCCCTTGATGGTTCGCGGCAAGAACCCCGTCTCCGGAGGCGAGGCCTTCTATGGCCTCGGCTGGAATGTCGAATTCGGCCGGCACGGGCTGGTCTGGGGTCATGCGGGCGCCTTCAGCACCGGCGCACGCAGTCTGGTGATGCTCTTCCCCGAGGAGAAGCTTGGCATCGTCGTCATCGCCAACGCCTTTCCGACAGGCGTGCCGGAGGGACTGTCCGACAGCTTCGCCGATCTCGTCTTCGACGGAACGCTGGGGAAAGATAAGGTAAAGGCATGGAATGATATCTATGCAGGCATGTTCGGGCCGGTGATTGCGGCGGCCAAGGCCACCTATGCCGTGCCGCCCTCTCCGGCAAGTCCGGCCGGGCCAGCCAGTGCCTATGCCGGCCGTTACTTCAACGACTTCATCGGCGATGCTATTGTGTCGGGCGAAGGAGAGGCTCTTGTCCTCAAGGTCGGGCCCGCCGGTGCGCGGTCCTATCCACTGAAGCATTTCGACCGCGACCTCTTCGTGACCTTCCCCGATGCCGAGATGCCGGACAGGCCCTCGGCCGTCAGCTTTGTCATCGACCCCGACGGCAAGGCGTCGGCCGTGACCATCGAGTTTCTCAACGACAATCATCTCGGCACGCTGCAGCGCGAGGGTGATTAGCCGTCGCGGGGCGGGCGAGCCTTTGCCGGTTCAGGATGCCGGGCCGAACTGGAGCAATTTGAAGCAATCGCCGCTGCCCGGCGTCGCTTGCGTCAGGAAGGGTTTCGACCGGTCGATCCATTCTTGGTGCGACCTGGCATCGGCTTCGATCTCATTGGCCGGTGCAAGCTTGACGAAACCGCGCCCCTTGCTGAACAGCCAGCATGCGCGGCCGAGAAACCGCCTGCTGCGCTGGCGCAGGAGGTCGGCATCATAAAAAATGTCGAGCACCTCCTGCTTGATCTTCCGCTCCTTTTCGGGATTGGCGATCGCAACCTCGATCGCCTCGCCGCCGATCGCATCCTGCAGGTCCTTGTAATCCAGGGCGATCTGAGTGGTGGCATATTTGATGTCGCTCTCGTCCCGGACGATGTTGAACCATAGCGTTGGGTTGAGCTCGTTGACGACGAACGATGCTTCGAAATCGCGTGATAAATTCAGGGTATCGAACCCCTGAACATCGACGTCGCGTTCGACCAGAAGGATCTGCGAAACCTGCTTGGCGAGCGCCGTCCCGTGGGCGCTGACCGCGGCATTGTTGCCGCCGAGTTCCGGACTGACATAGGCGCCGCCATCATCCAGCAGCGCATCGAATTCGCCAAGGGCCTCCACGACGGCGCCGCCGCGGGCAATACGCGCCGCCAGTTTGGCGAGAACCTGCTGGAGCTCCGTTTCGCGTTTACGCTGGTCCTGATAGTTCTGCTGGAAAAAGAAGATGAACAGGGACACGCCAATGCCGATCAGGATCACGCCCAGCTGCGAAAAGATGTTGCGATAATATTCCAGCAGCTTTTCACGATGGCGTACGTCGTCACGCACACTGTGCGCCACACGGAGATTGACGATCAGCGAAACGACCAGGAGCCCGGCACCGACCAGGATCAGGCCGCCGATCAGCAGGTAGCCGTAGCCAGAGTTCAAATCCATTCTTTGCCGCGCTCCCGAAACCCCAGACAGCGCAGACTAATACCGTTCGGCTTCAACACCTACGTTTTCATAGGAGCGCCGGCGAAGGATTCCCACCATTCGGCCGCTGTTCTTACAGCCAGGTCTATGCTCGCCGTCCGCCTCGTTTCGTAGCGGTCTTCTCGCAGCCGAATTCAGGCCGCGTGCTTGGAACCAATGACGGGCGAGACTGTTCAGCTATGACTTTGATACGACGCCGATGTGCCCGGTCGGCTGGGCATGCGGCGATCTTGAGGAGTTCTCATCATGAAGATTTCGTCCAGATTTCGTTCAGTCGCGGTTGCCGTCATCGCCGCCGCGGCAGTTAGCTTTGCCAGCGTCGCGCATGCCGACAGCGGTACGATCCGCTTCGCCATCTACAAGGCGGCCTTTTTCATCGGCGGCTCCGGAGGCGAGGGCACACTGACCTTCCATGGTCGCCGATATCCCATCTCGGTCGGCGGCATCTCGGGCGGCCTCGCCTTCGGCGCCTCCAAGACCTATTTCAAAGGTACCGTGCGCCACATACGCCGCGCCCGGGATGTGACGGGGGTGTACGGTGCAGCGGGCGGTGGCGGCGCGCTTGGCAAAGGAGCCCAGGTGATCGTCATGACCAATGACAAGGGTGCCCAACTCGAACTCACAGGCAGGCAGGTAGGTCTGCAAGTCAACGCCGATCTCAGCGGTATGAGCATCTCGCTGAAATAAGGGCAGTCATTGCATTCGTCATTCCCTGGATGGGCCGGATTTGGCCGCTCCAAACCGCAGCCCATCCATCAGCAGCGACACCAATCGGCGCGAGCGGTCGCGCCAGTCCTTGGTGTCCGGGGCCGAATAGATGCCGCCCAGCGCATGCAGCACGTCGGAGGCATCGACGTCGCTGCGGATCGAGCCGTTGGCGACCGCGGCA
The DNA here is from genome assembly GCF_040317735.1 of Mesorhizobium sp. M1399. Classification (NCBI taxonomy): domain Bacteria; kingdom Pseudomonadati; phylum Pseudomonadota; class Alphaproteobacteria; order Hyphomicrobiales; family Phyllobacteriaceae; genus Mesorhizobium; species Mesorhizobium sp. M1399. Next base: position 325,361 of record NZ_JAMYKZ010000007.1, read on the forward strand.
TCGATCAGCCGCCGCAAAGCCAGCGTCACCCTGCCCGAAACGTCGGAGAACAGGGTGGAGTTGGTTGTGAGCAGGATGCGCAGGCTTGTCGACAGCCCGCGCTTGGTGGCGATGTAGTCGACGAAGCGCTGCATCCATTGTTCGAGCGCGACGTCGGGCACATGATCGTGGGCGAGTTCGTCGGCCGCCTGGCACAGTCCTTCCACTTCGCGCCGATAAACCACCTCGACCAGATGCTCGCGCGTTGGGAAATGCCGGTAGAGCGTGCCGATGCCGACGCCGGCCTGACGCGCAATCTCCTCCAGCGAGGCATCGACGCCATGCGCGGCAAAGGCTTTCGCCGCGACCTCGACCAGTGCGTCGCGGTTGCGCTGCGCGTCGGCGCGCAGCGGTTTTGCAGCGGCGGCTTCGGCCTTGTCTCCAGATATGACGGGCGGCTCTGCGGCCAATTTTTTCTCCAGTGTTGATCCGAATAGGGCAGGCCCCGTTTCAACAACGGAGACGCCTCCAACTTCGTTACGCCTCCGACAAATATAATCGCAAGTAAATACAATCACAGGATCGAGTCTGGGCCGGCGTTCCGCATCTTGCCTGTCCCGGTGGATGACGACGGAGGATATTTCCTGGCGCGGCCGGCACTCCTCATCTGTTCGGCCGATGCCCTGAGGCAAAAATGAGCCGACATTGAGCACGATCCCCTCAGGATCATTGGACTGTCCTGCCCCTACAGACAGTTCAGAGAGCACCACCGGCTTGGGCCGGTGGTGCTTTTTTGTCTCCAGGCATGACGGCTGGCTGCCCTGCCAATTTTCTCCAATTTTGATCATTTTCGATCCTGGGCTTGAACAGGGCCGAGCAGGTCCTTAGGTAATAAGCGGAGGCGCCTCCGATTGTGGAGCGCCTTTCTCATGTAATCACGGGATCGGGTATGTCACGTCTTTCGACCTCGCAAGCCGCAGCCTCCCCGAGGTCGCGCCAAGTCAGGCAGACCCCCTCTGCCCTGCCGGGCATTTCCCCCAAGGGGAAGATAGCCTTCACCTAGCCATAAGCTGACCTTGCCGCTCGCCGGCCGGGCACCAGATCATCCCCTCCCGCGTCAAGCAACTGGAGCCAGACGCCCCATGACAAGCAAAACCCGAACTCCAATCCAACTTCAAATCAACGGACATCGACATGAGCTGGAGGTCGAACCGCGCGTTACCCTGCTCGACGCCTTGCGCGACCATCTCGGCCTGACCGGCACCAAGAAGGGCTGCGACCAGGGCCAGTGCGGCGCCTGCACGGTGCATATCGACGGCCAGCGCGTGCTGGCCTGCCTGACGCTTGCCACTCAGGCTGAGAGCAGGGACATCACCACCATCGAAGGGCTTGCCGGGGAGGATGGCACGCTGCATGCGGTGCAGGCCGCCTTCCTCGAACAGGATGCCTTCCAGTGCGGCTATTGCACGCCGGGCCAGATCATGTCGGCGGTCGCCTGCATTCGCGAGGGCCATGCCGGTTCCGACGAGGAGATCCGCGAATACATGGCCGGCAATCTCTGCCGCTGCGGCGCCTATCCGCATATCATCGCCGCCGTGCGCCAGGCGGCCGTGGAGGCCGCGTCATGAGGGACTTTTCGTATCTCCGCGCCGGCTCCGTCGATGCGGCCCGTGAGGCAGCAGCACTTCCCGGCGCCATGCTTTTGGCCGGCGGCACGACGCTTGTCGATCTCGCGAAATGCGGCGTTGCCGAACCCGAGACCGTGGTCGACATCACCCATCTCAAGGGACTGGACACGATTGCCGTTGATGACCGGGGCGCCACGATCGGCGCGCTGGCCAGGATGAGCCGCGTCGCCGACCATGCCGATATCAAGAGTCGGTTCCCAGCCGTCTCGGAAGCATTGTGGCAGGCCGCATCGGCGCAGTTGCGCAACATGGCGACGATCGGCGGCAATTTGATGCAGCGTACGCGCTGCCCCTATTTCCGCGATCCGGCGAATTTCCCCGCTTGCAACAAGCGCTCGTCCGGCAGCGGCTGCTCGGCGATCGGCGGCGTCACCCGTGGTCATGCCGTGCTCGGCACCAGCGAAGCCTGCATCGCCACCTATCCCGGCGACCTGGCGGTTGCGCTCGTCGCCTTCGACGCGATCCTCCATCTCGGCGACCGTCAGGTCGCCGTCGATGATTTTTTCCTGCCGCCGGGCAGCACGCCCGAACGGGAACATGCGATCGAACCCGGCGAGATGATCACCGCGATCGGCATTCCCGCTTCGGCCGCCGCCCGCCGCTCGACCTATCTCAAGGTCCGCGACCGCCAGTCCTATGAATTCGCCGCGGCAAGTGCCGCGGTCGGTATCGAGTTCGAGGCCGACGGAAGGACGATCCGCGATCTGCGCGTCGCGCTTGGCGGCGTTGCCACCAAGCCATGGCGCGCCCGCGCCGTCGAAGAGGCGCTGAAAGGCAAGGTGCTCGAGCCGGAGGTCGTCAGGCAAGCCAGCCTGCTCGCCGTCGAGGGCGCCGTCGACCATGGCGCCAACCACTACAAGATCGAACTGGCGCCGCGCGTCGTCGCCCGCGCCATCCTCAAAATGGGAGAAACGGCATGACCGTTCACGAGTTGAGAACAAGACCTGGCGATGCCAAACGCGGCGACGCTTCGGACGGCGCCGTCCTCGCGGATCAGGTCGGCGGCCGGCTGTCGCGCGTCGACGGACCGGCCAAGATCACCGGTGCCGCCAAATACGCCGTCGAGCAGCAGCTCGAGGGGCTCACCTATGCGGTGCTGGTCGAGAGTACCATTGCCGCCGGCCGGGTGCAGTCGATCGACACGGCAGCGGCCGAAGCCGCGCCGGGCGTGCTGCTGGTGCTGACGCCCGACAATTTCCTGCCGCTGAGAACCGCCACGGACTGGCTGGGCACGCCGCCGCCGGCTGTTGCCTATTGCCCGCTGGCGCGCAGCATCACCTTCAGCGGCCAGCATATCGCGGCGGTGGTGGCCGAGAGCTTCGAACAGGCGGTCGCAGCCGCGGCGCTGGTCAAGATCGCCTATGACGAGGCGCCGGCGATCGTCGACCTCAGCGATCCGAAAGCCGGCGACGGCATTGCGGTCGATGCGATGACCAAGGAGTGGGGTGAGGCGGAGACCGCGTTCGCCTCGGCTCCGGTCAGGATCTGCAACGCCTACAACACGCCGCGCGAATACCAGGCGCCGATGGAGCCGCATGGCCTGATCGCAAAGTGGCAGGACGACCAACTCACGGTCTGGGAGCCGAGCCAGTGGCTCGACGGCATGGCGCGGACCTATGCCGAATGGTTCGGCGTGCCGTTCGAGAATGTGCGACTGGTCTCGCCCTATATTGGCGGCGGCTTCGGCTCCAAGGCGTTCGCCTATGGCTACGGCGCGGTGGCGGCAGTCGCCGCGAAAATGCTGGGACGGCCGGTGAAGCTGGCGGTCAGCAGGCCGCAGACCTTCACCGCCTATGGCGGACGGGCGGCGACGCGCCAGACCGTGGCGCTCGGCGCCAACGCAGAGGGTCAGATCCAGTCGATCGTGCATCGCGGCGTCAACGAGACCTCGGTCGACGGCATGTGGGTCGAGCCGCTCGGCTCGGTCACCTCGGTCATGTACGCGACGCCGAATTTCTCGTCGCGGCAGAACGTCGTGCGGGTCAACACGGTGGTGCCGGGGGCATTGCGCGCGCCGGGCGAGAACCCGAGCGCCTTCGGCATCGAAAGCGCGATCGACGAGCTCGCCTATGAGGTCGGTATCGACCCGCTGGAAATCCGTCTCAGGAACTATGCCGAGCAGGATCCGCATGCGAAGAAGCCGTGGTCGACACGGCAGCTGCGCGAGGCGTTCGCGGCCGGCGCTGAAGCCTTTGGCTGGTCGAAGCGGACGCCCCAGCCGCGTTCGATGCGCGACGGCAACCAGTTGATCGGCTGGGGCGTCGCCGCCGGCACCTACCCGGTGCGGCGCGCCTATGGCGAGGCGGTCGTGCGCATTCTCGCCGACGGCTCGGTTGAGGTCGAAAGCTCGTCGATCGACATGGGGCAGGGCACCTACACGATCTTGGCGCAGACCGCCGCCGAGGTGCTGGGCGTGCCGGCGGAAAACGTCATCGTCAAGCTCGGCGATTCCCGCTATGCCCGTGCCGGCGTCACCGGCGGTTCGCGGCTGGCCGGGGTGATGACCGGCGCCGTCCACAAGGCGGCGAGTGCCGCGCTCGACCAGTTGGTCGGGCTCGCCATCAGTGATCCGGCTTCGCCGTTCCATACGCTGCAGGCCAACACGCTCGTCGTCGCCAATGGCCGCATTTCGTCGCCGCGCGGCAACGGCCCTGAAGTTTCCATCGCCGAACTGCTCAGCAGCGTCGGGCGCCAGCATATCGAGGCCAAGGGCGACACGATGCCGGCCAATTCGACGGTCGAGGACCGCTACAAGAACTACACCACCATAGCCATGGCGCTGCCGCACACCGAGGGCGACTATTCCCGCCACAGCTGGTGCGCGCATTTCATCGAAGTGCGCGTCGACGAGGACTTTGGCACGGTTCGTGTGTCGCGCGTGGTATCGGCGCTGGATTCGGGCCGGCTCTATAACCCCAAGCTCGCCGAAAGCCAGTGGAAGGGCGGCATCATCATGGGCATCGGCCAGGCGCTGCTCGAGGAAGGCATCGTCGACCGCCGCCACGGCCGCATCGTCAACAACAACCTCGCCGACTATCTCATCGCCACCAATGCCGACATTCCCGACATCGAGGTAATCTCAGTCGGTATTCCCGACCCGCATTCCTCGGTGCTTGGCGGTAAGGGGGTCGGCGAGCTAGGCATCGTCGGCGTGGCGCCGGCGATCGCCAACGCGGTATTCCACGCCACCGGGAAACGGGTGCGGGATCTGCCGATCACGCTGGAGAAGCTGATTTAGGCGGACGCGGTGGAACTGCCAATCTCCCCCCTCGTGGGGGAGATGCCCGGCAGGGCAGAGGGGGGCGTGAAGGATCGCCAGCGTTCAGTTCAACTTTGATGAGCTGAGAACCTTACGTGGGTGCGCGAACTGCTTGATAGGCTGGAGGGACAGCGCCCCTCTCTGTCCTGCCGGACATCTCCCCCACGAGGGGGGAGATCGGCAGCTTGAACGCCCTGCCTTTTCAGGCTCACCACGACAGACTGAACGCAAGCTTGCCGAAATGCCGGCCGCCGGCCGCCATGTGGGCGTAGGCCTCGGTCGCCTGGTGCTGGCTGTAGATTGTGTCGATGACCGGATCGATACGGGCGGCGCCGATAGCGCGCGCAGCGTCGCGCAGGTCGGATACCGAACCGGTGTTGTTGCCCACTACCTTGAGCGCCTTGATGATGATCGGCAGCAGGTTCGTGGTGGCCTCGGCGCCGGTGACGAAGCCGATCGCGAACACCGTGCCGCCGGGCGCCGCGGCATTGATTGAGCGGGCGAAGGTGGCCGAGCCGCCGGTCTCGACGATCAGATCGGCGCCGAGGCCGTCGGTCAGCTCGAGCACCTTGGCGTCCCAGTCCGGTGTCTCACGATAATTGATGAGATGATCCGCACCCAAGGCCTTGGCGCGGGCCAGCTTTTCGTCCGACGACGAGGTGATGATGACCGTGGCGCCGGCTGCCTTTGCCAGCTGCAGGGTCAAGATCGACACACCGCCGGTGCCGAGCAGGACGACGACTGATCCGGGCCCGGCATCGGCGGCGCGGATCGCGTTCCAGGCGGTGGTGCCAGCGATCGGCAGCGTTGCTGCCGCTTCGAAGGACAAGTGAGCCGGCATCGGCACGACGGCATTGGCCGGCAGCACGACATATTCGGCGAGCGAGCCGGGCAGTGTCAGCCCGCGCATCTCTCTGGTCTCATAAGGCCGCGGACGGCCGCCGATCCAACGCGGTTTTGCATGGGCGATGATGCGGTCGTTGACGGCGAGCCTCGACACGCCCTCGCCGATGCCGACGATCTCGCCGGCGCCGTCGACGACGGGAATGAGCGGAAAGCTCGGGCCTGGATAGTTGCCGCTCGCGATCGCGACGTCGACAAAGTTGAGGCTTGCGGCGCGCAGGCGGATCAGCACTTCGCCGCGCTGCGGTTCAGGCGTGGGAACGGTGGCCGCGCGAAACGCGTCCAGTCTCGGGGCAGTCAGTTCGATCGCTTTCATGTCTCACTCCGGTTGATGGGCCGATTGACGGGCCGGGATTGAGTGAAACTAGCTGCTGCGCTATTGGTATATAATCCTTGGCTTTTACATTTGAGCTCTGCGCCAGATGCAGCAATCGCACGAACCGGCAGCATTGGCCGAAATGGCCGCCTTCGCGGCAATCGCCGAAGTACGCTCCTTCACCAAGGCGGCGGCTCGCATCGGCCGCGACGCAACGATCCTGTCGCGGCGCCTTGCCTCCCTGGAAGAGCGGTTGGGCGTGCGCCTGCTGCACCGGACGACGCGAAGCGTGTCGCTGACCGAGGCGGGTTCGGAGTTCCTCGTCCGCATCCGCGCTATCCTGGCCGCCGTCGACGAAGCCGAGGCTGTCGCGTCGGCGCATGCCGGCGGCGGGCCGCGCGGCGTGCTGCGGCTGGCGCTGCCCGGCTCGTTCGGGCGCATGTGGATCGGCCCCCTGCTGCCACAGTTTCTCGCCGAATTTCCCGACGTCCGTATCGAGGCCGAGTTCTCCAACCGCTTCGTCGATCTCGTCGCCGAGAATTTCGATGTTGCCGTTCGTCTCGGCGCGCTGGAGGATTCGCGGCTGGTGGCGCGCAAGGTCGCGACACGGCGGCGGCTGCTGTGCGCCGCGCCGTCCTACCTCGCCCGCCGGGGCACGCCGGCTGCGCCGGAAGCGCTGCTGGAACACAGCTGTCTCGGCTTCTCAGGCTTCCAGACCTTTCCGGCCTGGGAGATGACCGACACCACGGGCCGCCGCGTCAGTATCGAGGTCTCCGGCCCGCTGGTCACCGACGACGCCGAGGTCCTGGTCGAAGCCGCCGTGCAAGGCGTCGGGCTGATGATGAGCACGGATTGGCTGGTCGGACGCGAGCTCGCCGACGGCCGGCTGGTGCCAGTGCTGGAGGACTGGACCCTTGCCGACGAAGGGGCCGTCTATGTCGTCATGCCTTCGGCCAAGGGGCAAGCCGCCAAGACACGTGCCTTCGCCGACTGGATCGGCAAACGCTTTGCGCCGGTCCCGCCGTGGCAGAGGTGAGGGTGCTGATCTCCCCACGAGGGAGATTATGCGCTCCTCCCTCACTTCCCGCCCTGCTTGATGAAATGACCGAGCAGATCCATTGGCACCGGAAACACGACCGTCGACGAGCGCTCGCCGGCGATGTCATGGAGAGCCTCGAAATAGCGTAGCTGCATGGCTTGCGGTGCTTCGGCCAGCATCTTGCCAGCCTCGACGAGCTTTGCCGCCGCCTGTTGTTCGCCGTCGGCATTGATCACTTTCGCACGCCGCAGCCGTTCCGCCTCGGCCTGCTTGGCGATGGCGCGGACCATGTTCTCGTTGAGGTCGACATGCTTGATCTCGACATCGGAGACCTTGATGCCCCAGGCATCGGTGCGCTGGTCGAGAATCTCCTGGATATCGCTGTTGAGCTTGTCACGTTCGGCCAGCATTTCATCGAGCTCATGCTTGCCGAGCACCGAGCGCAGCGTGGTCTGTGCCAGTTGGTTGGTGGCGGTCATGAAGTCTTCGACCTGGATCACCGCCCGCTCGGCGTCGACGATACGAAAATACAGCACCGCGTTGACCTTCACCGAGACGTTGTCGCGCGAGATCACGTCCTGCGGCGGCACGTCCTGGACCACCACTCGCAGGTCGACCTTCACCATCTGCTGCACGAAGGGGATGAGGATGATAAGGCCGGGGCCCTTGACCCCGGTGAAGCGGCCGAGCGTGAAGACCACCCCGCGTTGATATTCCCTCAGGACGCGAATGGCCGCGGATAAGAACATGACCACGACGAGCGCTGCTGCCAGATAGGCCACATAACCGATGATCATTGCCTTGCTCCATCGCTTCCCACATTGCGGCGCCGTATCGTCAGCACAAGACCCCTGACATCAGCCACCTCGACGCTGTCGCCCACCGCAAGCGGTTCGTCGGCTTTTGCCCGCCAGCGCTCGCCCCGGGCGAGCACGTGGCCCTCGCTGCCCTGCCAGTCGAGAATCTCCGCCGGCAGCCCCTGCATGGCCTGTGCGCCAACACGCGGAACGTTCTTGCGGGCCGCCCACAGATAGCTGCCGGTCAACAGCGCCAGGCCGAGCGTCAGGACGGCGGCGGTGCCGATAACGGCCCACGACATCTCGAAGCCGGGCCCCTCGATCTTGAGCAGCATGGCAGCGCCCAGCAGAAACGCAGCCACGCCTCCCAGCCCAAGGACCACTGTCGGGTTCAAGGCTTCGACGACGAGAAAGATGATGCCAAGCAGCATCAAGGCAAGGCCGGCATAGCTGATCGGCAGGAGATTGAGCGCATAGAGGCCGAGCAGAAGGCAAATCGTGCCGATCACGCCAGGCGCGACCGCGCCCGGGCTCGTGAATTCGAAGACGAGGCCATAGACGCCGACCAGCATCAGGATGACGGCGATGTTTGGGTCCGTGATGACGGCGAGAAGCCGGATGAGCCAGCCTGGTTCGAGCGTTTCAACCGGCAGCCCTTTCGTCGCCAATGCCTCTTTCTTGCCGGCGATCTCGACGGTCCGGCCGTCGGCCAGTTGAAGCAACTCGGTGGTGTCGCGGGCGACGAAGTCGATGACATGCTCCTGCAGCGCCGCGCCGGCCGACAGGCTGGCCGCCTCGCGCACGGCCTTTTCACCCCATTCGGCATTGCGCCCGCGCAATTCAGCCAGGCTGCGGATCAGGGCAACGGCGTCGTTCGTCGCCTTGGCGATCATCGCATCGCCCGCGGGTGCGTTCTTCTTGTCCTTGTCCGCCTCCGGGCCATCGTTCTTGTCGCCGGGAAACGATGGCAGCGGCCCGCCCATCTCGATCGGCGTTGCCGCGCCCAGATTGGTGCCGGGCGCCATCGCCGCTACATGGGTAGCGTAGAGGATGTAGGTTCCGGCGCTCGCCGCGTGCCCGCCGGCGGGCGCGACATAGCCGATGACGGGAACCGGCGAGGCGAGGATAGCGGCGATCATCTCGCGCATGCTGGTAACCAGCCCGCCGGGCGTGTCCATCTGCAGGATGAGAGCCTGGGCGTTTCGGTCCGCGGCCACCGCCAGCGCTTCCTCGAGCTGCCTGGCACTCGCCGGACCGATGGCGCCGTCGATCTCGACGCGCAACACAATTTTCTCCCGGCCGTTCGCCTCTCCGGTTGCGGAAGAGGGACAAACGGCCGCAGCAGCCACGAAAGCCGCGGCAAGCAGGACCGCACGCGCGAGTTTCACGCTCAAAGCTCCATATCTAGGATATGGGCTGGATTTTGCCGAAATCCATGAGAACGCTCATCAAACCGGCCTGGGTGCGGGGTGATGCTTCGCTCTGTCCTTCAGGCCCGAAGCAGCGCCAGCTCTTCGGCGGTCAGATGGCGTGTCTTGCCCTTGGCGAGGTCGCCGAGCTGCAATGGGCCGATCGCAACGCGCACCAGGCGCAGCACCTCGATATCGTGGGCGCCGAGCAGCCTTCGGATATGGCGGTTGCGGCCCTCGTCGAGCACGATCTCCAGCCAAGCGGTGCTGGTGCCGCCGCGCAGCAGCTCGATCGACCGGGCCGTCAGCAAGTCGCCATCGACTGTCGCGCCGGCGCGCAGCCGCGCCAACATGGCCTCGTCGGGCAGGGCGCCGATCTGCACGTGATAGGTCTTGGCGACATGCGAGGCGGGGTCGAGCAGGCGCTGCGCGAAGCGCGTGTCGTTGGTCATCACGAGCAGGCCCTCGCTCGCCTTGTCGAGGCGGCCGACCGGCGAGACGAAGGGCAGGTCGAGCCCTGCCAGGCAATCATAGACGGTGCCGCGGTCCTGCGGGTCGTCGCGGGTGGTGACCAGCCCGCGCGGCTTGTTGAGCATCAGATAGACCTTGCGCTCGGCAGCGACGCGGTGGCCGTCGACCTCGATGCGGTCGCGGCCGGGATCGACGCGCATCGAGCCGTTGCGCACGATCTTGCCGGCAACCCGCACGCGCCCCTCGGCAACCAGAAGCTCGGCCTGCTTACGCGAGCACAGGCCAAGCTTCGACAGGGCGCGGCACAGGCTGACGCCGGGAGGCTGGGTCCCGGGGGCAGGGCGTTGCCGGGCAATGTTCGGTCGCGGCGACATGGCGTTGCCTGTGGATTCTTGTATACGAGCATCCCACTATAGCCGGCCGCAGGCTATGTCCACGGAAGGGAACTGCATGTCTTTTGCATCGTGCGCAGCGGCTGCGAGGACTTGCATGAAAACAGCCATTCGCCTTTGCCTGCTGCTCGCCTCTCTGCCGGCATCGCCGGCGCATGCCGGCTGGCAGGCAGTCGAGAAGGTCGAGACCTATGCCGTCTCAGGGCAATCCGGGCCGGAGCTCTATGCCTCGATCGGCGGGCGCGGGCCGCTGCTCGGCGAGCGCCGCGTCATCGCGCATACCAATTTCAAGCTGACCTGGGTGAGGGACTACCAGCCGCAAGGCGACGCCTGCGTGCTGGTGTCGGCGCGGCCGAAGCTGATCATCACCTACACCTTGCCGAAGCCGGCCGCGCGGCTGCCGGGCGCCATCCAGAAGAACTGGGAGGTTTTCGCAACCGGCCTCGCCGCCCACGAGAAGGTGCACGGCGCCAGCATCATCGACATGGTGCACAAGATCGAGGCGGCCACCATCGGCCTGACCGTCCCCGACGACCGCGGCTGCAGCAAGATCAGGACCGAAGTGACGAGACGGCTCGCCGGAATTTCGCAGGCACAGCGGCAGGCGAGCCGCGATTTCGACCGGGTCGAATTCGGCCCGGGCGGCAAGCTGCGGCAGCTTGTGTTCACGCTGATGACCGGGGGATGATGCTGCGGGGCGGCGCAGGGCACCATATCTGTCGGCCAAGCTCATGCCTGCTCGGTCGGATAGAGCGTCAGGATGTTGACGTTGACCCGTGGCGGCTGCGTCACCGCATACTGGATGGCGGCGGCGATGTCCTCGCTTTCCAGCTGCTCCATGTCGCCAAGCCTTAGCTCGACCGCCTGGCGCACATCGGCGCGCATATTCTGGGTGAACTCGGTCTTGACGGCGCCAGGCTCGATGCAGGTCACGCGGATGCCGTCCTTGCCGATCTCGCGGCGAAGCGATTCCGCCATCGCGCTTACCGCGTGCTTGGTGCCGGAATAGACCACCGAAGGGTGGATATAACGGCCGGTGCCGGAAGAAACGACGACGATGTGGCCGGCGCCTTGCCGTTGCATCGACGGCAGCGCCGCATGGATCGGATAAAGCAGGCCCAGAATGTTGACGTCGACCATCCGGCGGTATTCTTCCGGCGTCGTATTGCGGAACGGCGCGGCGACGCCGACGCCGGCAACCGCAAGCAGAATGTCGAGCCGGCCGTACTCCTGCAGGACCCGTTCGACCATCGCCGTGGCTTGCGCTTCGTCGGTGACGTCGACGGCAATTGGCAGCGCGGTGCTGCCGGTCTCACGGATCCGCCTCGCCAGATCGTCCAGGCGCTCAGTGCGCCGCGCGGCAATCGCCAGCGTGGCGCCCTCGGCCGCCAGCGCCAAGGCGGTGGCCTCGCCGATGCCGGAGGAGGCGCCCGTCACCAAGGCGATCTTGCCGCTCAGTTTTCCTGTCTGCATCGTTTTCTCCTGACGCTTTGAACACGCCCTGAAGCTAGGGCGCAGACATTCTGGGAACAATGCTGGGAGTTCTTGGGCATGATACTCCGCAGCGCCGCATCCCGCGGAGTACCTCAAGGCATGCGGGACAGCGCCCTCCAGCAAGCCCATGTCTGCGCAATTTTCCTTGAGCGAACGAGCGGGGCTTGACGCGACTGGAGGTGTTGCGTCTTGATATGGGGCTGCGGGGCTTCGCATGAAAACAGCTGATCGACTATGTCTGCGGGTGGCTTGTTTGCATGCGACGCGCTTGCATGCAGCACCGCGATCCTCTGGCGACCGACCGGGCTGAGCGCAAGATGAAGGTCCTCGTCGTCTATTGCCATCCCTGCACCGACAGCTTCAACGGCGCCGTGCGCGATACGGTGCTGGAGACGCTTGCCGAAAGGGGGCATCAGGTCCACCTGCTCGATCTCCATGCGACCGGCTTCGATCCAGTCATGCGCACGCAGGAATGGCGCGGTTACCACGACAAGGCGGCGAACCTGCAACCGGTGCACGAACATGCGCAGGAGCTGATCTGGGCCGAGGCGGTCGTCTTCATTTACCCGACCTGGTGGTATGGCGTGCCGGCGATGCTGAAAGGCTGGCTGGAGCGTGTGCTGGTGCCGGGCTTCGCTTTCGAGATGCCGACCGCACGACGCGGTCCGCGGCCCAAATTGCGGCACATACGCCGGGTGGTGGCGATGACCACATGCGGTGCCACGCCGCTGATGTCGTGGATCATGGGACAGCCCGGCCGGCGAACCCTGCTGCGCGGCTTCCGCTCCGTCTGCCATCCGCTGTGCCGGACCAAATTCCTGGCGCTCTACCGGATGGACAGCGTCTCGGCCGCCGGACGCCAGGCGCATCTGCAGCGGGTCAGGAAAGCGGTTGCCGGTCTTGGCCGCGCTGATGCCATTGCCGCCACGGTGCCTGGCTGATTTGGTCGAGCGAGCCGCCGAGGGCTGCTGGCATCGCTTCGATGTGTCGGATACGATCAGTTGTACAAGTCGGCGCCGCCCCTCATCGCCCTGCCGGGCACTTCTCCCCGTATAGTGACGGGGAGAAGGGGCTGGCCGCAGCGTTGGCGTCGTTTCTGCACCGCCGATGTTTGGCGAAATCACCGATGACGAGGCCCCTCTCCCCGTCACTATACGGGGAGAGGATGCCGGCAGGCAGGTGAGGGGCAACGCAAACGCTTAGAGGGCGAATTCAAAACTGAGAGATTGCCTTGGGTCGCTGGCAGAGGCGCGTTGACTCTCTTCGCCATTTCTGGAATCCTGGAATTATGGACAAGACACTCGCCCTTTCGGCGCTTGCCGCGCTCGGCCAGGAAACCCGGCTGGACGTTTTTCGCCTTTTGGTGCGGGCTGGAGCCGACGGCGTGCCGGCGGGCGAGATCGCTTCGCGGCTCGCCGCGTTCCCGAATACGATGTCGGCCCATCTCAAGATCCTGTCGCATGCCGGCCTGGTGCGGACCGAACGGGAGGGCCGCAGCGTGCGCTATTTCGCCGATATGGCCGGCTTTCGCGATCTGCTGGCCTACCTGATGGAGGACTGCTGCAATGGCGCGCCGGAACTTTGCCAGCCTGTGATCCAGGCTGTGACCTGCAACTGCTAGAAGGGAGGTGCGCGATGAGCGAGCCATACAATGTTCTTTTTCTCTGCACCGGCAATTCGGCAAGGTCGATTCTCGCCGAGGCGATCCTGAACCGCGTCGGCGCAGGCAAGTTCAAGGCCTATTCGGCTGGATCGCATCCGAAGGGAGAGGTTCATCCTTACGCCCTTCAGCTTTTGAAAAGCCTCAACTACGACACGTCGTTCGCCCGTTCGAAAGACTGGCAAGAGTTTGCGGAGCGGGGTGCCCCAGAGATGAATTTCGTCTTCACGGTCTGCGACAATGCCGCCAACGAATCATGTCCGGTCTGGCCCGGGCAACCGATGACGGCGCATTGGGGCGTACCTGATCCTGCAGCCGTCGAAGGCACCGAGGCGGAAAAGCATCTCGCCTTCGCCGAAGCCTACCGCATGCTCAACAACCGAATTTCGATCTTTGTCAGCCTGCCGATCAATGCGGTCGACAGACTTGCGCTGCAGAAGCGCCTCGACGAGATCGGCCGCAATCTGCCGAAGGCCGGCTGAGGTGGTTCAGCTTTCCCGGCGCCTTGTTGCCGAGGCCCTCGGCACGGCTCTGCTGGTCGCCACCGTGGTCGGTTCCGGCATCATGGCTGACAGGCTGAGCAACGATGTCGCCGTCTCGCTGCTCGGCAACACCTTGCCGACCGGGGCGATCCTGGTCGTGCTCATCGCCATATTCGGGCCGATCTCCGGAGCGCACTTCAACCCGGCGGTGACGCTGGTGTTCGCGCTTCGGCGTGAAATCGAAACGAACGCAGCGCTGGCCTACGTCGCCGCCCAGATTGCCGGCGGCATCGCTGGAACGTTCCTGGCGCATGCAATGTTCGAATTGCCGATCCTGGAAGTGTCGGCGACGGTGCGGACCGGAGGCGGCCAATGGATTGCGGAGCTGGTCGCCGCCTTCGGGCTGGTCTTCACCATCCTTGCCGGCCTGCGTTCCCGCCCGGATTCTATCCCTTGGCTGGTTGGGCTCTATATCACCGCCGCCTATTGGTTCACCGCGTCGACATCCTTTGCCAATCCGGCCGTCGCCATCGCCCGAGCGTTCTCCAACACTTTTGCCGGCATCCGCCCCGCCGATCTGCCGGGCTTCATCGCCGCCGAACTTTTGGGCGCGTTGCTCGCCATGGGATTGGCAGGGTGGCTGCTCGCCCAACCGAAACCAGTCGGACAGATGAAAGCTGCGCAATGACCGTCACCATCTACCACAACCCCGATTGCGGCACCTCGCGCAACACGCTGGCCATCGTCAGGCAGTCCGGCGAGGAGCCGAAGGTGATCGAATATCTGAAAACCCCGCCGTCGCGCGAAAAGCTCGTCGAGCTGATCGCCGCAATGGGCATGACGCCGCGCCAATTGCTGCGCCAGAAGGGCACGCCCTATGCCGAACTTGGCCTGGGCGACCCGAAGTGGAGCGACGACGAGATCCTCGATTTTATGCTGGCGCATCCGATCCTGATCAACCGGCCGATCGTGGTGACGCCGCTCGGCACCATGCTCGCCCGACCCTCCGAAGCGGTGCTCGATATCCTGCCCAATCCGGATATCGGCCCCTTCACCAAGGAGGACGGCGAGGTCGTCGTCGACGCCAGCGGCAAGCGCGTCGCCTAGAGTATTTCGACATTTCTCGAAATTTGCTTTGACGCCACGACGGATCGCGCCTACCTATTTCGATGAAACTCGAAATAAGGAAGTTTTGAAGCCATGAAACCAGTCGATCACGCAGGGTCCCTGCCAAACATAGATATGGAGCAACTCCCGGCAATCGATGCATCTGCGCTGTTCGATGTGGCCGCGTCGGTCCATAAGCCTCGGATCTTGATGCTCTACGGCTCCTTGCGGGAGCGTTCCTATTCCCGCATGGCCACTGAGGAAGCCGCACGTATCTTGACCTGGCTTGGCGCTGAAGTCCGCATCTTCAACCCTGCCGGTTTGCCGCTGCCGGATTCGACGCCCGCCGATCACCCCAAGGTGAAAGAGCTGCGTGAGCTGTCGCTTTGGTCCGAAGGCCAGGTCTGGTGTTCGCCTGAACGTCACGGTTCGATGACCGGCATCATGAAATCGCAAATCGACTGGCTGCCATTGTCGTTGGGTTCGGTGCGGCCCACCCAGGGCCGGACGCTTGCCGTCATGCAGGTTTCCGGCGGCTCACAAAGCTTCAATGCCGTCAACCAACTGCGTATCCTGGGCCGCTGGATGCGTATGTTTACGATCCCGAACCAATCGTCGGTGGCAAAGGCATTCAACGAATTCGATGCGGCCGGGCGCATGAAGCCCTCGCCCTACTACAACCGCATAGTCGACGTGATGGAGGAGCTGATGAAATTCACGCTTCTTCTGCGCGAATCGGTCCGCCTATCTCACCAACCGCTATTCCGAACGCGTCGAAAGCGCGGAAGAGCTTGCCAGACGGGTAAACCAGCGGTCGATTTGAGGCAGACGATTGGCGCAAAGGGGGACGGCGATTGCCCGGTTATTCGATAATGTTCGAAATAAACGTTGACGCCCTGTCTTCTTGGAAGTATGGTATTTCCATGAAACTCGAAAAAGCAGCTGCGCAACTTGAAGCCCTCGGCAACCCGACGCGGTTGCAGCTCTACCGCACCCTGGTGCGGGCGGGCGATGAAGGGCTGCCGGTCGGGCGCATCCAGGACAGGCTCGGCATCGCCGCCTCGACGCTGTCGCATCACCTCAAGCGGCTGGTCGACACCGGCTTGGTGACGCAGGAGCGGCAGGCGACGACGCTGATCTGCCGGGCCAACTATTCCGCCATGAACGGGCTCATCGGATACCTCGCGGACGAATGCTGCGCCGACGCCACCTGTGCGCCGGCATCGGTGAAAGCGACGGCCAAGACGGCGGCGTAATTTTTTTGGCATTGTAATTCGAAACTACCGGAAGGATGGAAGATATGGATATGATCGAAAGGCTTCCCGTTGCGGTGATCGGCGCCGGGCCGGTCGGCCTGGCGGCAGCGGTCCACCTCATCGCGCAAGGTATTCCTGTCAAAGTCTACGAAGCCGGCAATGCGGTTGCATCCAATCTCAGGGATTGGGGCCATGTCCGGGTGTTCACGCCTTGGCGCTATTGCGTCGATCAGGCGGCTAGAAACCTGCTCGAGGTGCATGGCTGGCGGATACCGGAGCCCGAGGCATTCCCGACGGCAAACGATCTCGTCGCGGACTATCTCGAGCCGCTTGCAAAGCTTCCGCAATTGTCACCGTCGGTCGAAACCGGCGCCCGCGTCGTCGGCATTTCGCGCTGGGGCGCCGACAAGGTGCTGAGCAAGGAACGCGAAAACCGGCCGTTCATGCTGGTGGTCGAAACCGCCAGTGGCACGCGGCGCGACAGCGCCCGCGCCGTCATCGATGCGTCGGGAACCTGGCAAATGCCGAACCCGCTCGGCGCCGGCGGAATTCATGCCGTAGGCGAAGCGCAATTTGCCGACCGCATCGCCTACGGCATTCCCGACATCCTCGGCCGCGACCGCAGCCTTTATGCCGGCAAGACGACGCTGGTCGCCGGCTCCGGCCATTCGGCCGCGAATGCCTTGCTGGATCTCGCCAGGCTGGCGGATATGGAGCCCGGCACGGCCTTCATCTGGACAACGCGCGGCACCGACCTGGTGCGCATCTATGGCGGCGGCGATGCCGACCAATTGCCGGCACGCGGCGAACTCGGCGCCGAAGTGCGCGAACTCGCCGAGAGCCGCGGCGTCAGACTGGTGACGGGCTTTGCAGCCGTTTCGATCCGCGATGCCGACGGCCGGCTGGTCGTCGAAGGCCAGACCAAGGACGGCTTGCAGCGGATTGGCCCGGTCGACCGCATCATCGCCGCGACCGGACAGCGCCCCGATCTGTCGCTGACGCGCGAGCTTCGGCTCGAACTCGATCCGTGGCTGGAAAGCGTCAAGGCGCTGGGACCGCTGATCGATCCCAACGAACATTCCTGCGGCGACGTGCCGCCGCACGGTCACCGCGAGCTCAGCCATCCCGAGCATGGGTTCTACACAGTCGGCATCAAGAGCTATGGCCGCGCGCCGACCTTCCTGCTGCTGACCGGGTATGAGCAGGTGCGCTCCGTCGCCGCGGCGATTGCCGGCGACATGGTTGCGGCCGACAATGTCCAGCTCGTGCTGCCCGAGACCGGCGTCTGCACCGTGCCGAGGATCGGCATTGTCGACAAGGGTTGCTGCGGCGGTCCGGCGCCGGCGGCTTCGGGCGCCTGCTGTGTCGCCGACGCCGAGGCGAAGGCGGTCGGCAAAAGCGGCTGCGGCTGCAGCGTCGCGGCATGAGCCTTCTGGCGCCTTCGCCCACCATCTTGCGCAGCCGCGGCGCGATCATCACCGCGCTTGGCCTGACGCAGATCATGGCGTGGGGGTCTTCCTACTATCTTCCCGCGGTCATCGCGCCGGCGGTCTCCTCCGATACCGGCTGGCCGCTGGCATGGGTTGTCGGCGGCCTGTCCCTCGGCTTGCTCACGGCAGGATTGATCTCGCCGCGCGTCGGGTCGTCGATCGAGCGGCATGGCGGCCGCAACGTTCTGGTGTTCAGCGCCGCATGCATCGGGCTCGGCCAGATCGGGCTGGCTCTAGCCCCTAATCTTGCGGCCTATATCGCAGCCTGGCTGGTCATCGGACTGGGCATGGGGGCTGGGCTCTACGATGCCGCTTTCGCGACGCTTGGGCGCCACTACGGCCACGGCGCGCGCTCCGCCATTACCACGCTGACGCTGTTCGGCGGTTTTGCCAGTACGATCTGCTGGCCGATTTCGGCCTGGCTTCTTGGGGAGGTCGGCTGGCGCGGCACCTGCCTGGCCTACGCTGTCTTTCAGCTGGTGATTGCGCTTCCGCTCTATCTCGTGATCCTGCCCCGCGAGGCGCCGCAACCGGCAGTCGGGCCAGGATTGCCGGTCGGGCCAGGATTGAAAGAGGTGACGCCGGCCGGCGAAGGCAATCCCGATCCATCGATCATGATCGTGTTGGCCGCCACCCTTACGCTTGCGGCGGTGATCTCCTCGACGGTGTCGGTGCATCTGCTCACCATCCTGCAAGGCAGCGGCATGGCGCTGGCCGCGGCCGTCGGGCTCGGCGCGCTGGTCGGCCCGTCCCAGGTGGCGGCGCGCGCGATCGAGATGACCATCGCGCGCTACCACCATCCGATCCTGACCAAGTTCGCCTCGGTTACGTTTGTGGCGATCGGCGTTTCGGCGCTCTGGGCCGGCATGCCAATCATCCCGCTGGCGCTCGGCTTCTATGGCGCGGGCATCGGCCTGGAATCCATCGCGCGGGGGACGTTGCCGCTCGCGCTGTTCGGCTCGAACGGCTACGCGAAGCTGATGGGCCGCCTCGCCATGCCGAGCCTGATCGCCCAGGCGGCGGCACCCTCGGCCGGCGCATTGCTGCTGGAGCGCTTCGGCCCGCATGGGACGTTGGCCGCGCTTTCTGGTCTGGCGCTGGCCAACGTCATCCTCGCATGCGGCCTGGGCTGGCGGATGCTCCGCTGGCGGCAATCGCAGGTTCAAACCCGATAGGATTTCGACCCGCGTTCAGCGCCTCAACTGGAGAGCGGGAGATCTTCCAAGGGATCGACAAGGAAGGACGCGGCGATCAGATCGTCCGAGTCGAGGCGCAATGAGCCTTCGGCGCCGCCCATGATGGCGGCAACCTTTTGAAACGTCTTGATTTCGTGCTCGGTAATCTGGGCAGTTTGCATTCTGGATTTGAGGTCAGCGACGCGCAGCCCCAAACTGTGGGACATTCCGATTTTACGGTTCGACATGGTAAGATGCTCCTCCCCGGCCCATGTTTGTTTTGCCACCCGCCCTTATTCGCATTTCCTCCGCCTGCCTAAATATGAGGCAGCGCGAATACAGCGCCCGAACGCCCGATGCAAGGGAAGGTTCCGGTGCGCAGCGGTCACGAAATAATAATACGAAGGAAGCACGGCCGATGGTCCGGCCGGAGGTAGGACTTAGGTACGATGCCCCGCCGGACAGAGGGCTCCGGTGGCTTATCGGCTGGCGAGGACCATGCGGTTGCCTTCGCTGTCGCGAAACTCCGCCACCGTGCGCCCCGGCTGCCACGGCGCATCATGCGGTTCGGTGATGATTTCGACGCCGCCCGCCTTCAACGCCGCGCTCATTGCTCCGACATTTTCGTCGACCAGCACCAATACGGGCTCCGCGCCGGGGGCGTCGTCGGCGCGCCTGATGAAATGCAGGTTCGTCACGGCATGCGGAAATGCCAGCTCGATCCAGCGCCAGCCGCCATCGCCCATCTTCTGGTCGGCCAGCACCTGACAGGCGAGATGCCTGGTGTAGAACGCCTTGGCGCGGTCCTGGTCGAACACCGGAAGCTCGGCAAACTGGATATGCATGGTCGTCTCTCCTGCTTGATGGCTGCCGCGCAGCCGCCCACGCGGGAAAGACGATGCGGGCAACCGAAAAGATTCTTCCACAAGGAGAATCTTTTCAGCGCAGCCGGTCGTCCTTCGTTCATACCAACCAGTCAGGAGACGACAATGGACTACGCGCTCATTCGATACGGTGTGAACCAAGCCGACCTGGAAGATAACCGCGCGCTGGTCGAAAAAGTGTTCGAAGCGCTGGGCGAGGCGGCACCGCCGACGGTGCGCTATCTCGTGCTCGAGCTGGACGACGGCTCGTTCGTCCACATCGTCGGCCAGAACGGCGATTCGTCGGCGCTGACCGGGCTTGCCGCCTTCAAGGCATTTGCGGAAAACCACGCCGAACGCCGTTCGACCCCGGCAATGCGATCGCCTGTCAAAGTCATCGGCAATTACCGTATGCTGGCGGATCAGGAAGCCGGGTAGCGCCTGCCATGCCGCTCGCGCAGAAACGGGATGCTACGCCGAAAATGAACAGGGCGACGTTGGAGGCGATGCTCGTCGGGTTGCGGCCAAGGCTGCATCGCTACTGCGCGCGCATGGCCGGCTCGGTGATCGACGGCGAGGACATCGTTCAGGAGGTGCTGATCAACGCGCTGCAGGCGATCGACGGCGGTGCGATGGTCGAGCGGCCGGAGCAATGGCTGTTTCGCATCGCCCACAATGCCGCGCAGGATCATCTGCGGCGGCGCAATCGGGAAAGGTCGCGCATGACCGAGGCCGACATGAGCGTCATCGAGGATCCCTCCGGCAGCGCCGACAGCCGGCTCGCCGCCCAGACCGGCCTGCGCGCCTTCATGCAGCTTTCGGTGCCGCAGCGCAGTGCCGTGATCCTGGTCGACGTGCTCGGCCTCAGCCTGCACGAGACCTGCGAAGTGACCGGCGCGACGCTCGCCGCCACCAAGGCCGCGCTGCATCGCGGGCGGGCGCAGCTCAAGCTGCTGGCGCTGCAGCCCGAGCAGGCGCTCGCGCCGAGGCTCGACGCCGATGACGAGCGCCGGCTGCGGCGCTATGTCGACCTGTTCAACGCGCGCGACTTCGACGCGGTCAAGGCACTGATCGCAGAGGACGTCCGGCTCGAAGTCGTCAACCGCGTCCGCCTGCGCGGCAAGGCCCAGGCGTCGACCTATTTCGGCAATTACGACCGTATCAGCGACTGGGCATTGTCACTCGGCTTCGTCGACGGCAGGCCGGCGATCCTTATCCGCGACCCGCAGGCGGCCGACGGCACCGTGCGCGGCTTCGTGCTGGTTGAATGGGCGGGCGATGAAATCATCCAGATCCGCGACTTCCGCTATGCACCGTGGTGCCTGGTCGATGCGGAAATCAGGGCCGTGGAGAGGTGAGGCGAGCGCTGGAAATGGTGCGGAAATGGCGCGCGGAGGCGACAGGGCCAAGGTTGCGCTTACCGGACCAGTCTGCGATCGCCTCAATCCCCAAGCTGAGGGGCTCGCTTCCGATTTCGGGAGCGGTATCGTCGCGAAGAGGATCTACGGCCCACACCCGTCATGCTCGATACAGAGCGGCGCCAGCTTTCGGATCAGGCAGCCTCCTCCTGGGTGACCCAAACGCAATTGCCACCTGGCAGCAAGTTCTTAGAGCGGTTCCGGTTCTCCTGGAACCGGTAACTCGCTCTAACTATCTGTTTTGCCGCATCTATTTGGCTGCAAAATTCGCTAGCCGATACGCACGCGGCGCGTCACCTGGCCATTGCTTTCCCAGTATGTGTGTTTCTTGGCAATCAAGGGATCGTCCATCGCCGGTTGAATTTGTCCCGTGGTGCTGACCGCGCGCGAGGTCACCGTGTGTTCTCCAGAAGAGGGATTTGCCCAATCCAGGGACCAAATTTTCCAGGCGTGTTCTGCCTCCTCACTGTGGTCAATGGTCGCTGGTGCCCAAGGCCCCTGATCGATTTGCACTTCGACCCGGTCGATCGGCGCCCCCCAGGCTGCCCCAACGATGCGGTAATCCGAGTCTTTCCGGGTAACCTTCGCAGGCGCGGACTTTATCAGCGCTCGCCCAACTGAAGTCTCGGCCCATACGGTCTCGCCGTTGTGGTCCTCTTCCCGGATGGTGACATAGTCACGGGCCATCAGAAGGCTCATGAACCGCGTATCGCGAACCTCGATGCGCTTTAGCCACTTGACGTTGGCGATCCCGTACCAGCCTGGAGCAATGAGCCGTACCGGGAAGCCGTTGGCCGCCGGCAAGGCGGCTCCATTCATTTCATAGCAGAGGAGATTGTCGGGGTTCATCGCGTCGGCGAGCGACATGCTACGAGCGAAGTTCTGCTGCATCTTGACGTCGCGTATCGGGACCTCGCCTGTGTCGGTACCGAAAAAGACGACCTCGATGCCCTTCTCCAGAACACCGGCTTCCTCGAGGATCGGGGCGAGCGGCGTCCCTGCCCAACGGGCATTGCCGATGCCGCCGGTGAAAAAGGGAAATCCGTGGTTGCCCGAGCATTCCACTGTGAAAACGACCTCCTGCCGCGGTCGCGCCCTGATGTCGGCGAGCGTTAACTCCAAGGGCTTCTTGACCAAGCCTCCGATCTCCATCGACCATGTCTTCTCGTCGATCGTTGGTCGGTTGAAATGCGAGATGCTGAAGAACTTGTCGTTTGGCGTTATCCAGCTATCCAAATCCTCCCAGACAAGCTGCTTCTGGATACCCACCGGATCGGGATTTTTGGTCGGCTGATCCAGCCACGGAATAACTTCCTCGCTCGGCCGTGTTGGAAAAGCGTAAGCCCGACGCGAGGTATAGAGAGCAGCAATTGCGGCAAGAGCCGCGCTTCCTTGAACAAGAAGTTCTCTGCGCTGAAAATCAGGCATGTTGTTTACCTCCCAGTTGATCCGGAACGGGCTGCAACGTGCCTTAGGCCGTAGCCTGATCACGGATAGGCGACACAATGTGAGGTCTGCCCATCCGGAAGTATCCGGATAGGTCAGACAATCACCGACGCAAGTCAGGCATGTGAAGCGTTGGACGAAACTCTGGCTCGCGTTTCGCATGCCAAGAGTGCGCCTTTGAGAAGGAAGTGTCCACAACTTGGACGGGACATGATGATGATTGCGGCATTCCATGCCGATTTCCGGTCCTGCCAAATCCTTGCTGCTCGGATCGCTGCCGAACGCCCCTTCTGGGGTCATTTCCGGACCTTGGCGGGTTGCGCTCGGAAACGCTTGTTTCGACCCACGTCTGCCGTTCCGATATCGCCCCGCCATCTCCGGGGGTATGTTCACCCAAATTCGACAAGAAACCGCATTGGCCTGCCGCCTCTTGTCGCGATCACTCTTGGCGCCACAGGATGGCGGCACGGCCGGCGCAGGTGTATGATGATGGTCTAATACTTCGCATCAGGGAGGACAGCATGACGTCTTGGGAAATCAAGGGACGGGAACTCGTCAATTGCACCTGCGAATATGGCTGCAACTGTCAATTCAATGCGCTGCCCGACAAAGGCCATTGCCATGCGGTGGCGGGCATCCAGATTGACGAAGGTCATCATGGCGAAACCGCTCTCGACGGCCTGCGGATCGCTGCGATCTTCAAATGGCCTGGCGCGATCCACGAAGGCAATGGCGAAGCCATCGCTTTCGTCGACGAGAATGCAACCGACCGGCAGCGTCAAGCGCTGCTGCGCATCATGACCGGCCAGGACACCGACCCGTTCGCGACGATGTTCGCCGTCTACGCCTCAACCGTGACAAAAATGAATGAGCCGGTTTTCACCAAGATCGATCTCGACCTCGATATCGACGGCCGCAGGGGCCGCATCTTCGTCAAGGACTACATCGAAACGGTCGGCGAACCAATTCGCAACAAGGTGACGGGCGCGGACTCGCGCGCTCAGATCGTGTTGCCGAACGGCTTCGAATATGCGGTCGCCGAGATCGGCAGCGCTTCAAGCACAACCAGCGGGCCGGTTCAGGTGAATATGAAGGACAGTTACGGCCAGTTCGCCCGGCTGCATCTCAACAATCACGGGGTGGTGCGGGCCTGACGCGCCGCATGGACGGTGGGTCGCCACTGGAACGGCTGCTCAGACGCGACCGCGTCATCACGATTGCGGGCGTGGCGGCGCTGTGCCTGCTGGGCTGGCTTTATATCGTCGCCGGTGCAGGGCTCGGCATGAATGCGTGGGAGATGACGAGGGTCGCGCTATTCCCCCACCAGCAAACCGCCGACATGACCTCCGATATGTCTGGCATGGACATGCCCGGCATGGACATGAGCGCAATGGCCACGGCGACGGAACCGCGGGTCTGGGGGGCGGCGAACTGGGCGCTGATGATCGCCATGTGGTGGGTCATGATGATCGCCATGATGTCTCCGAGCGCGGCGCCGACTGTCCTGCTCTATGCGCGCGTGCATCGCCATGCGCTCGCACAAGGGCAGATCCAGGACAAGCTCGCGCCCACCGGCGTATTTATGGCAGGCTACCTCCTGGTCTGGCTGGGGTTCTCCGTCGCGGCAGCTGCGTTGCATTGGCTGCTCGAACGCGAGGCGGTCGTTACCGCGGCGATGATGAGTTCGCAGAGCCGCTGGCTTTCGGGCATCGTCCTGATCGCCGCGGGCCTGTATCAGCTCTCGCCGCTCAAGAACGCCTGCCTGTCGCATTGCAGGGCACCAACAGCATTCCTTTCCCGACACTGGCGTCCCCACGCGCTTGGCGCGCTGCGTTTGGGCGCACTGCACGGGGCGTTTTGTGTCGGATGCTGCTGGATGCTGATGGCGTTGTTGTTCGTGGGTGGCATAATGAATCTGGTGTGGGTTGCCGGGCTCGCTATTCTGGTGCTGGTTGAAAAGGTGTTTCCTGTCGGCCAGTGGGTTGGCCGGGCGGCCGGCATCGCCCTGATCGCCTGGGGCAGCGCAACGCTTTTGGTCTGACGACCAGGGCCGCCTCGAATGTCGCATTTGCAGGAAACGATCGCTCCTGGCGCCAAGTGCACCGCCCCAGCCAGGCCGGCTCACAACGCGTCGGGGCGGACCGGCGGTGACGTCAAGCTTACGCAGGCATTCAGGCGTCAAGGAACTTTGAATCCTGGCGTCCGTTTATCCGAATGTCGGGTATGAAGGGCTCCGCCATGAATGTCGGCGACGAAAGGACTGTATCCGTTTGGGCGAGAACCGAAGTCGCGCCTGATGCGGTTCCGCTCGAGCGGAGTGAACAGGTCGATGTCGTGGTCGTCGGATCTGGCATTGTCGGACTGTCGGTCGCCTACGAACTGGCCATCGCCGGGCAAAAGGTGGCGGTGCTCGATCGCGGCCGGATCGGAAGCGGCATGACGGCCCGCACCACCGCGCACCTGTCATCGATCTGCGATGACTATTTTTCGGAACTGATCAAATTGCGCGGCGAGGAACTGGCGCGGATTTACTATCAAAGCCAGTCGGCCGCTATTGACCGTATCCAATCGATCCTGGAGGCGGAGGGTATGGCGTGTGATTTCCGCCGCCTCGACGGTTTTCTGTTTCCGGCGTCGGGCAGGAAGGAATCCGTCATCGAGCGCGAACTGGACGCCGCTCTGAAGATCGGGGTCGACGTCGAGAAAACCGCAGGCGTGCCGTTTGCAGGCTTTTCGGATGCACCGATCCTTCGCTACGCCAATCAGGCGACATTCCACCCGCTCAAATATCTCCGCGGGCTGGCTGCCGGCATCCGCGCGCACGGCGGCGCGCTTTATGCGGAGACCATCGTCGATAAGGTCGAGGAGACCGACGGCGGCGTGCGCGTAAGCACGGTCTCGGGCTTTGCCGTGTCTGCCAGGTCGGCCGTTGTCGCCACCAACTCGCCGATCAACGATCGGGTCGCGCTCCATACCAAGCAGGCGCCGTATCGGACCTACGCCATGTCGTTCGAGATCGCGCGCGACGTTTTGCCGGATGCACTCTATTGGGACACGCTGGACCCCTATCACTACGTCCGTCTGCAGCCTGGCGAAGGCAAGACCGACTTTCTGATCGTCGGTGGTGAAGACCATAAGACAGGGCAGGCCGACGACGCCGACCACCGCTTCACGGCCCTGGCGGCCTGGATCAAAAAATTGGTGCCCGATCTCGGCGCGGAAGCCAATCGATGGTCCGGGCAGGTGATGGAGACGGTCGACTATGCCGGGTTCATCGGCCGCAATCCCGGTGATCGGCGAGTCTTCGTTGCTACCGGCGATTCCGGCCAGGGCATCACCCATGGGGTCGTGGCAGGCCTGTTGATTTCGGACCTGATTCTGAAGGGGGAAAGCCCCTGGCGGGAACTTTACGAACCCTCTCGCAAGACGGTACGGGCGATCGCCGATTATCTAGCGGAGAATGCGACAGCGATCAGGAGTTTTGCCGAGTATGTCGCGCCTGGTGAAATCGATTCCGCCGACAAGCTGCGGCCGGGGCAGGGCGCCATCGTCCGCGAAGGTCTTACCAAAGTCGCGGCCTTTCGCGACGAGGACGGCACGCTCTACAAACGCTCGGCCGCATGTACCCATGTCGGCTGCCATGTCCATTGGAACTCGCTGGAACGCTGCTGGGACTGCCCCTGCCACGGCTCGCATTTTGCCGTCGATGGCACGGCTTTGAACGGGCCGGCCGTATCGCCCCTGGCTCCTGCCGGATAATCTTTTTTCGCCCCGGCCGCGCAGCTCACAATTCCTTTTCGGCGAGCTCGCGAAACGCGTCGGGAACGGACCGCGACAGTCCGAGCGCGACCGAGGCGTAGCCGACCGCCTCCCAGCCGAAGCGGTCGCGGATCTTGTCGACGGCGCGATCTGCGGTCCAGCGCGCCGCGCCCTTCCTGGTGCCGGGGCGGCAGCGGTCGTCGGCGAGCCCGAGCGGCAGTTCCAGTTGCAGGCCGGCATGCTGCTCCAGATGCGAGACAGCGATCGCCAGCAGCGAGATTGTCTTTTCGTGCGGATGGTCGATGAGCACCTTGCGCACCAGCGCCTCGGCGATCTCGGCCAGCATGGCGGTTGCCGATATCGGCTGGTCGAGCGTGATCGAGCGCGTCATCGAGCGCAGGTCGGCAAAGCGGACGCGAACCGTCACCGTGCGGCCGGGGCGGGATTTCGCCCGCAATCTTGTGGCGACCCTATCGGCCAGATGCAGCAGCGCAGGCACGAAGACCTGCTCCTCGGCCGGTTTTCGGCCGAGCGCCGATTGCGCGCCGGCCGAGCGCGCCCGGCGCTGCGTCTCCAGCTTACGCGGATCGCGGTTCCACGCCAGCGCGTTGAGTTTTTCTCCCGCCGCCGGCCCGAGCAGGCGCTCCAGCGCGCCATCGTTGGTCTTCGCCAGCTCGCCGATGGTGTTGACGCCGATGCCGGCCAGCCGCTCCCTGGTGACCGGGCCGACACCCCACATCAGCTCGACCGGCAGGTGGTGCAGGAACTCCAGCTCGTGGCGCGGATCGACCACCACCAGCCCGTCGGGTTTTGCGACCTGTGAGGCGATCTTGGCCAGATGCTTGGTGCGGGCTACGCCGACCGAGATCGGCAGGCCGAGCTCTGCCCGCACGCGGTGGCGGATCTTGCCGGCGATCTCGGCCGGCGAGCCGAACAGGTGGGTGCAGCCGGCGACGTCGGCAAAGGCCTCGTCGATGGAAATTCGCTCGACCACCGGCGTGAAATCGCCCAGCACCTTGATTGCCGCATCGCCCAGCCGCTGATAGTCCTTGAAATGGCCGCCGACGAAAATGAGTTGCGGGCAGAGTTCCTGCGCCCGCCGTCCCGGCATGCCGCCGCGCACGCCGAACGCCTTGGCTTCATAGGATGCGGCGAGCACTACCCCGCCGCCGACGGCAATCGGCTTGCCGCGCAAGGCCGGGTCGAGCAGTTGTTCGACCGAGGCATAGAAGGCATCCAGATCCGCGTGAAGGATGTTGGCTTCCATCCGGCCCGTTCGCCCGCGGCGGTTCGAACGCCGCCTTGTCTAGAGTTTTGATGAGAACATAAAGAGAACATTGTGGGCGGATTGTCAAGCGGCGCGGAGGGCAGGTGAAGGGCAATTGTTTCAGTTTGGCGCCCTCTGTCTGCCTGCGTTCCAGCGTTGGTGGTTGGCGAAAGTCGAAGCAACATCCAATCTCCCCCCTTGCGGGGGAGATGTCCGGCAGGACAGAGGGGGGTGGGACGGATCGCCAACTTCGACTTCAGTTGTTGCCAACTCGAATCAGCCTGAGGGTTTGGCTCCGATTGGTTGACAGGTCGGAGGGACAGCACCCCCCTCTGCCCTGCCGGGCATCTCCCCCGCAAGGGGGGAGATCGGCAGCTTCGCCGACGGCGCCTGCTGCAGCGACCTACAGCGCCATCTTGTAGCCGAGATGGCTGGCGGTGAAACCGAGGCGCTCGTAGAAGGTGGGCGCTTCCCGTCGACTGTTGTCCGTGGTGAGCTGAATGAGGCTGCAGCCGCGCGAACGGCACGCTTCAATCGCCCATTCGATCATCAGCTTGCCGACGCCGCGAGAGCGCCATTGCCGGGCGACGCGAACGCCTTCGATCTGGCCGCGCCAGGCGCCTTTCCTCGAAATGCCTGGAAGGAAGCTGAGTTGCAGCGTTCCGACCAATTGCCCGGCCTCGACGGCCACGGCCAGCAACTGGTTGGGATAGGCATCGATCGCGCTGAAGGCATCGAGATAGGATGGCGCGAGCGGCGGGGACGGGTCTTCCCGGTCTGCGCCGAGCGCATCGTCGGCAAGCATTGCAACGATCGCCGGCAGGTCGGGCGCCTGGGCACGACGGAATTCGATCTCGCTCATCGCGCGGAGACATACGGCGCAGTGTTGGCGATCGCAATATCCGTTTTGACTGCAAGGGGGGCGCGCGTCTTCAGGCGGCCTCCAACGCCCAGAGGCGATAGCCGTAGCGGCGGAAGAAGCGGGCGAAGAGGCGCTGCTGCCTGGCGCGGGCGAGGTCGGCGCTGCGCCTTTCCTGTCGCCAGTGCGGCATGTTGCGGAACATCGACAGGAAGCGGGCGGCGTCCTCGATCGCCTCCTCGGCCGACTGCGCCGGGCGGATCGCCGCCAGGAACAAAGCGCGGCTCGGCTTCATCCGGTCGATCGCCGCCTTGCGCTGGCGATGGCCCTGGCGCGCCGTGCGGATGCCGTCCTGGCGGATGGCCGCGAAGGCGGCAAGCATGGCCGGGCTGTCGCCGGCATAACCGCAGGCCTGGGCGAGGTCCATCGTCACTCCCTTGCATTCGGTGGACGGAGCGGCCGCGGCTGCGCCGATTCCAGCTTGCATGGTATAGAAGCATAACTCAAATAAATGAACAAGTGAAACTTTCACGTTGGTGTAAGCGGAACCGACTCGACTCCGCCTCGAAAACCGATAATGTGAACAAAGCAGGAACAACGATGGGGATGGCCATGGCATTAGCGGGCAAGGAAGCGACGATCGCCGATGTCGTCTCGATTGCCGTCGAGTGCATCGATTGCGGCCGCAACAGGTGGTGGAAGCCGGCCGAGCTCAAGCGGCATGGGGTGAGGCCGGAGACACCGCTATCAGCACTTTCCGGGCGCCTGATCTGCAAGGCCTGCCGGGCCGACGGCCTGCCGGGCGCCGCCGTTTCGATCCAGGCTGCCTTCATCGACGACCGGCAGCGAGCCCGCGCCGAGGCGCGCCTGCTCAACGGTCGAGAGCTGGAGCAATCGAGGCGGGCTTGAGGGGGAGGGCGTGCTGCTCTTCCCTTCTCCCCTTGTGGGCCTGTTGCGTAATTCGCTGATTGTGATTCTCTGAGGTGGACGGTCTGAGGGAATCGCGATGGCAGTGAAGCAGACGGGCCAGTTGAGCTTGGCGGAGGCTTTTCTAGGCACCAAGCTTGTGGGCGGCACTTCGCCGCTCGACCGAT